>NZ_SRUX01000040.1:0-2918 GCF_004791545.1 Mesorhizobium sp. M4B.F.Ca.ET.214.01.1.1
CTGGAACAATGGTTTTCTTGATGCGCGCCATCTCGGGCTAGGCTTCAATGGCTGCAGTCGCATCGTCGACCAGTTTCGTACCGGCCTCAGCCAGTTTGCGGAAAGTCTCGAAGCCGAACCGGTGGACGTCTCGATAGAACGACCAACCGCCGGAAGCCCCCAGGGGTTTCATTCCAATTATTGGCGACGTGAGCACACCCGAGCGCTCCTCGATCGCAAGCGCCACGGCCGTGTAAAACATGTCGAGCCTCCACAGCGCGTCAGGATCGGGATCGCCGCCAAAGGGTATCGCACATTGCTGTTGCTTGGTGATGATGAACTCGCCCAGCAGCTCGGCGTCCGAATTGCCTTCCCATAAGCCGAAGGAATCCTGAGTACGGATCAGCCGCAGAAGGCATTTGACAAACGGGGAAGCAAGGGCCTCGTCGTCCTTGTTGACAGCAGGGCCACCCGGTGCATGAGGCATTTCGTTGTTCCTCATTTCAGTCTTCGTCTTGAAGGACGATCTCTTTTTCTGCGATGCCTGGTTCGGGCCCACTTGCGTGGCAGACGAATGGCTTGGGCGGGCCAACCCCACCCAAGAGTGCCCCGTGGCCGACCTCGAACACGTCCACCAGTGCGAGACCTTTCCCCGAGGCGCGAACGCCTGCGCGAGCGGTCCGTCAGGGCCTCGAGGCCCTCATCCTTGTAGCGATTGAAATCTTGTAGCCCGTCTTGCGCGAGATGCCGAACTCCCGGCACACATGGCTCATGCCTTCCCCGTCGAGAAGGCGAGCTACAAAACGAAGACGTTCCTCCATCACCGAACACTCTCTCCACGGCATCAACACCTCCGGCCAAAAGCGAAAAGTGTTACCCATGTGTCCGGTACAAAACGTCACCTATGTCTCGGGTCGCTCATTCTTGCTCAGGAAGTGACTGCGTTTTGAGTTTCGGGTGCCTTGTTTTGCGGAGCCACACAAAGATCCGCGTGACAGGCAGGCTCACCCGTGTAGTTGGCAAGTGCTTGGAGCAATGGGGTAAGATAGTACTGTTTGGCGTGGTCCGGAATTGGCCCCAGACGGTCCACCGATTTCAGTGCCACCTCGATCAACTCGATCGCGCGATCTTTGTTGCCGCTCTCGTAATAATACTGGGCGACCGGGAGGTACCGGCGGTATTTAAACGGGCCTTCGCCTTGTGGGGGATTTAATGTAAGTATCTGTTCCGAGAGCTCGTTGCCCATCGCAAAGCGCTCCGCGCGCGGAAGATGGGAATTGTCCATCGTGGGATCGAAGAGTTGGTTGAGGGCCAAGGCCATCCAAGACACCGCCTCGGACGTTTTGTCGATCGCGTCCTCGACCAATTTTCGCATTAGCGGCATGCCGGTCTGCATGTCGCGTAGCTTGTGAAGCAGTAAATTCGCACGAGTCAGCCGGAAATCGTGACAGTCTGGCATCAAGGCGAGGCCTTCTTCGATGGCCAAGAGCGCCGCCGTCCAATCCTCGGCCTGCATCGCCGGCCTAAGTTTGGCGTATATTGACTGTTCGCGCGCTGCACGTTGGTTACGCGCGATTCGCTTTGCATCGGCGGCTTTCGCTTCATAGCTGCTGCGCCAGCTGCCGTTGAACACTTTCGGCAAAACGTCATCGAGTTCCGCCGGGTGGCCGATAAAAGTGATGTGGCCATCGCGGTCGACCACGAACGAGGCGGGAATCCCGAATGAAAAACTAGGTTCCAACCACAGTCTCTTCATTTCACGTTTGTAATCGAACGCGATCCGATAATTCAGATTCGGGAACTTCTCGGTCAGCCAGGCATCCACGTTGGTCCGCGCTTCGTCTGCGGTTGGACCCTGTTCGCAGGCGGCAACTCCGACGACCTCAAATCCGCTGTCTTCATATTTCTCCTGCAGTTCGATCAAATGGGGCATTGCCGCGACACATGGTCCGCACCAAGTCGCCCAAAATTCAACGAGGTAGACCTTGCCGGGCTGAAAGTTCGTGAGGGGCTCGCCACGCAGCCAGTTCTCCACTTTGATCGGAGGAGCCGGGGATCCCATACGCAGTTCCATGTTCGTATCCAAAGTTATCACACACCTTTCGTGGCTTTTGTCGCGAGTTGGTTTCTCTGTCAGAATCGCAACACACGGATCAGGAGGCCATCGCTCGTCTTGCGCGTTTGCATGCGATTCAGCCCTCTCACAGTGTTGCCGCCCATCAAGCAGCAATGGGCGTGCCAACCCGTCTCAGCTCCGGTAAGCGGCGGGGAATGCTTTGAAAATTCTCCACGAGCCCAAACACGGCCGATTGTCGTGAACCTGACATGTCTTCTGCCGCTGTCGGGTTTCGCCCTCTTGAGCCAGCCGCTTTAGGACAGGTGAGAGCTTGGATGGCTCGCCTGTCATTAGACTGGCCTCGGCGTCCTCGAGCAGTGGCACTTTGGCGCCGGGTCGAAAGTGCGGGGCGGCTTGGTCCTCGTGCCGCCACCGCCGCGTGTGGATCCTTGCCTCGTGGACATAAATCACCACGCGGCTGGCAAGTCGGCGGCATTGGGCTCAATCAGCGCGGCGTTGAGCCCCGACAGCACGTAATGCTGCACCAATGTATCGGATGCCCTTCGCTGCCTCCACTTCTGCAGCCAGGCGTCGAGCGACGCTACCTGCCCACGTTCGAGCGCGACGGCGGAATCGCAGTCTGCCGAACGTCAGCCGTTGCGAAAGGTGTAGCCGTACCCGTTGATCGCCGGCGCGCCGCCGAGATGTGCGTAGAGGACCCTCGATCCCTGTGGAAAGAAGCCCCTCTGGACGAGGTCGATCATCCCTTGCATCGATTTGCCCTCGTAAACGGGATCGGTAATCATGCCCTCGAGCCGCGCGCACAGACGGATTGCCTCTTTGGTTTCCTCCGATGGAACGCCATAACCCGGGTACGCGTAGT
>NZ_SRUX01000041.1:0-2240 GCF_004791545.1 Mesorhizobium sp. M4B.F.Ca.ET.214.01.1.1
TCGATCATCCCTTGCATCGATTTGCCCTCGTAAACGGGATCGGTAATCATGCCCTCGAGCCGCGCGCACAGACGGATTGCCTCTTTGGTTTCCTCCGATGGAACGCCATAACCCGGGTACGCGTAGTCCTTGAACAACACCACGTCTGCCTCGACAATTTCCGCTCCGAGGTGGACGAGCTTCGCTGTATTTCGGGCGATGCCAAGCACCTGCGCCTTGGTCTTGGCGGGCATGGCGGAGGCATCGATACCGATCACGTTGCGCTGTCGACCGTCCTTGGCGAACCCGACGAGCATGCCGCCGTGGGTTGAACCAGTCACCGTACAGACGACGATGTAGTCGAAGGCAAACCCAAGCTGCTTTTCCTGGGCGCGTACCTCCTCAGCGAACCCCACATAGCCCAGGCCGCCGTATTTGTGGACAGAGGCGCCGGCCGGTATCGCATAGGGCCGTCCTCCCCTTGCCTTGACCTCATAAAGTGCCTTTTCCCAGCTGCGGCGGATGCCGATGTCAAAGCCCTCGTCAACCAGGCGCACCTCTGCCCCCATGATGCGGCTCAAGAGGATATTGCCGACCCGGTCGTAGACGGCATCATCATGTGGGACCCAGCTCTCCTGGACCAGGAAGCATTTCATGCCGATCTTGGCGGCGACCGCAGCGACCATGCGCGTATGGTTGGACTGCACGCCACCGATTGTGACGAGCGTATCGGCATCTGACGCGATCGCGTCGGGCACAATGTACTCGAGCTTGCGCAGCTTGTTTCCGCCGAGCGCGAGACCAGAGTTGCAGTCCTCGCGTTTGGCGTAGATTTCCACCTTGTCGCCCAGATGCTTGCCGAGGCGGTCGAGCCTCTCGATCGGCGTGGGCCCAAAGGTGAGCGGATAACGTTCGAATTTTTCCAGCATGCTCTCTCCAGCAAGAAGTTACCTGAGCCAGCTACGCTCCGATGAGCCCAAGGGTTGTGAGTCTCGAAGCCAGCCCCATTTGGAGACGGTGCAGAAGAGCTTCATCCTTATGCGCCGAGCTGTTCATCGCGACGAAGCAGCTCTCATCCGGCGTGCCGTGATGACTCTTATGTGCCTAATCGACCCAACACCCGCATCTCCTTGGCCTAAGGACAAACCGAATGTGGTCGCGTCCCACTGCCAAATACAGATCCCCTATATCGATCAGCTCAGTGATCAGAGGGTTACCAAAAGTGGTGTGGGCCTGAGCACTGATCATGTCATTCGCGCGTCAAAGCAGCAGCACATGCTGGGTAATTGACTTAGCTCGGACACAGCTGAAATTTCATTCCGCAGCTGATCAGAGTTCAGACGACTGATACCCGAGCTTTCCTGGAACTATCGGCATGCTGGCCCCTGTGGCGAGTTCCACGAGCGCGGCTAGACTGCCGGATCAGAAAGAGTAGGCGGCCGAAATAGCAGGCCTGAAGCAGCAGCGAACAGGCCAGCGTCGTGACGACTGCCAGACGGAGCGAATCCAAAGCGAAGTAAACCATCGACGCATTGCTGCACAGGACCAGCCCTACGAGCCGACAAAAGATATGAAGTGCACGCCGTTCCCCTGGTTTTTTCGCCAGATCATGTTGCGAGCTCGTCGGCCGCAACATGCGTCTGGCAGTTCTTGGGGCAGACGCGGCCGCAGGCTCCGCAGCCGATGCAGCGGCCGGCATCATCGACAACCATGATCATGCGATTGAGCTCGCCGTCGAAATCGTCGTCTTCGTCATCGCAGGGGCCGAGGATTTCACCCGCGTCATTGACACCGTGAAGATGCATGACATCGCGCGAGCAGACCTTGAAACAACGGCCGCAGCCGATGCAGGTCTTGCTATCGATGAAGGTCAGGTACGACGGCATCCAAATGGAGCCGTCACGGGTGGTGAATGTGCGCATCATCCTAAATTCTTCATTGAAGCGAGTTCTCTCTTGGCAACATCCAACTCGGCATAAACGGCGTGGGTTTTCTCGGCGACTTCCTGTATGTCGGCCCACTTGCCCGGCAGACCCTCGACAAGGTCCTGCAATGCCATCTTGGCAATAGCTGCACGCAACTGGAGCTTTCGGACTTTCTTCCTCATCTTATCTAGGTCTGACATAGATCCTTCCTGGAACAATGGTTTTCTTGATGCGCGCCATCTCGGGCTAGGCTTCAATGGCTGCAGTCGCATCGTCGACCAGTTTCGTACCGGCCTCAGCCAGTTTGCGGAAAGTCTCGAAGCCGAACCGGTGGAC
>NZ_SRUX01000042.1:0-2133 GCF_004791545.1 Mesorhizobium sp. M4B.F.Ca.ET.214.01.1.1
CTTCGAGGTTGTGAGAAATGGGCACGCTCTTGGCGATGCCTGGGTCGATCTCGATAGCCTGAGCGAAATGCGACGAGAGGCGCTCAAGGCTCTGCAAGACATAGCAGTCGACGAAATGGCCTCAAGCACTTTGGATGAATCCATGACCGTCTCCGTCTATGAGAAGCCGGGCGGCTGGTCTATTCCGCTACCATCAGCGTGTCTCAGTGGTTTCCGGTTTCGCAGGGGTCCCACTAAGCGGGGAACATCCCTGGGGCGCTAAGTTGGTGAGGCAAGGCCCCTGCTGTCCCCCGGCAGCGGGTTTCGCTTTAGCGCAACAGCAAGTACGCGCCCATGCCGGCCATTAATGAAGGTCGAAAAGTTAAACATACCGACAGATATGATCTTTCCGGGGCGATTGGATGGCGGGCCTTTTTTCGTATTGACAACGGAAGGCCGCATGGCGATGACAGCATCGATTCAAACACGGGGAGCTGCATGACAAAGAAACCATATGTGAAGCCTTCACTAGCGAAGAAAGCGAAGCTGTCGACCGTGGTCGCATTCAGCCTGTCCGGGCCGCTTCCACCGCCAGAGATTCCCGAGACCTGAGACATCAGGTGCGGGGGACCGGCCCGCTGGCTTCGGCCGGCGGGCTTTTTTGTTTCAGCCGATCGCTAGCCTCCAGATACGCAATGTCTATTAGGTACGTCAGCAGATCTTCACCATCCTGATGCATCCGATGGCGGATTACGCCCAGCAGGGATGCAACAAAGCGCAAGTTCTCCAGCTTGCTTGGCGAATCCATGATGCGCCTCCTAAGTTGACGATTCGTCCTATAATATTAGCGTATGCTTTCGCGAACGTCCTGCCCGCAATATTTGGCATTTTGAAACAGGCGCCCTTTAAGGGTCGGCGACCGGCGATAGCGGGAGTAATCTCCTACCTGCTTCAATAACTTCAGCGGTTCCTGTAATTGGAGGAACCGTTATATGCCCCGCGATCGACAATGGAGATGAGTGCAAAGCCATCTGTAGCTGTTGGCGCAGCGGCTGACGAGGGAAACTGGCATCGCGGAGGAAGAGGTCAAGTGTCTGATCGGGTGATTGGAACCGATTGAAATTCGCTGCTTCGCGAGCCTAGGTTCCTGAAAGGTCGACATTAGAGGGTTGCCGGCCGGCCACTAGCGGATCCGCTGAATGCGGCCCTTTTCGAGACGAAACACCCCGTTCTGACCGCCTTGCTTCTCAAAGTCGGTTTGGAGCTCATCCCAAGTGCCAAGATACTTTCCGCAATCATCGCAAGAAATCGGCGTCTCGGGACGCGCGTCATCGGGAATTCTGAGCCTGATGGTGAGGCAGTATGGGCATTCGAGCTTGTGATCGAGGTATTTCGGCGGCGCTGGCCCGTTCACTCTTCGCCCTGACTTCCGGATGATCCATTCCACAAAGTCAGGATCGACGGCGTCAGTACCGGTCAAATCGCGGACCATTTGCTCGGCGAATTGGCGCCATTGGCTTTCGGGGATCCTCTCTTCAATGATCGCACTGTGGAAGGCACTTCGCAGGATGTCGCCGTAGAGTGCCGACACCTCGTCACGTGACATGGTTTACCCCCGCACATAAGGCGAAAGCACCCCAAGCGCCCGCATTGCCGCTGCTTGGTGCTGGCGACTTGGGGATTATACGCCGTATTCCGGAATCGGCGAGTCCGAATGTAACAAGATCGACCCAGGCATCGCCAAGAGCGTGCCCATTTCTCACAACTTCGAAAAGGCATTTCGACATTCGGCCACTGTGAGACAAAGCAACTGTGGCGGCATTCAAATTTGAGGGCCGGCCATCCGGCCGCTATGCACAGGGAAGCCCCGGCAGCGGCCGCGCCGGAAGAATGGTTGACGCGGCCGATGTGGGGAAAGGGCCCCGTCCCCTTCTCGGGTCCGGGCTATCGTTGTCGCGTGAGGTACCAGAGGTGAAATTTCAGATGTTCTCCCGGGCAGCCCTCGCCGCGCGCAACCCACCAATGGACAAAGATGCTCGCTCGCGTGATGCTCGCGTAAGTGGGACGCAAGGCCCAGTCGACCAGGCACTAAAGTCCAACCCCTGCAAATAGAGCAAAAATATTAGCTGTTCTTTTATCAACATGGCTTTTCAC
>NZ_SRUX01000043.1:0-1340 GCF_004791545.1 Mesorhizobium sp. M4B.F.Ca.ET.214.01.1.1
CAGTCCTGGTTGATGTTGGAATTGCCGGACCACTGGATGGTGTCGGCCACCACCTGCGTGCAGCCGTTCTTACCGGAGAAATTGCCTAGATAGTTGACCTGCTGCTTGGGAAAATAAATCGCTCCCGTAAGCGAGGAGGTGGCGGTGCCGTTGAAGGTACTCTGCGTAGTGGTGCCGGTCCTGTCGCCATAAAACAGTACCCCGGAATACGTGCCGGAGGTCGGCGCGCTCATCGTCACGGTGGCATTCCCGTTCATGCTGACGGTGTTGCTGCCCGACATATAGATGGTGACGCCACTGCCCGAGATCACTGCACCCGCGTTGATCTTCATATTGCCTTGGAGGACATAGACGCCCGGCGCGAACGTGACGTCGCCGCCGAGGTTCATACCACTGCAGTAAGTTCCTGGCTGGAGTGTTTGCGTCGTTTTGTTGCCGTTAACGTTCTTGCAACCGCCGCTGGCGGTCGGCGCCGGCAGGCTCCCGAACGGGTCGGATGCCGGCAGGGCCTGGGTGATCTTCGATGTGCATGTCGTGGTCACTGGGTTGTTCAGCACCATGCCGCCCACGGTGATCAGGCAGTCAGCCTGCAGACCGGACGCCCCTTGCACCTTAATGGCGTCCGAGGCTGTTGAGTTGGACATGACCGAGCAGCCGTTCAGCTTGACGCTGGTGCTACCGGAGAACAGCGCCGCCTGCGAGGCTGACTGACTGAGCGCCAGCACGCAGGCTTTGGAGGCATCGGTGACCAGCGCCACCGCCCTCGCCTTCTCGGGCACTTTGCTAGAGGTGAAGATCGAGGTGAAGATCCGGTCGAGGTTCTGGTTGAGGATGACCTCGACTGCCTTCTGGGTCGTATACGCCCCCGTCGTCGGCGGCGCGTGGACGGTGATGGTGCCGGTGCCCAGGCCGTTTTCGGTCGCCGATGTCGTGGCAGTCGTGGTGATGGTGGCTGTGTCGGAGCCCCAAGACTTCTCCACCGCGCCGGCATAGGCGGCAGCGTCCGCCGTCGCCTGAAGCCTCAGGCTGGAATAGTACCAGTAAGATGTCTCGACGCCGAGCCCTGCCCCGCCGACGACGACCGGCAGCGTGAGCGCGAAGAGGGTAGCGACGTTGCCGCCCTCGGCGATGCGCAAGCCGCGAGAGAAGAATTTTCGAACGATACGAGCGAGTGACGCCACGGCAGCCTTCCTCGAAATCAACCTGCAACAATGTGAAAAGCCATGTTGATAAAAGAACAGCTAATATTTTTGCTCTATTTGCAGGGGTTGGACTTTAGTGCCTGGTCGACTGGGCCTTGCGTCCCACTTACGCGAGCATCACGCGAGCGAGCATCTTTG
>NZ_SRUX01000044.1:0-1202 GCF_004791545.1 Mesorhizobium sp. M4B.F.Ca.ET.214.01.1.1
AGTGGATTGCCTTTCTGGCGAAGAGACGATGAGCGAGCTTTGTGCGGCCTACGGCATTTCGCGCAAGATCGGCTATAAATGGCTGGGTCGCTACCGGGAGTTTGGCCCGGAGGGTTTGCACGATCGGCCGCGAGCGCCGCTCAATCATGGCCGTGCGACAGCCCTTGATCTTGTCGAGCGGATCGTGGCGGCGAAGGAGACGTATCCGCTGTGGGGGCCCAAGAAGATCGTGGCGCGGCTCAAGCGCGCGGCTCCCGAACTGATCTGGCCGTCGGCCTCGACGGCAGGCGCTATCCTTGCGCGGCATGGGCTTGTCGGCGCCCGCAAGCGGACCCGGCTGCGGGCCTGCGGCAATGGACCTTGGCCGGAGCCGCAAGGGCCGAACGCGGTGTGGACTGGCGATCACAAGGGCTGGTTCCGGACCCGTGACGGGTGGCGTTGCGAACCGTTGACGGTGATGGATGCGTCGAGCCGCTACTTGCTGGCGCTCGAAGCGACCGGCTCGACGGCGGATGCCGAGGCCTGGCCGGTATTCGAGCGGCTGTTTGAGGAGCATGGCCTGCCGGACCGGTTCCGAAGCGACAATGGCCCGCCCTTCGCGTCGGCCGGTGTCACCGGGCTGACACCGCTTGCGGTGCGCTTCATCAAACTCGGCATCGCCCTGGAGCGGATCGCGCCCGGCAAACCCCAGCAGAACGGGCGCCACGAGCGCTTTCATCTGACCCTGTTGCCGCTGGCCGAGGCACCGGAGGCCGACAGAACGGCCCAGGGCCAGGCCTTCGAGGCCTTCCGGCACAGCTACAATGAAGAACGTCCCCATGAGGCGCTCGGCATGGACACTCCAGCCCAGCATTACAGATCCTCCCGGCGCGCCATGCCGACGATGCTGCCCGAGCCTGATTATCCAGCCGAGGCCGCGGTCCGTCATGTACGCCACAATGGCGAGATCAGGTGGAACGGCGGCTTCGTCTATGTCTCGCAGGCATTGGCTGGTGAAGCTGTCGCGGCCGCCCAGACCGAGGATGGTCAATGGGCTCTTTCGTTCCATGCCCACCAGCTCGGCATCATCGACACAAGGCGTATGACGCTTGTCCGCTGCAGCGCCGCGCCAACCAATCCGCTTGGCGCTGCAGCGGACTCATAGGGGGAGAACTGTTACCTATGTATCCGGTCCATTCTGTTACCCATCTATCGGCTGGACA
>NZ_SRUX01000045.1:0-1133 GCF_004791545.1 Mesorhizobium sp. M4B.F.Ca.ET.214.01.1.1
ACGGGGAGAGCGACTGTCTTGGCTGTCAAGCTGTTTGCCATGGTTTTTGGTCGCGGATGATGGCGTTGAGAATGGTCAGCAGCTTTCGCATGACGGCCACGACGGCGACGATCTTCGGCTTGCCGACCTCGACGAGGCGGTCGCGAAAGGCCTTGAGGACCGGATTGTGGCGTATGGCGACGAGGGCAGCCATGAAGAGGACGGCGCGCACGCGGCTCCTGCCGCCGCCGATGAAGCTCTTGCCACGCCATGTGCCGGACTGCCTCGTCCATGGTGCGAGACCTGCGAGCGCTGCGATCTGGCGCCGGTCGAGGCTGCCCAACTCCGGCATCTCGGCGATCATGGTGCGGGCAACGGTGGGACCGATGCCTGGTACGGAGGACAGCAGTTTTTCCCGGACCCGCCAGAGTGGCGACTTGCGGATATGATCGTCCAGGTCGGCATCGAGGCTTTCCAACTCACGCCTGAGCGCGGCGAGCAGGCGCTTGATGCTCTTTTGCGCCTGTCTTGCGTTGACCGTGCGGGCGCGGTTCTCTTCGGCCACGATCATCTGCACGATCTGACGCCGGCGCGTGACGAGATCGGCCAACGTCCTGGTCTCGGCATCGCGCAGCGGCCGCAGTTCCGGCTTGGTCGCAGCTATGAAGGCTGCGATGACGGCAGCATCGATCGGATCGGTCTTGGCCCGCTTGCCGAGCGCGTTGGCAAAGGCCCGGACCTGCGCTGGATTGACCACGACAACCGAAAGGCCGGCGCTCGCCAAAGTGGCGACCGCCAGCTGCTCGTAGCCTCCCGTAGCCTCCAATCCGATTGCCGTCGGAGAAAAGGCTGCAAGACGTCGAGCCAGATCCTCCATCCCGGCATGGTCGTTACCAACCGAAAACGCTTCACCGGACGGCAAAACATGCACATCCAGCCGATCCTTCGAAACGTCGATGCCAACAACGATTTCCATCCTATCCCATCCTTGCCTAATCGGGCTTCGCTTGCGGCCCAGGCGACTGTTCGGGGTCGATGGAACGGCGGACGAAGACCCTCGCTCTCCCACGGGCTTCAAGGCCCAAAGATGCTCCGGTCTCTCGTCCGCCACCGCACCTGCTGCAATAGCAGAGTCGGCAAGGGACAAGTTACAA
>NZ_SRUX01000046.1:0-1054 GCF_004791545.1 Mesorhizobium sp. M4B.F.Ca.ET.214.01.1.1
GCTGGAACACCCCTTGTGTGTCTGGAATCGTGCATTGTTGAGGGGTGCCACGGACCAGGTGCTTGCCTGATCCGTGGCGGCGGTCGAGAGCCCGTCACCCCTCAGGTAGCCTAAACCGTGGATGAGCTGGGGCCCGACCGCCTTCTTTTGTGAACCCGAACAGTTGCAAGGGGCAAGCCCCCGCACACAAGGAAGGGACCGAGAAGATGGCTGCAGGAACGGTTCAGGATGTCGGCATCGACGTTGCCAAGCGATGGCTCGACGTGGCCGTGTTCCAGACGCAGGAACAAGCGCGTTTCGACAACGACAAGGACGGATGGGCCAAGCTGAGCAAGTGGCTGAAAGGCCGCAACGTGCGCGCCATCGGCATGGAGCCGAGTGGAGGCTATGAGCGCGGCGTGGCCAAGGCGCTGCGCAAGGCGGGTTTACCGGCCAGGAACGTCAATCCGCACAAGCTGCGCCACTATGCCCGCGCGCTTGGCCGACTGGCCAAGAACGACCGCATCGATGCCCTGCTGATTGCACGCTATACCGCCGAACTGCCGACCCGGCCGGTGCAGTGCGACCCAATCGCCGAGCAACTGGCCGATCTGGTCGTGGCCCGCAGGCAGCTCAGCGACGACAAGGTCAGCCTGGCCAATCAGCTCGAGCAGGTCCGCGAGCCGACGGTCAAGCGCATCTTCACCCAGCGTCTGCGCCGCATTGAGTTCGATATCGCACTGCTGGCCAAGCGCATGGCCGATCTTGTCGCCAGCCAGCCGGCGTTCGCGGCCAGGGACCGCCTGATCCAGTCCTTCCACGGTGCCGGTCCGGTGTTCAGCCATACCGTGCTGGCCTTGGCGCCGGAGATAGGGCAGCAGCGGCGCGAAATCGCAGCCCTTGCTGGCCTGGCCCCATACGACTTCGACAGCGGCACCTTCAAAGGCCGCCGCATTATCTGGGGCGGTCGTCACGCCGTGCGCAGGGTGGTCTATATGGCTGCCCTCACCGCCAGTCGCTCAAATCCCGTCCTCAAGGCCTTCCACCAGCGTCTCATCGCCAAGGGCAAGGAGCC
>NZ_SRUX01000047.1:0-1038 GCF_004791545.1 Mesorhizobium sp. M4B.F.Ca.ET.214.01.1.1
TGTGAGCTTTCAGGAGGTTGTCCATTCGGACCGGACCGAGGAGACTGGAGTTACCAGGCTTCAGCACTCACCGGAGGGTCCGAATGAACATTCACAAGAATGCCCGTCTCACGCCGCTGCGTCGAGAGGAGATGGCGCTGTCGGTGATAGAGGGCGGTTTTTCCAAAGCCCATGCGGCGCGTCTATGGCGTGTCAGCCAAGATCGTGGCGCGCTGGGTCGGGCGCTACAAGGCCGAAGGACGGGCCGGCATGATCGACCGTTCTTCGCGGCCCGCCCATATGCCACAGGCCACCACTGCGTCGATCGCGGAGCGCATCATGGCGCTGCGGCGGCAACGTTGGACCGGCAAGCACATCGCCCATGAGGTCGGCGTCTCGCCCGCTACCGTCAGCCGGGTTCTCAAGCGTGCCGGACTGTCGCGGTTGAGGGATATCGAACCGGCCGAACCGGTGCGCCGCTACGAGCGCGAGAAGCCCGGCGAGATGATCCACATCGACATCAAGAAACTCGGGCGCTTCGAGCGCGTCGGCCACCGCATCACCGGCGATCGCGTCGGCCAGTCCAACAGCCGCGGCGTCGGCTGGGAGTTCGTCCATGTCTGCATCGACGACGCCTCGCGCGTCGCCTTCTCGCAGGTCTTGCCGGACCAGAGGAAGGAGAGCGCTATCGCCTTCCTGAAGGCGGCGGTCGCCTACTACGCCAGCTTGGGCATCGTGGTCGAGCGCGTCATGACCGACAACGGGTCCTGCTACAGGTCGAAGGCCTTCGCCAAGGCCTGCCGCAAGCTTGGCCTCAAGCACATCCGCACCAAACCCTACACGCCCAAGACCAACGGCAAGGCCGAGCGCTTCATCCAGACCGCGCTGCGCGAATGGGCCTATGCCATCGCCTATCCGACTTCAGATCCCCGTTCCGCCGAGCTGCCTGTCTGGCTGCACAGATACAATTGGCATCGCCCACATGGCAGCCTAAAGTCCAAAACACCTATCAGTCGCCTCGCTCTAACCGAGGACAACCTGTTGAGGCTCCACAGCTAG
>NZ_SRUX01000048.1:0-895 GCF_004791545.1 Mesorhizobium sp. M4B.F.Ca.ET.214.01.1.1
TGCCCGTGCTGCGCGTGCCGGACGAGTGCGCCTACTACAAGGAAGATGCCGGCAAGATGATGCTCGGCGCCTTCGAGCCGGTGGCCAAACCCTGGGGCATGGACGGCATTCGCGAGGATTTCTGCTTCGACCAGCTGCCCGAAGACATGGATCATTTCGAGCCGATCCTCGAAATGGGCGTCAACCGCATGCCGATGCTGGGCACCGCCGGCATCCACACCTTCTTCAATGGTCCCGAGAGTTTTACACCCGACGACCGCTACTATCTCGGCGAGGCGCCGGAACTCTCCGGCTACTGGATGGCAACCGGCTACAATTCGATCGGCATCGTCTCCTCCGGCGGCGCCGGCATGGCTTTGGCGCAGTGGATCAACGATGGCGAGGCGCCCTTCGACCTCTGGGAGGTCGACATCCGCCGCGCCCAGCCCTTCCAGAAGAACCGCCGCTATCTCAAGGAGCGCGTCTCCGAAACCCTCGGCCTGCTCTACGCCGACCATTTCCCCTACCGCCAGATGGCGACGTCGCGCGGCATCCGCCGCTCGCCGTTGCATGAGCATCTGAAGGCGCGCGGCGCCGTCTTTGGCGAGGTCGCCGGCTGGGAGCGTGCCAACTGGTTCGCCCGCGACGGCCAGGAGCGCGCGTACCGCTATTCCTGGAAGCGGCAGAACTGGTTCGACAACCAGCGCGAAGAGCATCTGGCGGTCAGGAACGGCGTCGGCCTGTTCGACATGACCTCGTTCGGCAAGATCCGCGTCGAGGGCCGCGACGCCTGTGCCTTCCTGCAAAGGCTCTGCGCCAACGACATGGACGTCGCGCCGGGCAAGATCGTCTACACGCAGATGCTCAACGCCAAGGGCGGCATCGAGAGCGACCTCACCGTGTCGCGCCTGTCGGA
>NZ_SRUX01000049.1:0-825 GCF_004791545.1 Mesorhizobium sp. M4B.F.Ca.ET.214.01.1.1
ACTTCCTCCTGCAGGTCAAAAACGTCCTCCAGCCCGCCGTCGAAACGGTCGGCCCATAGATGTGCTCCCGTTGTCGCGTCGATAAGCTGCCCGGTGATGCGAATCCTGCTCGCCGCCTTGCGCACGCTCCCTTCAAGCACGTAGCGCACACCAAGCTCGCGTCCGACCTGCTTGATGTCCACTGCCCGTCCCTTGTAGGTAAAGCTCGAGTTGCGCGCAATGACGAACAGCCAGCGCGTCCGGGACAGCGCGGTGATGATCTCCTCAACCATGCCGTCAGCGAAGTAGCCCTGCTCGGGGTCGCCACTCATGTTGTCGAATGGCAAGACCGCGATGGACGGTTTTTCGGGAAGCGTCAGCGTATCCCGTGTCGAGAATGCCGAAGTGGGTTTTGCTCGACTGACCCGATAGGCGCGCACCGCCTCCACGATGTTGTGGACCTGATGGCTGCCGAGGTCGGTGTAGGCATAGTCCAGTTTGCCTTTGACCTGCTCGTAGACGTTGCTCGCGACGCAGACGCCGCCAGGTTCTGCAAGCTTCTCGAGCCGCGCGGCGATGTTCACGCCATCACCGTAGATCGTATCGTCCTGTGCAATCACGTCGCCCAAATTCACGCCCATGCGGAAAGTCATGCGCTTGTCTTCGGGCAAACTTGCATTGAGAGCGGCCAAACCCTCCTGGGCTTCGACCGCACACTGCACCGCGTGGACTGCGCTGGCGAATCCGACAAGAAGGCTGTCGCCAGCGGAACCGACGATGCGTCCGTGCGATGCTGTGATCTTGGGCTCGATCACTTCAGCGCGAAGCCTCTTCAGCTGTGCAAGC
>NZ_SRUX01000004.1:0-513202 GCF_004791545.1 Mesorhizobium sp. M4B.F.Ca.ET.214.01.1.1
GCGTGCGCAAGGCGGCGAGCAGGATTCGCATCACCGGGCAGCTTATCGACGCGACAACGGGAGCACATCTATGGGCCGACCGTTTCGACGGCGGGCTGGAGGACGTTTTTGACCTGCAGGAGGAAGTCACCCGCAGTGTCGTTGGAGCGATCGCTCCGAAGCTGGAACAGGCAGAGATCGAGCGGGCCAAGCGCAAGCCGACCGAGCACCTTGACGCTTACGACTACTATCTGCGCGGGATAGCAAGCCTCCACCAGTTGACCAGGGAATCCACCGCAGACGCCCTTCAGTTGTTTTACAAAGCCATCGAACTCGACCCTGAATTTGCCTCGGCATACGGCATGGCCGCCTGGTGTGCCGTCATGCGCAAGGCCAACGGCTGGATGACGGATCGCAAGCAGGAAACCGCCGAAACCGAGCGCCTGGCTCTGAAGGCCGTGGATTTGGGCAGGGATGACGCGATCGCTCTTTCCCGCGGCGGGACCGCGCTCGCCTACGTCGTGGGCGACAATAATAGCGGGGCAGCGTTCATTGATCGCGCGCTTGCGCTCAATCCGAACCTGGCTACCGCGTGGCTATTCAGCGGCTGGGTCAGGGCCGACCTCGGCGATACGGAAACTTCGCTCCGGCACCTGGCGACCGCGATACGCATGAGCCCAGTCGACCCGCTCATGTTCGACATGCAGAATGCGGTTGCGGTGGCTCATCTCTTCGCTGGTCGATTTGAGGAGGCATCATCTTGGGCTGAAAGGTCGTTGCGGGAAAAGCCCGACTTTTTGGGGTCGTTGCGCTTTGCCGCTGCAAGCTATGCTCACGCGGGCCGAACCGAGGATGCGCAAAAAGTGGTGAGCCGAATGCTCGCCCTCGATCCCGGCCAACGAATTTCCAATCTCGCCGACGTCGTTTCAACTAGCCGTCCGGCCGATATGGCTCTGCTTGCAGAAGGTTTGCGAAAGGCGGGGCTGCCGGAATAGCGCTGTCAGGCTGGCGCATCGATCGCGAGTTGGTAGTTATGACGTGGGCAGCCTGGTGGCACGATGTCGCCGCCAGATAGCAACCAGATCCGTCATGTCGGCGGCCCTCGCGACCAATGGGGTTGGGGTTTCGATTAGCCCAAGCGGCGCAGGCGATCGCTCATTGGCTGGAAGTCACGTGTGCCTGCCAGGGGTCCCCGGATAATTGAGATTCGGGGGCTCCGGCGGAGAATGGGTCTCCGCCGGAGCACGCAACATCACTTCATCAGGTCGGTCCAGATACGGGTATAGAGTTCGTCGACCTCGGCGGGGCAGACTTCCTGCCAGCCGCCGGCGGCAATGTACTCCGCCGGAATGTTCAACTCGGGCGCGGCCTTGATGTCGTCGCGCATGAATTGGGTCGAGCCCTTGATGCCGTTGGCATAGGTCGCGAAGTTCGAAATCAGGGCCGCGTTTTCAGGCGCCATGATGAAGTTCAGGAACTTCTTGGCATTGTCCGGATGCGGCGCGTCGGCGAGAATTGCTACGCTGTCCATGAACAGCGAATAGCCTTCCTTGGGGAAGCCGAGCTTTATGTCGGCATTGACCTGCCGCGCCCGGAATGCGGCGCCATTGTAGTAGAGCTGGGCCAGCGTATCGCGGCTGTCCATCTTTTCGATGCCGTAATCCATCGAGACCCAGGACTTCTTGGCTTCAAGCAGCTTGTCTCGAACCTTCTTCAGCAGCGCCTTGTCTCCGGTGCACCAAGTGCCGCCCACGTACCGGATGGCGGCATAGAGAACATCGTTCTTCTCGGGCACGACATTGATCTTGCCCTTCAGTTCCTGCGGCGGATCGAGCCAGATTGCGCTGGTGTTGATGTCACCCTTGTAGACGGAAGTGGCAACGACCGGCCCAGTCATACCCCACTGCCACGGCACAGAGTAATGACGGCCCGGATCCCAGCTGACATTCACCCAGCGTTCGTCGACATTCTTGAAATTCGGCATCTGGTCGGGCCGCGATTCAAGGAGGAGCCCCTCTTTGATCCAGATCGGCACGAAATTGGCCGACGGAACCACCATGTCGAAACCCGAGCCGCCCGCCCTGACCTTGGACAGCGCGGTATCGTTGGAGTCGTAGTCCGTCACCGTGACCTTGATGCCGGTTTCCTTCTTGAATTTTTCCAGGAGTTCCGGGCTGGTGTAGTTGCCCCAGTTGTAGAGGCTCAATTCTTCCTCCGCGAGGGCCGCTGAACTTGCTGCCGCGAGCAGCATCGCCGATGTCAGCGCCGTCAATATGGATCGCATGCTTGTCACTCCTCTGTAAGGTTGCTTATTTTTTGCGGTTGATCAGATGCACGGCCGTCACCAGAAGGATCGAGGGCACCAGAAGCATGGTGGCGGCAGCATTGACTTCGGGGGTCATGTCTCGACGGATCTGACCCAGCATGTAGGTCGGCAGGGTTTCCTGTCCGCCGGACTTCACCAGATCGGTGATGACGACATCATCGAGCGAAATGACGAAGGCCAGCATGAAACCCGCTACGATGCCGGGCGCCAGCCTCGGAAGCGTCACATGCAGGAACGCCTTCCACGGATCCGCATAGAGATCGGCTGCCGCGGTTTCGAGGGTCAGATCCATGCCTTCCAGCCGAGCGCGGATCGGCAGATACGCAAACGGGATGCAGAAGGCCGTGTGCGCCAGGACCAGATAGCCGGTGCCCGAGTAGCCGGTTGCCGACTTGACTGCGGCGAACACGATCAGAAGCGAGATGGCCGTTACGATTTCAGGAACGATCAGAGGCTGGTTGATCAGGGCGTAGGAGACCAACTGCCCGCGATAGGCGTCGGTTCGGGTCATGGCAATGGCAGCCATCGTGGCCATGACGGTCGCCAGGACGCCGGCCACGGTGGCAAGAAACAAAGAGAAGAGGGCTGCGTTAATGATCAGGTCGTTGTGCCAGGCCTTGACGAACCAATCGAACGAGAAGCCGCCCCAGACGCCGAGCGAGGAGGTCGCGTTGAAGGCGAACACGACGAGGATGAGGATCGGCAAATAGAGAGCGACGATCGCCAATCGCGCAATGATGCTGAAGCCTGGCTGCGCCTTCAAATCGAATGCGTGCTGACTAGCCGCCATGCGCATTCTCCTTACCCGAACTTCCGCGGATGTAGATGATGAGCGCCACTGTCACGATCACCAGGAGGCAGATGGACAGTGCTGCCCCGAGGGGCCAGTTTCGACCCTGACCGAACTGCAGTTCGATCAGGTTGCCCATCATCATGTTCTTTCCCCCGCCCAGGACGCGCGGCGTCACATAGGCGCCGATTGCGGGGATGAAGACGAGGATCGATCCGGCGATCAGGCCCGGCTTGCAGGAGGGGATGACGATATGCCAAAGCACCTTTGAGCGCGTCGCATAAAGATCGTACCCTGCCTCAACAAGGTTGAAATCCATCCGCTCGAGGCTCGCATAGATCGGCAGCACCATGAGCGGCAGGTAGACGTAGACGAGCCCCAGGAGAACCGCCCCGTCCGTGAAAAGCATCTGCATGGGCTTGTCGATCAACCCGGCCCAGATGAGGATGTTGTTGACCGGCCCCTGATTGGACAGGAGGCCCATGATCGCGAAGGTGCGGATCAGAAGATTGGTCCAAAAGGGGATCGTGATCAGCAGCATCCATTGGGACCGGACCTGCTCGGGCCGGGTGGCGATGTAATAGGCGGTCGGGAAGCCGATGAGCAGCGTGGCCAGCGTCGCTACCAGTGCCAGTTTGATGGAACGCCAGAAGATGATGAGATTGGCGTCGGCCAGTACGAGCGTGTCGTCAAAGGGATCCCGCTCCACAAAGACATTCGTCCAGCCGTCGAGGCTGAAGTGACCGAGCGCGACCCCGCCGAAGGCACCCTTTGCCATCACCGAATAGACAAGCATCACTGCAAGCGGCCCGACAGAGGCGATCACGATGGTCGCTAGCGCCGGCGCCTTGAGCAACCAGCGGCGCCGGCCTTCGGCGGTTCGGCGTGTGGCCGCCATCTCAGCGATGCTGGACATGGTCGCCTCCGAGCAGCCGGGCGCTATGGCTATGGATTCGCAGCCATACCTGTGTGCCGGACGTCCTGATTTTCTCTTGTTCCGGGCTGTTGGTCAGGCGGGCCGTGAAAGTCGAACCGTCGTTCAGGCGCAATTGAAGGCGGGTGTCCGTCCCAACGAAAACCTCGTCCTCGACGACTGCAGGAATGCAGTCCGATGACGGGGAGTCGAGGACGTCGACATGTTCCGGGCGGATCAGGACCTGAACCGTCCCGTCGCCGGAAGTTCCGGCTTTGCCGTAGGCGGTAGCGACAGCGCCAGCAATTCTGACCTGGTGAGCATCCGCAGCCGCCTGCCCGACAAGCCGGCCGCTCAGAATGTTCGATTCGCCGATGAAGTCGGCGACGAACCTGTCCACCGGAGCGTTGTAGATTTCCCGCGGACGGCCAACCTGGAGCACCCGTCCACGGTTCATGACGGCAATGCGATCGGACATTGCCAGGGCCTCCTCCTGATCGTGCGTCACGAAGATAAAAGTGATGCCGGTTTCGGTTTGGAGCCGCTTCAGTTCGACCTGCATTTCCTTTCTCAGCTTGTAGTCGAGGGCCGACAACGGTTCATCGAGCAAAAGCACTTCCGGTTGCGGAGCCAGAGCGCGGGCCAGGGCGACACGCTGCTGTTGCCCGCCGGAGATTTCACTGGTCCGCCGGTCGGCAAGCGTTTCCATCCGCACGAGTTTCAGCATCGCGGCCACGCGATCCACGCTCCGGGACTTCGTCCAGCCCAGCATTTTCAGTCCGAAACCGATGTTCTCGGCGACAGACATGTGGGGAAAGAGTGCGTAGTTCTGGAAAACCGTGTTGATGGGCCGCCGAAACGGCGGAAGCGCCGCAATGTCCTTGCCGCGGAGCAGGATTTGTCCATTGGTCGGAAAGTTGAACCCGGCGATCAGCCTCAGAAGGGTCGTTTTTCCGCAGCCGGACGGACCCAGCAACGTAAAGAACTCGTTTTCGGCAATGTCGATCGACACATCGTCAAGCGCCAGAAAGGCCGAAGCGCCGGTCCCATAACTCTTATGCAGGCCGATCGCCTGGACCGCCAGGCGACGATCGGCGGTTTGCGGCTGGATGGGTTGGGACAATGCCAGCATATCAGGCCTCGAAGGTCACGCGACCGCCGCAGACGGTGAGTGCGGGTGAGAGGGTGTTGATCTCCTCGGGTGAAACGGCCTCGATATCGCCGGATAGGAGGACAAAATCGGCGAAATGACCGGGTTTGAGTTGTCCCTTCCGGTCCTCCGCGTGTTCGGCATAGGCGCCTTCGATCGTGTAGGCCGCAATCGCCTCGTGGACGGTGTAGCTCTGGTCTGGCAGATGCGGCGCCCAGGGCTTGCGGTTGACGGCCGCGTGGATGCCAGCCAGGACATCAATTCGCGCCACCGGCCAATCCGACGCGAAGACAACATGGGCTCCCGCCTGCTTTAAGGTCCGCCAGGCATAGGCAAGCGGCCAGCGATAGGGCCCGATGCGGGTCTTGGCCGGTTCAAGCGGGAAATCCATCACGCCTGGGGGATGCGCCGGCTGCATGGATGCGATCGCGCCAAGGGCAGCAAAGCGCGGAATGTCGGTGGGCTGGATGACCTCGATGTGCTCGACCCGGTGGCGCGCGTCCCGCGGGCCATTGGCCTTCACGGCGGCTTCATAGCCGTTCAGGACCGAGCGCACCGCGCCGTCGCCGATCGCGTGCACGGCGATCTGCAAACCGCGCCGGTCCGCCTCGATCGCCATTTCCGTGAATTGGGCCTGGGTGAAGAGCGGTTCCCCGGTGAAGTCGGGCCTGTCAGCATAGCCGTCGACGAGATAAGCGGTGTAGCCTTCGATCACGCCGTCATAAAACGCCTTCACGAGACCGGAATTCAGCCAGTCTCCGCGATAGTCGTCATTCATGCGGGACGCCTTTTCCAGCATGGCCACCGTCATGAAGTTCTTGAAATGGAAGGGAACCTTGACGCGGCAGAGCAGGGCGCCCTGTTCCTGGATCTCGGTGAGCAGTTCCAGCGTGTAAAGATTTCCGTCCATGTTGTGGATCGACGTGATCCCGTGCCTGGCGCACCAGGCCAGGGCGGCTTTTATGGATGCCCGGTCCAGCGCCCTTTCCTCTGGCGTTGGCGGTTCGGGCGGCTCGCCTCCCGTGGAAAGCCCCAGCGACGAACGAAAGGTGCCGGCATAGACATTGACCGGTCCGAAGGCCTCGACTTCGCGCAGTTCGCCGGTGGCGAGGGCGTCCCCGCCCATGACCACCTCGTTGCCGGGCCCCAGTGCCTTTCCATGGAGAAGCCCGACTTCCTTGAGCAGTATGGTATTCGCCCACATCGTGTGATGGTCGAAGGCCACGAAGGCCAGCGGCCGGTCATCGAGAATGCTGTCGAGGAAATGCCGGTCGATCGGCCTGCCGTCGAGCATGTCGTAATCGGCACCTTGGCAGAAAAGGACCTTCGCCTCCGGATTTGCCGCCGCGTGAGCCCGCACTTTGTCGCGGATCGCGGCTTCACCCTTCGTGCCCGTCAGCAACAGGTCATTGAGGATGGCGCCGCCGCCAAACACATGCATGTGCGCTTCGATGAAGCCCGGCAGCACGCTTCGGCCGGCAGCGTCGATTATCCGCGTCGAATTGCCGGCAAGCGGCAGCACTTCGGTTGCGTCGCCAACAGCGAGGATTCGTCCGTTGGCGATTGCCATCGCAGAAGCCGTCGGCCGGGTCGGGTCCATGGTCAGAATTCTTGCGTTCGTGACCACCATGTCTGCTTGCATCAATGACGTTCCCCCAGCCTGCCCAATTCCCCTTTCGGGTAGGGCAGCAATTGACTACGCTTTTTGCATACTTTGTTGTATACAATATGCGCTTGCGAATGCGCGAGTCAACCGGTACCTATTTGCCGCGTTGACGCCAGCCGGTGTTAGGAGCCCCGATGAACGACGTTGCCCGCGGCCATTTGCGTCAGTCGACCTATGAATCGATCAAGGCGATGATCGTGACCGGGCAGCTGTCACCGGGTAGGCGAATTACGGAACTCGAGCTCGTCGAACAGCTTCAGGTCAGCCGGACGCCGGTGCGCGAGGCGCTCAATCGATTGGAGCGTGACGGGCTTGTGGTCGAACGTCCCCGCACCGGATTTGCGGTGGTTCAATTTGACGAGACGATGCTTCGGAATGTGTTCGACATCCGGGCTGAGCTGGACGCCTATGCGACGACCTTGGCGATCGCCCGCATCACCCTCGATGAAGTGGAGCTGCTGCGCGGCTTGGTCGCGGACTGCGAGCGCCTGGCGCAAACCGATTCGGCTCCTCGCGCCCGGCTGGAAGAGATGCAGACCGGCATGGAAATCCATCGCGCAATCGCGCGATTTAGCGCCAACGCCATGCTCGCGGAAATGCTGAACGGACTTTTGGACAAGTGCCAGGTCTATGTCTGGATGGAGTTGACCCAGTTGAACGACTGGAAGGCGGCGCGTGACGACCATCACATGATCGTTGAAGCGATCGCTGCCGGGGACGCCGACACGGCCTGCCGCGAATCCCGCCGTCATATCCGGCAATCGAGGGATGGCATCCTGGACCTCATGCTCAGGCAGCGCGATCTGCGCGACCTGTATCTATCCCGGACCGAGGAGTTGCAGACGCGGCCGGGTCTGGCTGTTTAGGCTTCGCAAAATTGACGTTTCTGCTGGTGTCATCTGCCGGGACATCTGGCGCTGTGTGACGTGGCGGATGCGGACATGCCATCGACGCTTGTCCCGCCATTCGGCGAAGAATTGGCAGGGAGACGCCAGCACCATGATGCACTCGGACCAGATCCATATCGATGCGGATATCGTTCGCGCGATGGTCTTCGACCAGTTCCCGGAGCACCGCCACGAGAAGATCGAGCAGCTTGGCGCGATCGGTACGGTCAATGCAATCTTCAGGATCGGATCGAGTGTAGCGGCAAGATTCCCGCTGCGTGCGATGGCGCCTGTCGAGTGCGCCAATATGCTGCGCAACGAAGCCGCGGCCATGACCGAGTTTGCCGCGCATTCTTCGGTTGCCTGTCCTCGACCGCTCGGGCTTGGTCAACCGGGCCCGCTCTATCCGCTGCCTTGGGCAATGCAGAGTTGGATAGAAGGTGACGTTGCCACGCACGATGGGCTTGCTGCTTGCGCGACCTTCGCACGCGACATTGCCAGGCTGATTGCGGCGCTGCGGGCAGCGACCACGGATGGACGTCGTTTTGATGGGCAAGGGAGGGGCGGCAGTCTTCCGGACCACGACGAGTGGATGTCGATCTGTTTCAACAACAGCGAGGGTCTCCTGGACGTGTCTCGGCTCCGTCGCATCTGGGCTCGGCTGCGTGAACTGCCGCCGTCCGGTCCCGACGTTCTGGGCCATCGCGATCTTATTCCGGCCAACCTGCTGGTGCGTGGGGACCGCCTTGTTGGTGTGCTCGACTGCGGCAGCTTCGGACCGGCCGACCCGGCCTTGGATCTTGTCGCCGCATGGCATCTTTTTGATCGCAGTCGGCGCGAAACCGTGCGTGCCCATCTTGGATCAAGCCAGCTCGAGTGGCAGCGCGGAGCGGCATGGGCCTTCCAGCAGGCGATGGGCCTGGTCTGGTACTATCGGAGCACCAACCCCGCCATGAGTGCGCTTGGCCGCTCGACGCTCTCCCGCATCATCGACGATCTGGAAATCTGATCCGAACCTGGGCGTCGTTCGGGCCTAAGTTCCTTCACAAGCGCAGGGAACCTGCGTAGCGGCAGCTCATGACCGCTCGTGCAGCAAGGCGGCGTGGGCGACCAATGCATCGATGATCACGCGCATGCGCGGCGGTACGACGCGGCCGGCGCTCCACAGCAGGTGGATGGGGGCAGTGTCCACGGCCGAGCTCATCAGCACTGGCACCAGCTCGCCGCGACGCAAGCTGTTGCCGGCGAGCCAGTCGGGCAGGAAGGCAATGCCGCAGCCGGCGACCGCCGCCTGCAACAGCGCATCGCCGTCGCCGATCATCAGCCTGGCTTGCGGCTGGTAGAGCATGGTTCCGTTGCCATCGGGCAGTGGCCATGGGTTGATGAAGTCGCGCCGGCCGTAGACCAGCAGCGCATGCTGGGCCAGCCCTTGGATATCGGCGGGTGTCCCGGCCGTGGCCAGGTAGGCGGGGCTGGCGCACAACAGCGAACGCTGCGTGCCCAGCCGTCGGGCGGTCCGTGAGGCATTGTCCGCGAGAGGGCCGAGGCGCACGGCGAGGTCGATGCCGTCGTCGACAAGGTCGGCGCGGTGGTCATCGAAGCCGATCTCGAGCCGGAGCGCCGGATGGTCCTTGGCCAGCCCGAACAGCACCGGCGCCACCCAGCGGCGGCCAAAGGCCAGCGGCAGAGCTAGCCGCACCACGCCCGCCGGCGCCTGTCGCCCGGCGGCGATGACGTCCTGTGCCTCGCTGAGCCCCGCAAGCGCGCGCCGGCAGGCCTCGTAGTAGATCTCGCCGTCGGCCGTCAGGCTCAAGCGGCGGGTTGTCCGGTTGAGCAGGCGCACGCCCAGCCGCTGCTCGAGCTGCAGCACCTTGCGACCGACGGCCGATTTGGTCAGGCGTAGCCGCGCCGCCGCTGCGGTAAAGGTGCCCGCATCGACGGCTTCGACGAAGGCGAGGGCGCCCCCAAGGCTGCCAGCTATGAGGCTCATTGTATATCCAATCGCAACGATCTTCCGACAAATTCGCACCATTGTAGCTGAATGCGCGATGGTAATACAGGCCGACAGGGTTGGAGATGCGCAATGGATGACATGACTGAAGCCTGGCGCATGACCGGGTTTGGGCTCGACAAGCTGGTACGCGGGGCGGTGCCGTTGCCGTCGGTCGGCCGGCGCGCGCTGTTGGTCGCGGTGCGCGCGGTGGCGCTCAACTTCAAGGACCTGCTGTTGATCGATGGCAAGTTGCCGGCGATGTCGCTGCCCTTCGTGCCGGCGTCGGACGCGGTGGGCGAGGTGGTCGCCATCGGGTCTGAAGTGACGCGTTTCCGCGTCGGCGACCGCGTGTTAGGGCAGGTGATTGCCGACTGGGCCGACGGCGATGGGCCGCCGGTGTTGCACAGACAGACGCTGGGGTTGTCGCTGCCGGGCGTGCTGGCGCGCCACGTCGTGTTCGGCGAGGACGCCGCCGTGCCGGCGCCGGCTTCGCTTGGCGACGAGGAAGCAGCGACTTTGCCAATCGCGGCGCTCACCGCCTGGTCGGCGTTGGTCGAGTCCAGACGGTCGCGGCCGGGCACGACCGTACTTATCGAAGGAACCGGCGGCGTGGCGCTATTTGCACTGCAATTCGCGCTGGCCTTCGGGCAAGTCCCTATCCTGATGTCGCGCCACGCCGACAAGCTCGAACGCGCCCGGATGCTAGGGGCAAGGCTCTGCGTCGACGCCGGCGCCAACCCCGACTGGACCGCACAAGTGCGGACGCTTACGGGCGGGCGCGGGGTCGACCATGTACTGGAGCTGATCGGCGGCGCCAATCTGCGGCAATCGATCGAGACAGTGGCAGCCGGCGGACTTGTATCCCTCATCGGCCAACTGGCGGGTACCGAGCTGTCCGTGCCGACACCGGTGCTGACGCGCAACCGCATTACGCTGCAGGGCATCGCCACGGGCTCGCGACGGCAGTTCGAGCGCATGAATGTGGCAATCGAGGCGCTGGGCGTCAGACCGGTGATCGATGCCGTCTATCCCTTCGAGGCGGTCCACGAGGCTTTCGAGCACCAGCGGCGCGGGCCGTACGGCAAGGTCGTGGTCAGTCTGGGCCAAATGCCGAGCTAGACAGGCATCCCACCCTGATCGTTTTCGCGACGCCGTTGCAGAGCTTCCCTTACCGCGCGCACGACATCAGCGTTGTCGGGAAAGTATCCCTTGCGCCTCGATGTCACGACCTGACCGGCCACCGCGACCTGGAATACGCCCCCTTTGCCGCGCTGGTCTTGCGCCCCGGCAACGACTGCTGCGGTACCTGGACATCATCTCGGATCGGCTCGCTGCCGATGGCTATGTGCGGGGCTGTCTGATCGGCGACTTCAGCCTGGAGGTGGTCCAGGAGAGCGAGCCGCTGCGCCAACATCTCGTCGCGATGTACCGGGAGTGGCTTCAGCCCTTTAGCGACTGCATCGCGGAGGCCCAGGCTGCCGGGGAAATCGACAGCACGTTCGCTCCACGGGATCTGGCGGAGTTTCTTCTTGCCTCCTGGGAAGGCGCGATCCTGCGCATGAAAGTGGAGCGTTCCGGCGAACCGCTCCGACGGTTCAAGGACATCGCCTTCGCTACCGTTTTTGGTCCGCCATAATTTTCCGATTTGACACTAAGGGGTGGCAAGAACGTCTTCAGGATCTGGCTTTTCGCCACTCCTCGTACTCTCCGCGGGCATCGTCATGCAGCGGATAATAGCGTTGCAACGACCCGCCCTGCATGAGCTTTTCGCGCGAGAATTCCTCCCAATCGTGATGCTTCTGCGCCTCTTCGATCACCTTCGCGGCCATTGCGACGGGAACCACCACCACCCCGTCATCGTCGGCAACGATGATGTCGCCGGGGATCACCGTGACATTGCCGCATGCAATCGGAACGTTGACGGCATTGGGATAGATGCTGGTCTGCACATGGTAATTGGGCGTCCAGCCGCGCAGCCATAGGGGCAGATCGAGCTTCTCGACATTGGGCCGATCGCGCATGCACCCGTCGATGACGATGCCAGCGCCGCCTCTGCCCTTGAAATAGGTCGACATCATATCGCCGAAGACACCCGAACTCATGTCACCGCGCGCGTCGACCACGACCACATCGCCCTCCTGAGCGTGGTAGAGCACGTGCCGGTGCAATTGCGTCTCCGGATCGGCATATTCTCCCTCGTTGAAGAGGTCGGGCCGCTGCGGCAGGAACTGCAGCGTCAGCGCCGGGCCGACGATCGACTTGCCGTGGTTCTGCGCCACCGGACCGACCATATGCGGATTGCGGAAGCCCATGTGACCAAGCGTGCCGGCAACGGTCGCGGCACCGATCTCCCTCAGCGCGTCGATCAGGTCCTTGGACGGCCGGGTGATGTCGGGGCTATGCGTCATGGTGGACTCCGGTTGACGTTGCGCTACCAGTTCGTGACAGAACCATCGCGGCGCTTGAGGTGGGGTGCTTCCCAGAAACGGAAACTCTGCGCCTGGATCGCCGCCTCGTTGATCTCGACGCCGAGCCCCGGCAGATCGCTGACCGGATAGTCGGGGCCGTCGAGCTGTGGTTGCACCGGGAAGAACTCGGAACTGTCGAAGCCCAGCTTTCTTTCCGGCGCCCTGGTCTCGAGCCAGGCGAAATTCGGCACTGCGGCGGCGAGATGTATGGTCGCGGCGGTGCACACCGGACCAAGGGGATTGTGCGGCATCAGGTCCACATAGTGCGCCTCGCTCCAGCCCGCGACCTTCATCGCTTCGGTGAGCCCGCCGACATTGCAGACATCGAGCCGATTGAACTGATGGATGCCGCGCTCGATGTAGGGCAGGAATTGCCACTTGCTGGCGAATTCCTCGCCGATGGCGAATGGGATGTCGGTCATCGTGCGCAGGGATTCGTAGGCCTCCGGCGTCTCGTCCCGTATCGGCTCCTCCAGGAAATCAAGCACGCCGCGGCCGAGCTTGTTGCAGAAGCTTGCCGCCTCGGCCACCGACAGCCGATGATGGTAGTCGATGCCGAGCACGAGGTCGTTGCCCAGCGCCTCGCGCGCCCTGTTCAGCATGCTTGCGGTGGCGCCGATCGACTCGCGCGGCTCGAAGATGTCCCTGCTGCTTTGCCCGACGGGAAAGAAGCGTATCGCCTGCCACCCCTGCGCGCGCAGTTCCCCGGCTCGTTCGATGGCGGCTTCGCCCTCGGCCTCGTCTCCGGTCGAGGCGAAGGTCGGGATGCGGTCGCGCTGCTTGCCGCCGAGCAGCTCATAAACCGGCACCCCCAGCGACTTGCCCTTGATGTCGTGCAGGGCGATGTCGATGGCCGAGATGGCCGCCTGCAGGACGCGCCCGCCTTCGAAGTACTGGCTGCGATAGATCTCTTGCCAGATCCGGCCGATCTGCATCGGGTCACGGCCGATGAGGAACTCGCGATAGTGCTCGATCGCGCCGGCCACGGCTTTCTCGCGACCGCTCAAGCCGCTCTCGCCCCAGCCGAAGATGCCCTGATCGGTCTCGATCTTGACCAGCATCTGGTTGCGGGTTCCCACCCACACCGGATAGGGCTTGATCGCCGTGATCTTCAGCTTCGTGGTCATTCACACTCGTTCCACACGCATCCGCCCTGTCTCAGTTGGCCTCGAGGGCCATCTCCGTTTCGCCGTCGAACAGGTGGATGCGCTCCTGGTCGAACTCGAGCCAGATCTGCTCGTCGGGTGCGACGGCGATGGTGGGGGACACGCTGATATTGATGATCGCGCCGGAGAGGAACGCTTGCACGAAGGTGATGTCTCCGGTCGGCTCCACCGTGTAGGCTTTGGCCGGAATGGCGCCGGGAACGGCGCTCTTGTGCAGCTTGATCGTCGAATGTCGCGCACCGAGCACGACCTTCCTGGTGGTCGCTCCCTGGACCTTGCGCGCGTTGAGTTCCGACAGTGCAAGGCTCCAGCCTTCAGCGCTCGTCAGAGCGGTGGCGCCGTTGGCCGTCGATGCCTCCAGCGGAATGAGGCTCATGGCCGGGCTGCCCACGAAGCTCGCGACGAACATGTTGGCGGGATGGGCGAAAACTTGTGCCGGCGAATCGTATTGCTGCAGATAGCCGCCGTTCATCACGGCCATCCTGTCTGCCATGGTGACGGCCTCCAGCTGGTCGTGCGTGACGTAGACGATCGTCGCCTCGAGGTCCTGATGGAAGCGCTTGATTTCGGACCGCATCTGCACGCGCAGCTTTGCGTCGAGGTTGGAGAGCGGTTCGTCCATCAGGAATACCGCCGGATCTCGAACCAGCGCGCGGCCGAGCGCCACGCGCTGCTGTTGCCCGCCCGAAAGTTCGCGCGGCTTGCGCTCGAGCAGTTGCGTCATGTCGAGCACCCGCGCCGCTTCCCTGACCTTCCTGTCGATCTCGTCCTTGGGCAGCTTGCGCATCTGCAGCGGGAAGGCGAGGTTCATATAGACCGACTTTTGCGGATAGAGCGCGTAGTTCTGGAACACCATAGCGATGTCCCGGTCCTTGGGGTCGAGGTCGTTGACCACCCGGTCGCCGATGAGGATGTCGCCCGATGTGATCGGGATCAGCCCAGCGATGAGGTTGAGTGTTGTTGTCTTGCCGCAGCCTGAAGGGCCGACGAGCGCAACGAACTCGCCGTCATCGACCGTCAGCGAAACCTCGTTGACGGCTTTGAAGCCGCCATAGGTCTTGACGAGATCTTTGAGGACCACGTGGGCCATCGGCAACTCCCTAGTGCTTGACCGCGCCTTCGGTAAGGGCGCGTACGAAGTATCGTTGCAGGACGAGGAAGAGGACCACGACGGGCACGCTCATCATGAAGCTGGCAGCCATCAGACCCGGGAAGTCGGTCGTGTTTTCCGAGAAGAAGCGCTGGATACCGACCGGCAATGTCAGCTGCTCGTTCTTGGAGAGGAAGGTGTACGCGTAGATGTATTCGTTCCATGCGCCGATGAAGGAATAGATCGCCGTGGCGATGATGCCTGGCGCCGAGAGCGGCATCACGATCAGGACAAAGGCCTGGAACCGCGTCGCCCCGTCGATGCGCGCCGCCTGCTCGAGCTGCACCGGGATGTTGTCGTAGAAGCCCTTGAGGAGCCAGATTGCCAGCGGCAGGCCGAAGGTGAGGTAGGTGAGAATGAGCGACCCATGCGTGTTCACCAGCCCGATGGCGCGCATCAGGATGAAGAGCGGCACGAGAAAGATCACCGCCGGGAACATGTTGCGCAGCAATACGGCGAAGAACAGGAAGTTCCGGCCGGGAAACGTGAAGCGAGAAAACGCGTAGGCCGCGGGAACCGCCACGATCACCGAAAGGATGGTCGTGGCTGTGGAGACGAAAAGGCTGTTCCAGAAGAAGCGGAGGAAGTCCTGGCCGACGCTGTTCTGCGGATCGAGCAGCTTCTGGTAGCTGGCAAGGGTTGGTTGGTCAGGCCACCATTGCGGCGGGAACTGCATCGCGGCGAAGCCGGACTTGATCGAGGTGAGCAGCATCCAGATCATCGGCAATGCGGTGTAGAGCAGCATGAATATGAGGAAGATACGCCCGCCCCATCGCCATCCGTCGATGCTCGCACGTCGACGGGCCTGACCCAGGCGGGCTGTCTCGGCGATCGTGCTCATGCGCCTGCATCCTTGCGTTCGTTTCCGCTTAGCGCGCGGACGTAGAAGTAGCCGAGCGTCATCAGGATGAGGAAAAGAAGCACCGAATAGGCCGATGCCACCCCCCAGCGCTGCCGGCCGAAGGCGAGCTCATAGATGTGGGTGATCCAGATGTGCGATGCGTTGGACGGCCCGCCGCCGGTCATGATCCAGGGGATGATGAAGGAATTGAAGTTGGCCACCGCCAGCAGCAGGATCGTCACCGTGGAGACGTTTCTCAAATGCGGGAAGGTGACGTGCCAGAAGCGCTGCCATGCATTGGCGCCGTCGACTTTTGCGGCGCGCAACAACTGCTCGGGGACTGTCTGAAGACCGGCCATCATCATGATCATGGCGAACGGAAACTCCCGCCAGATATTGACGACGATCAGGGAGGGCAGCACCGTGCTGACGCTGTCGATGAAATTCGGCGGCCGATCGGCCAATCCGAGGCCGACCAGTACCGCGCCGATGATTCCAAAGTCCGAATGGTAGATCCACTTCCAGATATAGGATGCGGCGACCGCGCTGATGACCCAGGGAATGATCAGGATGGCGCGCAGCACGCCCCGGCCGACAAACTCGCGATGGAGCGCCAGCGCGCAGGCAAATCCCAGGACAAAGGAGATGAAGGTGGATGCCAGTGTCCAGATAAGGGTGTTGGAGGTGACCTTCCAGAACACCGGACTGGTGAGGATGGCGGTGTAGTTGCCGAAGCCGACGAAGATCTTGTCGCGGAGCTGCAGGCCAGGTGGCGTGTTGAAGAACGACAGCTCGATCGTGTAGTAGATCGGATAAGCGATGACGATCAGCATCACGGCAATCGCAGGAAGCACGTACGCGTAGTCAGCGCGATGCTCCCAAATCTTGCCCGGCAGGGGTCGCAATCTTCGCCGAGCCCCGGTCTTTCCGGCCACGATCGTCACTTTGGCGTGCCCTTGTTTTTCGGAGCGAACCGGCCGCGCGCTCGGCGCAGCCGGCAAGATCGGGTCAGGCTTCGGCTAGAGGCCGCCGCCCATCAGGTCTTTCACCTTCTTGGCCGCGTCGTCCGCTGCCTGGTCGACGGTCATCGCACCGGTCAGGGCATTCTGCAGCATGTCCGGGACGATGATGTTCATGATCTCGGGCGATTGCGGCAGCGCCGGGAACGGGATGCCGTATGGCAGCATCGAGGTGGTGACATCGAGGAACTTGATGCTGTCCAGCCGCTCCTTCATCCATTTGGTCTTGAAGCCGTTAAGGTTGCCCGGGTTCGAGCCGGCGTAGGCCATCTTCAGCGACCACTCGGGGCTCGTCCACATGCAGATGATGGCCTTGGCCGCCGGCTCGTCCACCTTGCCGCCTTCGACATATTCGGGCTTCAGGATGTGAATGTTCGAGCCGCCGAACACGACGGCGCGCTTGCCGTCCGGGCCGGTCGGAATCAGGCCGTAGCGCATGTTGTCGATGACGGTCTGGGCCTTGTCCTTGTCGGTGCCGGTCGCCTTCTTCTGCAGGTCGAGCATGACATTGTAGTCGGACGGGTGCGAGATCATCATGCCGAGCTGGCCGGCCAGGAACAGCGGCTGGTTGTCGGCCTGCTGATTGGTGAGTGCCGAAACTGGAACCGACTTATCGCGAACATACATGTCGTAAGAAGCTTGCAGCGCCGCCTTGCTCTGCGGGCTGTTGAGCTCGATCTCCTTATACGTCGGGTTCGCCGTGGCTTCGTCGAAGACGCCGCCGCCATAGGCCCACAACTGAGGCATGAAGCGGTACGGCGTATTGCCGGCATTCTTGCGCGCCACCAGGCCGTAACCGGCGATGCCGAGCTTGTCGTGGATCTGCTTGGAGTACTTGACGACATCGTCCCAGGTCGCCGGAGCCTTGTCCGGATCAAGGCCCGCGCGCTTGAAGATGTCGGCATTCCAGATGAAAGCCATTGTTTCATTGTTGGTTGGAATGCCGTAGGTCACCCCGTCCCAGGTCACGGCCTTCATGGCGCCGGGCCAGAAATCCTCGGTCGAATACCCGACATCCTCCGGCTTGAGCGGCTCCAGATAGCCCTTTGAGGCGAATTCGGTGCCACCCAGGATTTGCAGGCGGACCGCCATCGGCGCTGCATTGCCAAGGAGCGCCGTGCGGAACTTGTCGAGGAGATCGTTATAGGTGAGGGCTTGTTCCTCGAGCTGGATGTTCGGATAGGTCTTTCGGAAGGTCTCGAAGAAGTCCTTGTAGTACTGGCGCAAGAGGTCGGGATCGCCCTCGAACACGCCCTGATACCAGAAAGTCAGCCGCCCCTTGTAGTCGAGCGGGGTGACCTTGCCGCAATCGGCCGCCGTATCAAAATCCTGTGTGCCGGCAATGGAGCGCACATATTCCGGCGACCACTTGCTCAGATCGACCGGCGCCGCACCCAGCGCTGGTGCGGACATCAACGATGCCATTAAGGCAGTGGAGACAGTGCCGCGCAGGACGGCACTGCCGAGTGTAATCCTCGTCATAGGTATCCTCCAGGTTTCTCTCCCATGCCGCTCAGCATCGAGGCGAGCGGTCTTTGCTCGTCGGCCATGGGGATATCTCGTTCAAATGTATCCCTTCGCGCATTTTGTACGTTTTCAGATCACAGATTGTCTGTCAACGCGATAAATCGTACATTGTTTATAGGAACCGTGCGTGATATCGGTCAAAATGTGTATGATTGGGGAACGGGCCTTGGCAGAAACAAGCGATTTCAAAGCGGAACCACCCGAGGGGATTGACGCTCTCGGGGCCTCAAGCGAGGGCGCCTCGCTTTATCAACTGATCAGGGAAGACATCATCGAAGGTCGGCTCGCCGCCAACGAACGGCTGGTGGTCACCGATCTCGCCCGGCGTCACGGCACCTCGACCAACCCGGTGCGCGAAGCCCTGCAACTGTTGCGGGGCGAGGGCTTTGTCACCTTCGTTCCCAACCGCGGGGCGCGCGTGCGGCCTATAGATCAGGATTTTGTCCGGGATATCTACGAGATCGGAGTCCTGATCGAGCCGGCTCTGACGCGATGGTTCGTGAATATGGCTACCGTCGAGGACATTGCTGAGCTCGAACGCATCCAGGGCCTGATCGAAGAGAACAACTTCGCCGACACGTTCAGGCACAGTGAGCTGGATACCGCCTTCCACACCGTGATGTACCAGAGGCACTATAACCGCCATGCCGCCGAGCTTTGGTGGAAGCATCGCGAAGTGCTGCGGGCGGTGAGCCGGCGCTTCAATTTCACGCTCGCCCGGCGCGCCGCGATCATTCGCGAGCACCGAGAGCTCATCGCGCATGTCAAAGCTGGAAATGCGGACGAGGCAGCCGAACTCATTGCACGCCATGTCGAGGGCTCCGGGCGGCATGTCCTCGAACACATGCGCGCGCGCAACGCCGCTCGGGCAGGGTAGGCTATCCGGTCTGGAACGTCGTTATCCCGACCGCATCGGACAAAGGCAGGTGAGATGAAAATCACGAGCATTCGGCCATGGCTGATCAAGTCCGATGCTTCTTATTGGGGAGAGTACCTGTTCGTCGAAGTGACGACCGACGAGGGCGTGAGCGGATGGGGAGAGATCACCACCACCACTAAGCTCGCCAACCGCGCGCTCTGCACGATCCTGCGGCAGATCGGTGCCGCCGTGACCGGCGAGGATCCGGCGCGCATCGAGCATCTCTGGCACAAGGTTTTCCGCAGCTTCACCTATATGGGCAGCCGCGGCGCCGCCGTCGAATGCGTAAGCGCCATCGACATAGCGCTTTGGGACATCCGCGGCAAAGTCCTCGGCAAGCCGATCTATGAGTTGCTGGGCGGACCGGTGCGCGATGAAATCGCCCTCTACACCCATCCCAACCAGGCGAAGTTTACCAGCAAGGAGGCTGTGGTCCGTGAAATTCGAGACATCGTCGAGTCCGGCCACACCGGGCTGAAGTTCGATCCGTTCCCGCACCAGGGCCGCACCACCGATGGACTGTCGCGCGAGCAGCGGGACGGCTACCTCGACGGCAGCATGACCCGCAAGGACGAGCGAGAGGCGGCCGAACTCACAGCTCTCATCCGCGAAACGGCAGGCCCCGATGTCGACATCCTCATCGATGCGCATGGCCGCTTCGACGTTCCCACCGCCATTCGCCTCTGTCGCAGCCTCGAGGAGGCTGGCCAGATCGACTGGTTCGAGGAACCTTGTCCGCCCGAAAGCCTCAACGCGCTCAAGCAGGTGCGTGAGAAGGTCAGCGCCGCCATCTCGTGGGGCGAGCGCGGCCACACGAAATGGGATTTCGTGCCGGTGCTGGAGAACAAGCTCGCCGACTACATCATGCCCGACGTGACCTGGACCGGCGGCATCACCGAACTCAAGAAGATCTCCGCCCTGTGCGAGGCCTACTACATCCCGGTCTCGCCCCATGATGCCGCGGGACCGATAAACGTGGTTGCGGGAGCGCAGGTGATGATGACCGTTCCGAACTTCTACAAGCTCGAAACGTCGGAGTGGAATCTCTCCAAATACGATCATCTCATCGACACGCCGCTCGACGTTTCGAACGGCAGCCTCAAGCTGACGTCGAGGCCCGGTCTCGGTGTCGAGATGAACCGCGACTATCTGCAGGCTCACGAGATCGAGCTGAGTTAGCCGTGCTCGCCGGCCCATGTGCGGGTCACAAGCCCCATCGACCAGAACGAGGATAAGTCATGCCAGAGACGGGTGGAGCCGACGGGGCGCTCAATCGGGTGAACACGAATTCCAGGCCGTCGGAGCTCCGCATCACCGACATGCGGGTTGCCGAAATCGTCGGCGCGCCGTTCACCTCGGCACTGCTCAAGATTTACACCAACCAGGGCATCGTCGGACTTTGCGAAGTGCGTGACGGCGCCAGCGCCACCTACGCGCTGATGCTGAAGAGCCGGCTGCTGGGCGAGAACCCTTGCGACATCGATCGCCTGTTCCGCCGCATCAAGCAGTTTGGCGGGCACGGCCGCCAAGGCGGCGGCGTCTCCGCAGTCGAGATCGCGCTGTGGGATCTCGCAGGCAAGGCCTATGGCGTCCCGATCTATCAGATGCTGGGCGGCAAGTTTCGCGATCACGTGCGCGTCTATTGCGATACCGACGCCGAGAGACCGAGCGGGACCGAAACCGGCAAGCGCCTCAAGGAGCGCATGGACCGCGGGTTCACATTCTTGAAGATGGACCTGGGCTTGATGCAGATCTCCCATGTTCCGGGCGCCGTCGTCGCGCCCGCCGGCGCGCTCGAAGGGTTTCACGCCAATCCGCGCGGCCGTGGCGGCACACTCGAGGAGCGTAAGGCCCGCAACCTCGCCTACGACGCGCAGAACGTGCAGCACCCGTTCACGGGCCTGCATTTCACCGAAAAGGGGATCGACCTGCTCGAGCAGTATATCCACGAGGTCCGCGAGGTCATCGGCTACGAGATCCCTTTAGCCATCGATCATGTCGGCCACATCTCGCTGCAGGACGGCATACGCCTGTCGCGCCGCATCGAGAAATACGCACCTGCCTGGCTCGAGGACGTGATCCCCTGGCAATACACCGAGCAATACCGGCAACTGCAGCAAGCCACCACGGTGCCGATCTGCACCGGCGAGGACATCTACCTCAAGGAGGCCTTCGAGCCCCTGCTCAAGAGCGGCGGCGTCTCGATCATCCATCCGGACCTGCTCACCAGCGGCGGCATCCTCGAGACCAAGAAGATCGGCGATATGGCGCAGGACCACGGCGTCGCCATGGCGATCCATATGGCAGAAAGCCCGATCGCCGCGATGGCTGCGGCGCATGTCGCGACCGCGACCGAAAACTTCATGGCGCTCGAATACCACTCCGCCGATGTCGACTGGTGGGACGACATCGTCACAGGTCTCCCCAAGCCGCTCGTCAGGGACGGCTTCATCACCGTGCCGGACAAGCCGGGGCTGGGGATCGACGACGTCGTCGACGAGGTCATCTCGCATCACCTGCAACCGGGTGTCACGGGGATATGGCAATCCACCGAGCATTGGGACAATGAATATAGCTGGGACCGGACCTGGAGTTAGCCCAGACCACCTTCCCTCCAAGCTCACAAGGTCAACGACCGACCATTCGTGTCGACCTCTCCCAAAGGAGAGGCGAAGAAAGAAACGGACGAAACCATGTTCTACGAACTGCGCATCTATGACTGCCTGCCGGGCAGGCTGCCGGCTTTGCTCAGGCGCTTTTCCGACCAGACGCTGGCCATCTGGGAGAGGCATGGCATCCGCCAAGCCGGGTTTTTCACCACGGCGATCGGCGAAAACAGCAATCGCCTCACCTATTTCCTCGCTTGGGATTCGCTGGCCGAGCGTGAGGCGAAATGGGCGGCTTTCGTCACCGATCCGGCATGGCACAGGGCCCGGGACGAGTCTGAGCGCGACGGGCAGATCATTGCCAATATCAGCAGCCAGTTGCTCACGCCGACAGCTTTCTCGTCTGTGAAATAGGACTGCGCCATGAAGATCACCGACCTGCGCTGTGCCGTCATCGGCAAGCACCCCATAGTGCGCATCGTTACCGATGAGGGCCTCTATGGCCTTGGCGAGGTCGAGTTCACCAAGACGTATCTCAAGCCCTTTGTGCTGCATTTCCGCGACGCGCTGATCGGCGAGGATCCGACCGACGTCGAGCGGGTGATGCTGAAGATCCGCCAACGCGGCTCGTTCAAGCCCTATGGTGCCGCCGTTTCGGCCATCGAGCATGCCTTGTGGGACATCGCCGGCAAGGCGGCGGGCGTGCCGGCCTACAAGCTGCTCGGCGGCAAGGTGCGCGACAAGGTGCGTGTTTACAACGGCTCGATCCGCCGCAAACGCGCGGGCGATCGGCCGGAGGATTACGCCGCCGACGTCAAATGGATGATGGAGCAGCCGCAGAACTTCTTCATGATCAAGCAGGGAATCTCGTTCCATTCCAACATGAAGGACACCATCGAGGGCTTCCATTACGGCGTGACGCAGAAGAAGGCCGGCTATCATGGCGCCATGGATCAGGGCATGATCAGCGAGCGCGGTTTCAATCACATGCTCGACTGCGTGATCGCGATGAAGGAAGTGCTGGGCGACAAGGTCAGCCTGGCGCTCGATTGCGGTCCGGGCTGGATGCTGCCCGATGCGATCAGGTTCGCTCGCGCGGTCGAGAAGTACAATCTGATGTGGCTCGAGGACATGCTGACCGGCGACTATGTGCCCTGGGTCAATCCTCAGGCCTATCGCGAGCTGACGACCTCCACCTCGACGCCGATCCATACCGGCGAGCAGATCTACCTGCGGCACAATTTCAAGGAACTGATCGAGACCCAGGCGGTGCGCGTCATCGGCCCCGATCCGGCCGATATTGGCGGCATTGCCGAGCTCAAATGGGTAGCCGAGCACGCCTATATGCACTCGATCCTGATGGCGCCGCACGGCACCGCCAACGGCCTGCTCGGCCTCGGCGCGCTGATCAATGTCTGCGCCACCTTGCCCGCCAACTACGTGGCATTCGAATATCCCAGCGCCTCGGACCCGTGGTGGAACGATATCGTCATCGGCCTGCCCAAGCAGGTGGTAAAGGATTCAATGGTCGACCTGCTCGAAGCTCCCGGGCTTGGGCTCGACATCGACGCCCAGGGCGCCAAGCAATATCTGCTGGCAGAGGACGCCGGGTTCTTCGACTGATTGGGCGTGAAGCCAGCCAGAGCGAGCAGCCGGTGCCGGCGCCAGGCCGGCGGACACAAGATTATCGCTTCAGTCATCGCTGGTCTTGATCACGTCCCACGCGGCGGATGGTCAGCTCTCGTTCTCATGCGGTCGAGGAGGCGCGTGAACGCTCACCGGATGCGTTGTCCGTCTTCGCCGAAGAGCCGCGCCGATGCGGGCGCAAAATGCAGGATGATCTTGTCGCCGGTCCTTGGTTGCGACGACCGCCGCTCCGCGATGATGGTCTCGCCGGTCGCCAGCGTGGCGTGGACATAGGCCGTAGAGCCCATCGCTTCGACGAATTCCACCTTTGCCTCGAGGTCGACACCCTTGTCCTGGTCGAGATGTTCGGGCCTCAAGCCCAGCTGCAGTTTCCGTCCGGGCTCAAGCGGGGTCTGTGCCGGGCTGTCCATCTCTTGGCCTCCAAACGCGAGACGGCCCCCCGCCTGCACAATGGCGGTCAGAAAGTTCATCCGGGGAGAGCCGATGAAACCCGCGACGAACGCGTTGTCGGGATCTTGATAGAGGTCTTGCGGTGTGCCGATCTGCTCGATGCGCCCACTGCGCAGCACGACGATCCGATCGGCCATGGTCAGCGCTTCAGTCTGGTCGTGCGTCACATAGATCATGGTGTTGCCAAGGACCCGGTGGAGCTTGGCGAGTTCCACGCGCATCTGCACCCGCAGCTCGGCATCCAGATTGCTGAGCGGCTCATCGAAGAGAAACACCTTCGGGTCGCGCACGATCGCCCGCCCTATTGCCACCCGTTGGCGCTGTCCTCCCGAGAGCTGGGCCGGCTTGCGCTGCAAATACTCTTCGAGCTGCAGGATCTTGGCCGCGCGCCCGACCTTGCTGGCGATTTCCTCCTTCGGGCGGTGCGCCATCCGCAGGCCGAAGCTCATGTTGTCCGCCACCGTCATGTGCGGATAGAGCGCATAGGACTGAAACACCATCGCCACTCCGCGGTCGGCAGGCTCCGCGTCTGTCACGTCGTCGCCGCCGATGAAGATCTCGCCCCCGCTCGTCTCTTCGAGCCCGGCAATCATGCGCAGCAGGGTGGATTTTCCGCAGCCCGAAGGGCCAACGAATACGGCGAACTCGCCCTCCTCGATCGAAAGCGAGACATCGCGGATAACGTCCGTCGATCCAAAGCTCTTGCTGACCTGTTTCAGTTCGACACGCGCCATCGGCTAACCTTTCACTGCGCCCACCGCGATGCCCGAAACAATTCGTCGCTGGAACAGGATGTAAAGAACAACGATCGGCGCCGCCGCGATGACGATGCCAGCGGTAAACAGGGGTATCTGGTCCGAGTACTGGCCCTTGAGCGCGGAAATCCCCACCATGAGGGTGCGGTGCTTCTGCATGACCAGCAGGGAGATCAGAATATCGTTCCAGCAGCTCAGCGTGTTGAGGATGGCCAGCGTCACCAATGCCGGCGTTCCCAGGGGCAGCATCACGTGCCACCAGACCTGCAGCAGCGAGGCCCCGTCGATCCGCGCCGCTTCGATCAGCTCGCGCGGCAGGCCGGAGTAGAACGCCGTCATCATGTAGACCGAGAAAGGCAGGAAAAATGCGGTGTAAGACAGGATGAGCCCGATGTGCGTGTTGACCAGGTTGAGGGCAAGCATCGTGCGCATGAAGGGCACCAGCACGACTTGCACGGGGATCATCAGCGACGACAGGATGACCGCGAACAGGAAGCGCCGATAGGGAAAGCGCAGCGACGCGAGGGCGAAGCCGGCCATGGAAGACACGACCATCAACAAGATGACCGCCCCGAGCGTCGCAATCACGGAATTGAGGAAGTACTCATCGAGGTGCGCCCGGGTCCAGGCCTGCACGAAGTTGTCGAGCGTGGGCTGCATGGCGAGCCCGAAGCGGTCGAGCATGTAATCGTGACGTGTCTTGAGTGCGTTGTTGACCGCGAAAAAGATCGGGTAGAGGCAGCTCAAGGCCAGCAACCCCATCGGGATCGCCGCGATCCTGAGGGTTAGCCGCTGTCGTTTTCCTGCTCCTGACACGACCTCTCCTTCAGATGTTCGCGTTGCGCGACAAGATGCGAATCTGCAGCCATGCGAGAATGCTCGTCATGAAAAACAGGACCATCGAGACAGCCGCGGCGTAGGCGGGCCGGTTGAGCTTTCCCTGTGCGGCCCAGATCAGATATTCGGGCACCGTCGTCGCCGTGCCGGGTCCGCCGCCGGTCAGCACGTAGATCAGGCCGAACATCGAAGTCAGCAGGCCGATGGTCGTGATCACCGTCGAGAACTCGATGATCGGGCGAAGCTCCGGGATGATGACATGCCACCAGATCTGCCACATCTTGGCGCCGTCGAGACGTGCCGCCTCGACCATTTCCTTGGAGACGGTCGACAGCCCGGCAAGGAAGATCAGCACACCCATGCCGAAGGTCGACCAGCATTGGATCGCCAGCGTCACCGGAAGTGCGGTCGCCGAGTGCCCCAGCCAGTCCACACCGCTGATCCCCGCTATGCTCAGCAACGCGTTCAGATTGCCATTGAAGCTCAGCACCACGCTGAAAATAGACCCGATGATGACGCTCGAAAGAATGGCGGGAAAGAAATAGACGGAGCGGAAAAACGTGCGCCCCGGCACGCCCTGGTGGATCAGGATGGCCAGCAGCATCGGGATGGTCACAAAGATCGGCACCGAAAGCAGCACCACGACGGCGTTGGCCATGGCGGAGCGGAAATTCGGGTCGTCCAGTGCGCGCAGATAGTTGCCGGCGCCGATGAACTGGCCCGGGTCGGTCGACGTCGCGCTGGTCAGGGAGATGCCAAACCCCCAGAACAGCGGAAAGATGCGAAACACCAGGACAAGCAGGATGGCCGGAAGCAGGAACAGCACCGCAACGCGCGCCTCTGCCCGGCGGCTCCGGCCTGGGCGGGTACGGGTCCGCGCGGCTTGGCCTGTCTGGTGTAACGAATTGGCGGTCATGGGCACGTCACTGATGCGGGGACGGGGGCGCGTCGCAGCGCCCCCACTGTCTGCGTGAGAAGATTGCTATTGCGGCTTGGCTTCAGCCTGGACCTTGTCGAGCGCCGCCGCAGCCTGGTCCACGGTGGCTTCACCGTTGAACAGGAGCTGGCTCTGGTGGTGCCATTCATCGAGCTCGGCCGCTGAAGAATTGGCATGCGTGGTCGGAACGGCTCTGGTCGCAAGCCAGCCCATGATCTGCTTGAGGCCAGGGCTGTCAATGCCGGATGTGTTGACTTCGGTGTTTGCTGGCACCGAGCCGGTGTCGTTGACCAGGTATGACAGGACTTCCGGCGAGGCGAGGATTCGCACCGCGTCGACGGCGAGATCGATGTTCGCGGAGTCCTTGTTCACGCCGTAGCCAACGCCGCCGTCGAGCGGAACGCCGGGGGCACCTTCATGCTGATCGGCAGCAACGGTCGGCGAGGGCATGGGATAGACCCCGACCTTTTCGACGCCCATGTTGGTTTCGAACTGCTTCCAATGCGCGACGTTGGAGAGCAGACCCATCACGTTGGCTCCGACACCTTGCTCGAAGAGGGCAAACTCATCCATGAACATGGTCTGCGAGTTGCCGCCCTCCTGGTACCAGCCATTCTTGGCGGTATCGACCCAGGCCTGCAGGATCGCCTTGATCGGCGGATCCGACCAATGGAGCTTGCCTGCCAGCCAATCGGCCTGTTGCTGCGTGGTCAGCGACTGGTTCGCGGCTTCCGAAAGGAAGAACTCGGCGTTGTAGCCTTCCTTGTTGGCCATCATGAAGCAGGCGGGTTTACCCTGCGCCTTGAAGGCGTCGCAGACCTTGGTCAGTTCGGCCCAACTCGTCGGCGGCTTCTCCGGATCGAGCCCTGCGGCCTTGTAAAGCGCCTTGTTGTAGTAGACGACGTGACCCTGCAGCGTCGTCGGGATGAAGTACAGCTTGCCGTCAGGTCCGGTGAACGCGGACTTTCCAACGAGCTTCGGGATCAGGTCGGGCAGCTTGTCGTCGAGCGGGATTAGCCCGCCGACCAGGGCCTTGGCCTGGGCGCCGCCATTGGCCCAGATGACGTCGGGGCCGGCCTTCGAAGCGAGCGCCGTGCCCAGCAGCGTGTAGTACTCGGCGTCCGGTTGAGACAGGAGGTTGAGAGTTGCTCCCGGGTGCGCGGCCTCGAATGCAGCCTTCGCGTGATCGTAGTATGTCGCGTGGGCGGCATCGTCCACGTTGACGTCCCAGACGGTGATCTCCTGGGCCAGCGCCGGCGACGCCACCACCATGGTCGCAATTGCGGTCAATATCTTCAGCTTCTGCACGTCATTCCTCCCTTTTTATCTACCAGGCCTTCGCTTCATCCAGCGCTCGCTGCGAGTTTGGGACCACGTCAACCCGCGGGGTTGACGGGTGCATCACCAAGGTCTTCGCGCGACAGGATTTCGGGGCGCGTCCAATCCAGACGCCCGGTCTCCGACAAGACCAGCCCATGGCCCGTTCGATCGGGCGCATGAATCCAGCCGTCATGAATTTCGATTGTTTGCTCGACCAGGTGATCGAAGTTCTGGAACGAGTATTCGAGCCACTCGACTTCGGGCAGCGCACAGGCCATGTGTACGCCGATTTCGAGAAACGTATTGCCAAGCGTCACCGGGACGCCGAGTTCGGCTGCCAGCCAGCCGATGCGCATCACGTCCGTCACCTGCCCATGGACATTCAGCATGTCGGTAGCGCCGGCCTGCATCAACAGCCGCTTGCCGGCCGCATCAAGGTATTCGCCTGAATTGATCATGGTCCACGGCGTTGCCGCCTTGAGGTTGCGAAGTCCGTCGAAGTCGTGGCGCAGGATAGGGTCCTCGACCCAAAGCAGATCAAAGCCAAGGCTATGAATTTTCTGCAGTTTTACCGATGCCTCCTTGGCCCCCCAAGCCTCGTTTGCATCAATCATGATCGACGAGCCGGGCCGCACCGTCTTTCTCAACAGCTCCAGCCGGGACAAATCCCGGCCGAAATCGGGATGCCCCACCTTGATCTTGAACGCGCGATAACCAAGCGCCTCGGCATGGGCAAAGAACGCCTGGAATTCATCGTCGCTGAGGTGGAAATCGAGACCGGATGCGTAGGCTTTCACGCGTTTGCGCCGGCTCCCCAGGAGCTCGTGCAACGGCAGGCCGACCAGCTTCGCACTCAGATCCCACAAAGCAACCTGGAGGGCTTCCTCGAAAGGCAAGCCGAAGGCGCGCCTGTTTCCGCCGCGCGGCCGCTGGACTCGATGCACGAGCGCCAAAGGCGATTGCCCTGCGAGATCGGGCCAGGCCTCCTCTTCAAAAACCCGTACGATCTCCGCCTGGTCTGGTAGCGGGTGAAACAAGCTCTGGATAAAGCCCAGGCCGACCAGGCCATTCTCGGCAACGAGCTCAAGCGCGGCCACGTGCGCCGTATCGATGCGGACCTGACTGTCACCGATGGTCCGGTCACGAGCGAATTGATAGCGGGTAATGCGGTACTCGGCGATGCGCATACTGGCTCTCTGATATCTCAGAATGCGCTTTAGATATTTCAGTTTTGGACAAGAGGCAAGTTGCCAGGCGCAAAACTGTCGGGCAGGCAAGCACGCAAATGCAGCAGGCTACGCTTCGTCAACGGGTTGGCGGCCCAGGCTCGTTGGCGCCCGACGACCTCCAGGCAGCCCGGGATACCGGTTGCGCTCAACGCAAGACCCCGGTCAGCCGTATCCTGCAAAGGTGCATTGATAACCGGCAATGCGATACTTTACGATGGCACGGCCAGTAATGTTTCAGAATCATGCTTAGATATTTCAGAGGCGAGGGTCAAAGTGGCGCAGCACGACGATCAGTCCGATGGGGCCGCCGGGGCGGCAGCCGGCCAACGCCTTGGCGATCGTGCCTACACGCGCATTCTTGAGACGCTGTTTGAGCGGAAGATCCCCGCGGGCGCCTTTCTGTCGCAAGGCGATCTTGTCGAAATGCTGCAAATCCCGGTTGCGCCGCTGCGCGACGCGCTCAAGCTGCTCGAGGCGGAGGGGATCGTCATCATCCATTCGCGCTCGGGCATCCAGTTCGTCAAGCCCGGGTTCGAACTGACCAGGTCGACCTACCAGTTTCGCAGCATTCTGGAGCGCGCGGCGACAGGGGTTTACGCGCAAACCGCGGACGAGGCGGATCTGGCGGAACTGGAAAGACGTCATTTGGCGGTCATCGAGGAGATCGAGCGCGGTGGGCTCACCGACCTGGTCAGGGCCGACCTCGAGCAACTCGAGACCTTGCTGCATCACTCCATCATTGCCAGCCTGAACAATCCATTGATCGACAGTTCCTACAAGCGGCTTCACAACTACGTCCGGCTGATCCGGCTGGACAGAAAGGTCACCGTGCCTCTCGTGCTGCAATCCCTGCGCGAGCACATGCAGGTCATCCTGGCATGCAAGGCACGCGACCCGGAGGCAGCTGCGGCGGCAATGCAGGCGCATCTGGCCTCCGCCCTGCAGCGCGGTCTTGGGCTCTACTACGGCTACTAGGCTGAATGAGATCCCACGAGGCGGGCCAATAGTGACGCGGCTTCGGTGCCCGCCACGCCAAGGTCGCGGACGCTGCTCATGTGATTGGCCGCCGCAAGGGTCGTGCGCGAGACAGTCAGCCCTTGCTCTTCCAGGTGACTCGTGAACATCGCGGCCTGGCTGTGGAAGGGCGGCGTCTCATCGGCGCCGACCGAGATCCCTACGGCCACGGATGGATCGAAGCTGTGGTTGATCGGCGAGAACCGGCGGGCTTCTTCGTCGGTGATCGCGATCTCGGCGGCAAGGAATGACATCTGCAACGGCTTCAGGTCGTAAAGGCCGCCGAGCAGCAGCGCAGCTTTGATGCCGGACGGCCGGCTGTCGCCGTCGAAAAGCATCGTCGCCAGATGCGCGCCGGCGGAATGACCGCTGACCGTCAGCAGGTCGGGATCGCCGCCATGGTCCGCGATATGGTCAAGCACCCATCGCTTGGCGCGGCGCACCTGGTCGACGATTTTTGCCATCCTGACAGCCGGCATCAGCGCATAGTCGACGATGACTGCGATCGCACCGGCGTTCGTGACGGTCTCGGCGACATAAGAATAATCACGCTTGGAGAACATGCGCCAATAGCCGCCGTGAATGAACATATGCACCGGCAGGCGGTCCCGCTTGCCCTCGGGAAAGAACAGGTCGATGGTCTCGGTGGCGTCATCTCCGTAGGCGACATCGCCGACCATTGGCACGTTCGCCCTGCTATCTTCGCTTCTGCGCACGATCTCGGCGACGATGTCGTCGAACTCGACCACATGATCGCGAATGCGAAACGGATCTTTGGCGTGTCCGCTCACAGGGTCACGGCGATGTACTTCGCCTCCATGAACTCGGCAACGCCGTGCTTTTGACCGCCTTCGCGGCCCAGTCCGCTCTGCTTGACGCCGCCAAAGGGCGCCGCCGGATCCGACATCAGGCCGCGGTTCAGGGCGATCATTCCCGACTCGATCTTCGATGCCACGCGCATCCCCTTGGCCAGGTCGCGCGTGTAGACATAGGCAGCGAGACCGTATTCGGTGTCGTTGGCCCTCGCAATGGCGTCCGCCTCGCTGTCGAAGCGCATGATCGGAGCCACGGGACCGAATATTTCCTCATGCATCATGGCGGCGTCAGCGGAAACGTCGCGAAGCACCGTTGGCGGGTAGAAGTAGCCTTTGCCTTCGGCGATCGCTCCGCCGCACAGAACCTTGGCGCCACGGGCGACCGCGTCCCGGACGAGACGATCGATCTTGTCCACGGCCTTGCTGGTGATCATCGGGCCGCACTCGGTTTCCGTGTGTGTGCCAGGACCTACATTGAGGGCGGCCATGCGTTTGCGCAGCGCATCGGCGAAGGCATCATGGATGCCGGCCTGAACGTAAAGCCGATTGGCGGCGGTGCAGGCCTCGCCGGCATTGCGCATCTTGGCAACCATCGCACCGTCGAGCGCTGCTTCCAGGTCGGCGTCGTCGAAGACGATGAACGGTGCATTGCCGCCAAGTTCCATCGAACAGGAGATGACATGCTTGGCGGCTTCGGCCAGGAGCACCCGGCCGACACCGGTCGAGCCGGTGAATGACAGTTTCCGCACGCGCGGATCGGCCAGCATGGCCGCCGTCACCGGTCCGGGCGTCGAGGTCGTGAGCACGTTTACGACGCCGGGCGGCACGCCAGCCTCCTCGTAGAGCGCTGCCAGCGCATAGGCCGTCAGCGGCGTCTCGCTAGCGGGCTTCAAAATCACTGTGCAGCCGGCCGCGAGCGCCGGCGCGATCTTGCGCGTCGCCATGGCGGCGGGAAAATTCCATGGCGTGATGAGCACGCAAATGCCGATGGGCTGGTAGTCGACAATGATGCGGTTGGCGCCCGAGGGCGCAAGGCCGAACTCGCCGCTGATGCGGACCGCCTCCTCGGCATTCCAGCGAAAGAACTCGGCGGCGTAGGCGACCTCGCTGCGCGCGTCACGCAGCGCCTTGCCGTTCTCCAGCGAGATCAGCGCAGCCAGTATCTCCGCCCGTTCGGTCATCAGTTCGAAGCAGCGCCGCAGGATTTCCGAACGCCTGCGTGGCGAGGTCTCGCGCCAGCCGGCCGCTGCCTTCGAGGCCGCGTTGACGGCTGCGGCCGCGTCGGCAAGCGTGGCATCGGGAACCACCGCGATCACGGCTTCGGTTGATGGATCGACCACTTCGATCACGCGGCCCTCCGACGAGGGCTGCCAGCGTCCGCCAATGTAGAGACCGTGCGAGACCGTGGCGTAATCGAACATATCTTGATCCTCGTCGGATATGCCTGCGGCGATATTCATGGGGTGAACTCCTGGTCGATCACATCATGGTGGCGGACATGTCGCCATCATAAGCAGCCCTGACCAGCCGTCGCATCGCGGCGAGGTCGAACGGACGCGGATTGTTCTTGATCAGCCGGTCGATGCCGAGCGCCTGCTCGGCCGTCCAGTCGATCCTGTCCTCGGGAAGGCCAAGCTTGGCCAAGTTCGGTGGGATGCCGATAGCGCAAAACAGCCGGCTCACCTCTCGGATGGTGGCGTGCGCCGATGCATCGGCGCCGTCGCCGTTCTGACGGAGGCCGAGAGCGGCGCCAACTTCGGCAATCTCTGCGGCCGCGGCGGGAAGGTTATAGCTCATCACATATGGCAGCATCGTGGCGACGCCCAGACCATGCGCAGTATGTGTAACTGCGCCGACCGGATACTGCACCGCGTGAGCGGCGGCCGTTCCGGCGGTACCGAAGGCGCAACCGGCGGCCAGCGCTCCCATCATGACGTCGGCGCGCGCATTCCCGTCCGATCCGTCGCGATATGCCGTTTCGAGGCTGCGACCGAGCAGCCTGATGGCCAGAAGCGCGAAATGATCGGTCAGAGCGCTTTTGCCGACAAAGACATGCTGCTGCGGCAGACGGGGATCATCGCCGCGTCTGGCCGCGGTGAAGGCCTCGATTGCGTGCGTCAACGCGTCGGCGCCGGCGATCGCCGTCAGGGAAGGGGGGCATGTCGCCGTCAGTTCCGGATCGCAAAGCGCCACCGCGGCGATGAGGTGGGGACTGGAGATACCCACTTTCAGCGTCCGATCCGGATCGGAAATCACGGCGACGGGGGTCACCTCGGAGCCTGTCCCGGCCGTAGTTGGCACAGCGATCACGGGAAGGGTAGGGCCTGGTACCTTGAATTCGCCGTAGTAGTCCTGGGGCCTGCCACCATGGCTGAGCAGAAGTGCTGCGCATTTGGCCATGTCGAGGCAGCTGCCGCCGCCGATCCCGATCACCATGTCCGGCTTGAAATCCTCCGCCTGCGCAATGCAGGCGGCGACGCTGTCGCGGGGCACATCCGGCAGCGTTCGGTCGTAGACCAGCGTCTCTATCGCCGCATTGTGCAGGCCGGCAAGAATTTCGGCGAACTGCGAAGTCGCCGCGAAACGCTCGTCGGTGCAGACGAACGCGCGCCGCCCAAATTTGGCGGCAACAGCAGGCAGCACATGACGCTGGCCTTTGCCGAACAGGATCTCGCGCGGCAGGCGCGCGGCTGCGAACAAGGTCATGGACGGCATCCTTCAGTTCCAGGGGCCGGCCTCGACGTCTGAGTCATTTCCCAAATTATCCTCTATTAAATCGTATAGGATATAGGATTGAATTGCCCGAACCATCGTGCTAGTGAGTGCTCCTGTCAAGAGGGTAAACAATGCAGAACGCGGACCTGACGGAAGCTCCTTCGACAGCCCGTATCCAGCGCGCCAACAGCCTGGCCGGCGACGTTTACGAGGCAATCTTCGCGCAGCTGATGTCGCTCAGGATTGCTCCGGGATCGCGCATCACCGTCGACAATCTCGTGAAGGAATTCAACGTCTCGCATACCCCCATTCGCGAAGCGCTTGGCAGGTTGGAGGGTGAGGGCCTGGTGCTGAAGACCCACCTGATCGGCTATCGGGCCGCCCCGCAAATCACCCGCCGCCGCTTTGACGAGCTTTACGAGTTGCGCCTTCTACTTGAGCCCGCCGCCGCGGCCAAGGCCACTGCAACACTGGACGACGAGCGCCTGACCGTGCTGCAGGAAGCGGCTGGCGTCATGGCCCGGCGGGAGGGGAAAGACGAACGCCTGCGTTATTCGAACTTCGCCCGTCAGGATGCGATCTTCCACGACAAGATCGTCGAGTTCGCCCAGAACGAGCTCATTCGCGAGACGCTCAATCACCAGCATACCCACTTCCACATCTTCCGCTTGATGTATCACTCACGCGTGACCGAAGAGGCCCTCGACGAGCATGAGGCCATTCTCGCCGCCTTCTCCGCGGGCGACCCGGACGCCGCCGCAAAAGCCATGCGCGTGCACATCGAGAATTCGCGGGACCGGCTCCTGCCTGCGTTCGAGTAGGAGCGTCAAGCTCGACGCGCCGCCGATCACCCAGGTCAACGCCAAGGAAAACCATTCCCCGACTTAACCGCTCTGCTCCGATTTCGATCCCTGTCTGGCGAGGCGCCAAGTGCACCTCGCCTTGCCACAACCGAGAGGAAGACCATGCCAGGAAAAAAGATACTGATGCTGACGGGCGAATTCACCGAGGAATATGAAATCTTCGTCTACCAGCAGGCGATGGAGGCCGTCGGCCATACTGTTCATGTCGTCTGCCCCGACAAGAAAGCCGGCGACGTGATCAAGACATCGCTGCACGATTTTGAGGGCGATCAGACCTACACCGAAAAGCCCGGTCACAATGCGCTGATCAACAAGACCTTTTCCGACGCCGAGAAGCAACTGAGCCAATACGACGCCGTCTACTGCGCCGGCGGGCGCGGACCGGAATATATCCGCACCGACAAGCGCGTGCAGGCGATGGTGCGCCACTTCCACGAGGCGAACAAACCGATATTTACGATCTGCCACGGCGTGCAGATCCTGATAGCGGTCGATGGCGTCGTCCGCGGCAAGAAGGTCGGCGCGCTCGCGGCTTGCGAGCCGGAGGTGACGCTGGCAGGCGGCACCTATATCGATCTGTCTCCCACCGATGCCTATGTGGATGGGACGATGGTTTCGGCCAAGGGCTGGACCGCGCTTGCGGCGTTCATCCGTGAATGCCTGAAGGTGCTGGGAACGGAAATACGCCACGCGTAAGCGTTGGTTCCGACGCATCACGCAATGGATGCGCCGGGTCCCTCAAAGCGGCTCGTTCCTATCATTCGTCAAATACGATCAGCGAACGCATCAGCGTTTCTCTTGCCGAGCCCAGATGCGCTCGGCAGGCTCGCTCGATGCGTTCTGGATCGCGGCTTTCGAGCGCCTCGATATAGGCGAGATGCTCCAGGATCGCCGCCTGGTTGCGCTGTTTTTCGTCATGCTTGTTCCACTGATAGTGGTAGTGGAAAATGAAGCTGATGATATCGTAGAAATCGTCGATGAAGCGGTTCGGCGAAGCCTCGTTTATGAGCCGGTGAAACCGGTTGTCGAGGCCGGAAAAGTCGTGGAATCGGCTTTCAATCCGCTTCAGCAGTTCGGTATGCGCAATCTTGAGCACGGCCAGCTTCTCCCACAACGGGGAAGTGTCGGCCTGTCGGGAAAACAGATGCGCCGAGCGCAGCTCGAACATGACGCGGATCTCGAACAGCTCAAGTGCGAAATCTTCAGTAAAGCCCTTGAAAAGCCAACCCGTGTTCGGCCTTTTTTCGAGCAGCCCAAACCGGCTGAAGCGGATCAGGAACTCGCGGATTCCGTTGGTTGCGACACCGAACTGCCGCGCCAGCTCGAGCTCGTTGATGCTGGTGCCGGGTCTGGTGTCACCGCGCAGCATCCACTCCATGAATTGCTGCTCGACGTGCTTGGCCCGTGATGTGGTTTCGGCGTCGGGATAGTAGTCGCTATCCTCGACCGGTCGGCCTGCCGTCCTGACGCCGCTGCGCTCGGCAATAAGTTCGCGGTGGGCAAGTTCTCCCAGGACCTTTCGGACAGTCGTGCGGCTCACTCCCATTTGCCTTCTGAGTTCATTTTCGGAAGGGAGGTCGCCGGTCAATTGTCCGTCGCGCAGCATACTGGCGGCGCGGTTGAAAGCCTTCTTGTAAACAGTGTCGGTTCGCATTGGATCTACCTCAGAGCAACACCTTGTCCTTTTTAGCATGAACTTTATCCATAAAAAACAACTTGACCAAGTGATGTTGGTTGTTTTTTATCGATAAGAGGAAGCTAAAAATACAACATAAGCTTTTGACGACGAGGCTCACACAAGCCGCGGCGGGGAGGGAACTTTGCCTGAAGCGGGAAACACCGGCACCTCTGTCGGCGAGGCCGCAGTGCGAGCACCCAAGAAGCAAGAAGCCGTCCCTGGCCTTGCTCTGGGCTTGGCCCTGCTGAGCGCCGGTCCGGTCGTCATCCTGGCGTTGCTGATTGTCGTTCTCAGTTTTCTGTCGCCCTATTTTTTGACGGGGCGCAACCTCAGCAACATCCTCGCCCAGACCGCCGTCATCTCGGTTGTGGCGATGGGCCAGCACCTGGTCATCCTGACGCGTGGGATCGATCTCTCGGTCGGCTCGAACGTTGCACTGGCTTCGGTCGTCGGCGCGCTCAGTTTCCATGCCGGCGCCCCCGCCTTCCTGGTGATCGCGGTGATGGTCGCCTGCGGTGCGGCGGTCGGCGCCATCAATGGGCTCTTCTACGTCTTCGGCCGGCTGCCGCATCCGTTCATCATCACCCTGGCGACATTGAGCATCGCCAAGGGGCTGGCGCTGCAACTGGCTGACGGGCGCGCCATCCCTGGCATGCCGGATGCCATCGATGCGCTTGGCCGCGAGGCGGTCTGGGGTCTGCCTGGATCGGTCTTTGTGGTCGCCGGCGTTGCCGCGGTTCTTTTCGCAATGGCCAAGACGATGGTCTGGGGACGCTGGATCTATGCCGTCGGCGGCCGGCCCGACGCTGCCCTGCGCATGGGTATTCCCGTGTCCTGGGTGCTGGTTTCGGTCTATGTGATCTCGGGGCTGTGCGCCGGCATCGGGGCGGTCATCCTTGCCGGCCGCACCGACGCCGGTTCGCCCTTGTTCGGCAATCTGCTGGAACTGGATACGATCGCGGCGGTGATCATCGGCGGTGCCAGTTTTCTCGGCGGTCGCGGCCATCTTGGCCATGCCTTGATCGGCGCCATCATGATCGGCGTCATCCGCAACGCGCTCAACCTGCTCAACGTCAATGTCTTCTTCCAACTCATCGTCATTGGCGTGGTCATCGTCATAGCGGTCGAGTCCGACGTGTTGCGCAACTATCTCGAAGGGCGCGTGCGTGTCATGCAGGCCGGGAGGCAGTCGTGAGTGCCGTTCCAGCAAGCGTCGATCATGCAGCCACCGCCGCTGAATATCCCGTGCTTGCGGTACGCGGCGCGACCAAGCGTTTCGGCTCGGTTGTGGCGCTGGACGACGTCAGCATCGAGGTCCGGCGCGGCGAGATCTTGGGGCTTCTGGGCGACAACGGCGCTGGCAAGTCGACGTTGACCAAATGCATCAGCGGGGTGCACCAACTCGATGCCGGCGCGATCCTCCTGGACGGTGCGCCAACGCAGATACGCTCCCCTGCGGATGCGCGCTTCGCCGGCATCGAGACTGTCTACCAGGATCTGGCGCTGTTCGACAATCTGACGCCAGGACAGAACTTCTTTGCCGGTCGCGAACTGGCGGGGCCGCAATGGCTTCCTCGCGGCATGCGATTTCTTCAACAGCGCCGGATGGATGCCGAAACGCGCGTTCTGCTCGCCAATTTGAAAGTCACGTTGCCAAGGCTGGACGCCGTCGTTGCCATGATGTCGGGTGGACAAAGGCAAGCCATTGCGGTGGCCCGGTCGACCGTGTTTGCCCGCAAGGTCGTGATCCTGGACGAACCGACCGCTGCACTTGGCCTGCGTGAATCGCGGCAAGTGCTCAACTTGGTCGCGACGCTGCGCGACCAGGGCAACGCCGTCATCCTGATCACCCACAATATGGAGCATGTCGTCGAGCTTGCCGATCGCGCCGTGGTGCTTCGCCAGGGCCGCAAGGTCGGCGAACTGGTGCCGACCAAGGACAACAAGCAGGAACTGGTCTCCATGATCGTGGGAGCCTGATCCGTCCGAGATTTGGGGACTGTTGCGGTCCGCAAATGCCTGAAGCGACTTCCGCCGGAAGACGCCTCAATCCAAGGGAGGAATGGAATGCCAATGAACCGAAAACTGTTCGCTGGGCTGGCGATCGCCGTTGCGTGCGCGATGCCGGCTTCGGCCGCCGACAAGATCAAGGTCGGCCTGATTACGAAATTCCCGGTGCCGTTCTACTCGACCATGGAGGACGCGGCCAAGAAATACGCCGCCGCTCATCCTGAAGTCGAGTTGGTCACCGGCCAGGGCCAGGCGGCAACCGACATCGAGGGCCAGATTGCCCTGATCGAATCCATGATCACGCAAGGGGTCAAGGGGCTGGCGATCACTCCGGTCGATCCGACCGTCGCGCCGACGCTCGACAAGGCGGTCGCTGCCGGCATCAAGGTGGTTCTCGTCGACAACGGCATCCCGGACTGGAAGGGCCAGACCGCGTTGGTTTCGACCAACAACCTGAACGGCGGCAAGATTGCCGGTGAGTACCTGAAGACCGTGCTCAAGAGCGGCGACAAGATCGGCATCCTGCAAGGCGTTCCCGGAGTGCCGGCGCTGGACGACCGGGTCACCGGCATGATGGAGGGCCTCGGCGACGTCAAGGTCGAGGTGGTCGGCAAGGGCGCAACCAACTGCACGCTCGAACTTGGCACGTCGGTGACCGAAGACATCCTGACCGCCAATCCCGATCTCAAGGCGATCTACGCGGCATGCGGACCGCCAATCCCGGGAGCCGTCAAGTCGATCAGCAATGCGGGGATCGGCAACGACAAGATCATCCTGGTCGGCTTCGACGCCTGCTGTGGTGAGATCGAAGCGATCAAGTCCGGCGCGGAAGATGCCAGCGTGGCGCAATTTCCGGCAAAAATGGGCGAGCTTGGCATCGATACCGTCGTCAAGGCGATCCGCGGGGAACCCGTCGAAGCCAATGTGGATACCGGTGCAGGACTGGTGACGCTGCAGAACGTCAAAGACTTCGAATAGGCTCCACACCTTGGCCCGGCGGCGATCTCAGCCGCCGGGTTCTTTTTGAAACATTTCAGGAAGATAATTCGCATGAAAGCGCTCGTATGCCGCAAGCCCGGCGAATTGGTCTTCGAGGATCGCCCGGCGCCCGGCCCGCCGGGCGCCGGATGGGCGCTGGTCAGCATCAGCCATGTCGGCATCTGTGGCACCGACTACCACATCTATGAGGGCAAGCATCCCTACCTGGTCTATCCACGTGTCATGGGACATGAACTCTCTGGCACCGTGACCGCGGTAGGCGAAGGCGTCGCCATCGAAGTCGGCGAACGGGTCGTCGTAAATCCCTATCTGGCCTGCGGCAAATGCATTGCATGCCGTCACGGCAAGCCGAATTGCTGCGTATCGATCGAAGTGTTGGGCGTTCATCGCGACGGCGGCATGTGCGAAGAATTGCTGGTGCCTGCCGACAACCTCTACCCGGTTGCAGGACTGCCTCTCGTTGACGCGGCAGCTGTCGAGTTCCTGGCGATCGGCGCTCACGCGGTGAGACGCTCCAGGCTTGCTGCCGGCGCAAAGACGCTGGTCATCGGCGCCGGGCCTATCGGACTGGGTACGGCATTGTTTGCGCGTATTGCCGGCCAAGCGGTGACGCTCATGGACACCAGCCGGGAACGGCTCGACTTCGCCGAAAGCCAACTCGGGTTTCCCGTCATCGACAGTGCATCGGGCTCACCTGTCGAGCAGGTGAGAGAGCGAACCGATGGCGACTTTTTCGACCTCGTCTTCGATGCGACCGGCAGCAAGGTCTCGATACAAGCCGCGTTCGGCTACGTGGCCCATGGCGGCGCCCTGATAATGGTAAGCGTCATCAAGGACGAGATCACCTTCTCGGATCCCGAATTCCACAAACGCGAGATGATGTTGATCGGCAGCCGCAATGCGCTTCGCGTCGACTTCGACCACGTCATGGCGGCAATGCGCGATGGCGCCATTCCTGCGGCCAAGCTGATAACGCACGACACGACCCTTCAGAACAGCCTGCACGATATCGCTCGTTGGACACATCAGAAGTCGGGGCTCATAAAGGCCGTCATCGCCTTCTAGAAAGAACGATGCTGGCGCCTCCGCAGACCCTGGAGTCCGATCCGCCAAGGCCAAGCACATGCGGTCGCCGGCTAGATCCTGACGACGAGAGCGCCGCCGCTGAGGCCGGCACCCGCCGCAGCCAGAAGGATTTTCTCGCCCGACCGAAACGGCTCCGCATGATGGGCCAACGACAGCGACAGCGGGATCGTTGCTGCGGAAGAGTTGCCGTATTCGACGATCGTCTTGACGATCGCTTGATCGGTGATGCCAAGGTTCCGCCCCACCGCGTCGAAAATGCGGGCGTTGGCCTGATGCGGCACGAACCGATCGATGTCCTGCGGCCGCATGCTGGCAGCAGCGAGCGCGTCCCGCGAGCAGGCTGTCATCATATCGACCGCCTTGGCGAACACCTCGCGGCCGTCGATGATGGTCATCCGGGTCTCAGCGAGGTCGAGATCGGCCTGGAAGGGCTTGTTGCTTCCGCCCGCGGGAATCTGGATCAGCCCGTAGCGCGAGCCGTCGGAATCAACCGATGCGCCGAGAATGCCTCGATCCGGATCCTCGCAGGGACCGATCACCACGGCGCCTGCGGCGTCGGCAAACAGCACGGCGCTGGTGCGCTCGGCCGAATTGATGCGGCGGCTGAGGATGTTGGCGGCGATGACAAGGCTCGCTTTGCCGTGCAGGCGTGTAAATCCGTCCGCGAACATCAGCGCATAGATGAAGCCGGCGCAGGCGCCGGTCAGGTCGATCGCGCCGGCGCGGCCGAGCCCCAGTCGATGCGCGACCAGCGGCGCGCTGGGCGGCAGGAGGTGATCGGGCGTCGAGGTGGCAAGCAGCAGCAGGCCGATGTCGCCGCGCTCGATGCCGGCGTTCGCCAGCGCCATGTCGCCGGCGCGCGTGGCAAGGCCCGACAGCGTGTCTTCTTCCGTTGCCCAGAAGCGCGACCGAATGCCGGTGCGCCGCTCGATCCAGCCGGGCTCGAGCCCGAGACGGTTTTCGATCTCCGGGTTCTCGACCCTGCGCGCCGGCGCATGATGGCCGAAGCCGAGAAAGCGCGACGACCTGTTCATGGCTTTGCGCCAAAGCGTTCGCCGGCCTCCTCGATGGCGTCATAGAGGCCGTCGAGCTCGTCGCCGGTGATGCAATAGGGCGGCAGGAGATAGAGGACATTGCCGAGCGGACGCACCAAAAGTCCGCGTTCGAGGAAGAACGCGCGCAGCTGGGGCCCGATCTCGGCCAGATAGCCGGCGGAGCCGGTGCGCAGATCGAGGGCCGCGATTGTCCCCGTTGCGCGGCTGTCGCTAAAAAACGGATTGTCGCGAAAACGTCGAAGCCCGGCAGCCTGTTTTGCGCTCAGGTCCGCGACCCGCTCGGCCACCGGTTCGTCGCGCCAGATCTCGACATTGGCGAGCGCCGCCGCGCACGCGATCGGATTGGCGGTGTAGGAACTCGAGTGGAAGAATGTCTTCCGCCGGTCCTGCGAATAGTGGGCCTGGAAGATTGCATCGGTCGCAAGCGTCGCCGCCAGCGGGATAACGCCGCCCGTCAGGCCCTTTGAAGTGCACAGAATGTCCGGTGAGATCGATGCCTGCTCACAGGCGAACATGGTCCCGGTGCGGCCCCACCCGGTCATCACCTCGTCGGCGATCAGCAATGTGCCGGAGGCTTCGGCGATCTTCTTCAGCTCGGCCACAACCCATGCCGGATACATCAGCATGCCGCCGGCGCCGAGCACCAGAGGTTCGACGATCAGAGCGGCCGCGCGCCGGTCGCGGGAGACTGCCTCGAACCGATCGAGCGTCTCCTGCTCGCGACCGGCGGCCGGGAAGGGGATGGTGTCCACCTCGAACAGCAAGGGCTCGTAGGCGGCGTTGAACACGCCGCGGGCGCCGACGCTCATCGTGCCAATCGTGTCGCCATGATAGCTGTGCTCCATGACGACGATGCGAGAGCGCGGCGCGTCGATGTTGCGGAAGTAGCCGAGCGCCATCTTCAGCGCGACCTCGACGGCGGTCGAGCCGCTGTCGGAATAGAACACCCGATCGAGGCCGGCCGGAGCGAGGCCGACAAGCGCCTTGGCCAGGCGTTCGGCCGGCTCGTGAGTGAAGCCGGCGAAGATGATCTGGTCGAGGCTCGCCGCGGTCGTCTCGATGGCCTTGACGATGCGGGGATGGCGGTGGCCGTGGGTGACGACCCACCAGGAGGAAATGGCATCCAGGATGCGCGTGCCGTCGGCCTTGCAGAGGTAGGCCCCTTCCGTCCGGACGATTTCGGGGATAGCCGGCTCGAGCGCGTGCTGGGTGAAGGGATGCCAGACTTGAGACTGCGACATCATTCGCCCCCCGCGATCGCTGAGAGGTCGAAGCCGGCAACCATCGCTTCCCTCAGCGTCCCGCTCGTCAGCGGATCGAGCAGCGGCAGCCTGCCAAGCTGGCGCACGCCGCTGAATTCCACGATTGTTCTCTGCGTGTCGGCCACCTCATCGCCGATGAAGGCAATGCCGATGAGCGGGATGGAACGGGCCCTGAGCGCCTCGATCGAAAGCAGGGTGTGGTTGATCGTGCCGAGCTTGGTACGGGCGCACAGGATGACCGGCACTCGCCACTGCGCGAAGATGTCGATGAATTTGGTACGCCGGTTGAGCGGCACCATCAATCCCCCCGCGCCTTCGATGACGAGCGGACCCGGCAAGTCTGGAAGCGACAGCTCTGCGGCGTCTATCGCGACGCCGTCGAGTTCGGCTGAACGATGCGGCGACAGTGGCTCCTTCAGGCGATACACTTCGGGCAGCACGCGCCCCGGCGGCAGGCCGGCGAGCCGTTCAACGACCTCGCTGTCGGTCTCCTCATCAAGCCCCGATTGCACCGGCTTCCAGTAGAAGCCGTCGAGCAGGCCGGCCAATGCCGCCGAAAACACCGTTTTGCCGATCCCGGTATCTGTTCCGGTGATGACGATGCGCTTGGTCATGCCGCGGCCAACACCTCGACGAGCGCCTCGACCATGGCCGAAATGTCGGCCTCGTCGACATTGAGCGTCAGCGAAATGCGCAACCGCGATGTGCCCTCGGGGACGGTCGGCGGACGAATGCCGCGAATGTCGAAACCGCGCGCCTGCAGCGCCGCCGCCAACGCCATGGTGCGCCCGTTGTCGCCGATGACGAAGGGCTGGATCTGCGAGCCGCTGGGGGCCACGCCGCAGCGCTCGGCCAATTGGCGGCCCGCGAAGGCAACGCGCTCCTGCAACTGGGCACGGCGTTGGGGCTCGTCGGACAGCATGGCAATCGCCTCGCGCGCTGCCACGGCCATCAGCGGCGATGGCGCGGTGGAATAGATGAAGGGCCGGCAGCGGTTGACGAGATAGTCACACAGCAGTCCCGGCCCGGTGACGAGCGCACCGGCCGCGCCGAGCGCCTTGCCGCATGTGTGGAGCGCGACGATGTTGTCGCGGCCCTCGAAAGCGGCGGCAAGGCCGCGGCCGTCTGGCCCCCAGACGCCGGTGGCATGCGCCTCGTCGACGACGATGAAGGCCTCGTGGCGGTCGGCCAGCACGACCAGACCGTCCATCGGCGCGCGGTCGCCGTCCATGCTGTAGAGGCTTTCGACCACGATCCAGACGCGCCCGGTGCCGCCTTCGGCGCGCCAGCGCGTGATTGCATCCTCGAAGGCATCGACGTCGTTGTGCACGGCGAGCTTGAACTCGGCACGGCCGGCGCGGGCCCCCTCATGCATGCTGGCATGAGCCAATTCGTCGAGGACCAAAAGGTCACCCTTCTGCGGCAGGGCGGTCAGCAGGGCGAAGTTGGCGATGTAGCCGGTGCCGAAGAACAGCGCGCGGTCGGCTCTGAAGAACGCTGCCGCGTCCGCCTCCAGTGCCTCGTGTTCCGGCGCGTTGCCGCGCAGCAGCCGAGATCCGGTCGCGCCGACCGGCGTGCCCTGCGCGATCGCCGCCGCCACCGCGTCGCCGAGTCTTTTGGAGGCGGCGAGCCCGAGATAGTCGTTGGACGAGAAATCGAGCCCGGCGCGCGGCGAAAGCGTCCGCAGACGGTCCTTGCGCGCCAGTCCGCGCAAGGTCGCGTCATAGCGGGCAAGCGGCGCTTCGTTCATTGCGCCTCGAGGTCCATCGGCTCGATGCCGAGACGGCGGAACAGAAGGCTATCCTTGTCCTCGCCAGGATTGTCCGCCGTCAGCAGCGTGTCGCCGACGAAGATCGAATTGGCGCCGGCAAAGAAGCACAGCGCCTGCATCTCGTCGGTCATGGCGGTGCGCCCGGCGGAAAGTCGGACATGCGATTTCGGCATCATGATGCGCGCCAGCGCGATCACGCGCACGAACTCGATCGGCTCGATCGGCCTGGCATCGGCAAGCGGGGTGCCGGCGATCGGGATGAGCATGTTGATCGGAACGCTTTCCGGATGTTCCGGCAGGTTGGCCAGCGTCACCAGCATGTCGATCCGGTCCACCGGCTCTTCGCCCATGCCGACAATGCCGCCGCAGCAGACCTTGATGCCGCTGTCGCGGACATTGGCCAGCGTATCCAGCCGGTCGGCAAATGTCCGGGTCGAGATGATCTCTGAGTAGTAGCGCTCGGAGGTGTCGATGTTGTGGTTGTAGTAGTCGAGGCCAGCCTCCTTCAGCCGCTGCGCCTGGCCGAGGTCGAGCATGCCGAGCGTCATGCAGGTCTCCATGCCCAGCGCCTTGACGCCTTCGACCATCGCCACGACCGCATCCATGTCGCGCCCCTTGGGATTTCGCCAGGCGGCGCCCATGCAATAGCGGGTGGCGCCGGCGTCGCGCGCCTTGGTCGCCTCGGCGATGACGCGCCTGACCTCCATCAGCTTCGACGCCTTCAGCCCGCTTTCATGGTGCGCCGACTGGCTGCAATAGCCGCAATCCTCCGGACAGCCGCCCGTCTTGATGCTGAGAAGCCGGCTGAGCTGGACCTTGTTGGGATCGAAGTTCTGGCGGTGAACGGTCTGCGCCTGAAACAAGAGGTCGTTGAAAGGCGCATCGTGGAGAGCCTGGGCTTCTTCCAGGCTCCATACCTGGCGGTCGCCGAGGGATTGAACTTCAGGCGCGGTCTTTTCCGAAATCGCTGCGTGCATTTCGATCCTGTTCCTTGCGTTGTGGCGAGCCGGCTAGACTTTAGATGGCCTGGTCCGACGATCAAAGCTCACGATAATCGAGGCCGATATCGAGGATCGGGGCGCTGTGAGTCAACCAGCCGATGGAAATCAGGTCGATACCGGTTGCGGCAACGGCTGGCGCAATCGCGGCGGTGATCCTGCCAGACGCCTCGGTGACCGCCCGGCCATCAACCATGGCCACCGCCTTGCGCAAGTCATCGACTGACATGTTGTCCAACAGGACTGCGTCGGGGGCAAGCGCCAAGGCTTCTTCCAACTGGGCCAGCATATCGACCTCGACTTCGACCTTGACGAGATGGCCGACGCTCATTCGCGCCCGCTCCATCGCCGGGCGAATTCCGCCGGCGATGGCGATGTGGTTGTCCTTGATCAGGATGGCGTCGTCGAGGCCGAAGCGGTGATTGGCGCCGCCGCCGGCGCGCACGGCGTATTTTTCGATTGCCCGCAAGCCCGGTGTCGTCTTGCGGGTGCAGACGATCTTCGCCTTGTGCCCGCGGATCGCACTGACGATCGCTGCGGTCGCCGTGGCTATGCCGCTGAGATGGCACAGGAAATTGAGCGCCGTGCGTTCCGCCGTGAGAATGGCACGGGCCGGGCCGCTCACCGACGCGATGGTCTCCCCCTGCGCTACGTCGCTGCCGTCCGCGCGCTCCACCGTCATCTCGACATTCGGATCGATCAGCTTGAAGGCGAGCATCGCCAGATCGAGGCCGGCGATGATGCCTTGCTGGCGAGCCGCAAGCACGGTCGTCGTATGGCGATCTCGTGGTACGATGGCGTCCGTGGTCACGTCGCCGGCTCTGCCGAGGTCTTCGAGAAGAGCCGCCCGCACCATCGGCTCGAGCATGATTGCGGGAAGTGGCGAGAGGGTCATCAGGTTACGGTTTCCAGCGCTGGCGAGTGTGCAAGTTCCCGCGCTGCCGCAAGTGCTGCTTCGAGCGTAATTTCGGAGCGCCGGCCATCAGTCGCGTGATGGGGAAAGTCTGTCCGATAGTGAGCGCCGCGGCTTTCCCGGCGCAGCAACGCGGCAATCGCGATCATCAACCCGACGGCCGCCGGGTCCGCGCCCTCGTGCTCGGCGAGCGGCAACAAGGACCGTGCGGCTGCTTTCAAGCCTTCACCGTCCCGCACGACGCCGAGCGCACGCGACAAGAGGGGACGCACCGCCTCGGGATCGGACGGCGGGCAGTCGCTTGCATTCGCTTGCCTTGTCCGGAGGGCAGCGGTTCCCGCGATGCTTTCGGCGACCCAGCGCGCGCAGACCACCGCCTCGGTCAGGGAATTGCTGGCAAGCCTGTTCGCGCCGTGCAACCCCGTCGCGGCGACTTCGCCGCAGGCCCAAAGCCCCAAAACGGACGTGCGGCCGGAGCCATCCACGGCGATACCACCCATGTGATAGTGCTGGGCAGGGCGTATGGGAATGAGATCGCGCGTCGGATCGATGCCGGCCTTGCCGCAGGCCGACGCGATCGTCGGGAACTGCCGCGCGAATGCCGGGCCGGGTCTTTCCCGCACATCGAGAAAGACGCGGTGGCCGTTCGCAAGATGGTTCCAGACGGCACGCGCCAGCACGTCGCGCGGCGCAAGTTCCGCCCCTTGCACGCCTTGAAGAAGACGCCGGCCGCTTCCATCGACGATGGTTGCGCCTTCGCCGCGAACAGCCTCGCTGATCAGCGTCATGGGGCGGCCGGACCCGTCAAGTGCGGTCGGGTGGAACTGGACGAACTCAAGGTCGGCAAGGGTAGCGCCGGCACGCGCTGCGAGCGCCAGGCCTTGTCCGCAACTGCCCAATGGATTGGTGCTGTCGAGGAACAGGCCACCGATGCCGCCCGTGGCGAGGACGACCCGTCCCGTGGCGAAGAACACCGGACCAGTCGAGCAGGTCGCCAGCACGCCGGCGATGCTGCCGTCCTCCACGGCCAGCCGGCGCGCTTCGAACCCCTCAACGACCTCTATCGTCGGCGTCGAGCGGACGGCCGCGACCAAGGCACGCATGACCTCTCGTCCGCTGCCGTCACCACCGGCATGGACGATTCGCCGCCGGCTGTGCGCTGCCTCCAGTCCGAGGCGGAATGTTCCGTCTGGTGCCCGGTCGAAGCGGACCCCGAAGCCCGCAAGCCGATCGATGGCGCCGGGCGCGGCATTGAGGATACGGCTGGCCATCTCCCTGTCGCAGAGCCCATCGCCGGCGGCGAGGGTGTCGGCCAGATGCAGTGCCGGATCGTCGTCGTCGCCGAGGCTGGCGGCCAGCCCACCTTGCGCCCAGGCGCTCGATGCGTCAGCCCCCAGCGGTGCCCTGGACAGAAGAAGCACCGGCTGCGGCGCCAGATGCAGCGCGGTCATCAGTCCGGCAATGCCGCCGCCGATGATGACGGGGCGGCCGTCGAGATTTTGCACGCTCATACGGCCAGCATCCGCTCGACGGCCAGGCGCGCGCGGCCGGCGATGCCGGGCTCGATGCTCACGACATGGCGGTTCTCTTCGAGTGCCGTGCGAATGTTGGCCAGCGTTATCCGCTTCATGTGCGGGCAGAGATTGCAGGGCCGGATGAATTCGACCTCGGGATGCTGAAGCGCGACATTGTCGCTCATCGAGCATTCCGTCATCAGCACGACGCGGGGCGGCTTTTGCCTTTCGACATAGCCTGACATGGCGGCGGTCGAGCCGGAAAAATCGGCCTCGGCCACCACGTCGGGCGGGCATTCGGGATGCGCCAGCACCGTCACGCCGGGATGGCTTTCGCGCAACTCGCGAATATCGGCGGGCGTGAAGCGCTCATGCACCTCGCAATGTCCTTTCCAGGCGATGATCTCAACGTCGGTCTGCGCGGCGATGTTCTGGGCCAGATATTCGTCCGGCAGCATGATCACCCGAGGGACGCCAAGCGACTCGACGACCGCCTTCGCATTGCCTGACGTGCAGCAGATGTCGGACTCGGCTTTCACCTCGGCCGACGTGTTGACATAGGTGACGACCGGCACGCCCGGATAGCGTTGCCTGAGCAGGCGGATATCTTCGGCGGTAATGGAGTCCGCCAGCGAACAGCCGGCGCGCAGGTCGGGAATGAGCACGGTCTTCTCAGGGTTGAGCAGCTTCGCCGTCTCGGCCATGAAATGCACGCCGGCCAGCACAATCACGTCCGCTTCGGCCGATATCGCCTTGCGGGCAAGCGCCAGACTGTCGCCGACGATATCGGCGACGCAATGGAAGATCTCCGGCGTCTGATAGTTGTGCGCAAGGATGACAGCGTTTCGTTGCCGCTTCAGGTCGAGAATGGCGTCGATGTCGCCGGCGAAGGCGGGCCATTCGATCGGCGGGATAGCCCGCCGCACGCGGTCGTACAGCGCGGCGGTGCGCGTGGAGGCGTTGAACATGCCTTACCCTCATTATGCTCGCGTTGAGTATAACTAGGGTATATGCTTAACTTGAGCATAAGGAATGTCAAGCGCGTGAAAGTGGCAATTTTGTCCCTGCGACAGTTCGTTCCGCCAGAACCGTCTGGCGGAAGCGGAAGCGCTTGGCCGGTCTCCCGCCGGTGTCCGACATCGTCTCCCCGGTCTCCTCGACCAGATCCTGCTGTTCGATGAGGCGCCGGAAATTCTGTTTGTGCACGAGCCGCCCAGCGAGCGCTTCGACGGTGCGCTGCAGTTGCAAGAGCGTGAAAGCCGGCGGCATCAGCTCGAACACGACGGGGCGGTATTTGATCTTGGTTCGAAGCCTGGCGATCCCGGTCGCCAGAATGCGGCGGTGGTCGGCAGTCATTGGTCGGCCCGGAATGGCCGGCGGAATGCCATTGTCCCGGCCGCGTGTAGCCTCCGGCACCAGCGCGGCCTCATAGAGCAGTTCGTAGCGCTGCAGAGCAAGCTCCTCGTTCCAGCCGCGATCATCCAGGCCGAAGGCATATGCCACGCGTTGCCGGCGATCGCGGCGCACGCCGAGATCCTCGGCAACGTCGGCCCAGGCCAAAAGCCGGGGCATGAGGATATCGGCCAGAATGGGCGGCGCGCCCACGCGGTGATCCTCCCACGGAAAATACTCATACCAGCCCCGCCAACCATGCGTTGGCGACCTTTCGGCCTGCTCTTCCCGTGTCAGGCCGAGATAGCTGATCGATATCTGCACGCGCGCATCGCCTGTCCTGTCGCGATCGGCAAACGTGTAGAGCTGCTCGATATAGCCTAGCAGGTGACCGGTCTGCCGCTCCACCCATGCCCGCAAGCCCGATTGCAAGGAGCGATGGTCGAGCTCGAAAGGGCCGGACGGCAAAGCTTGCGCCTGCTCGATGGTCAGGACGCGCGGCTCGCCATTCGTCACGGCAATGACGACAGCGATCAGGTCCGCACTGACGGGATGGCTCTGATCGTTCCTCTGAGCCTGCCTTGTCGCCTGGGTTGTATCGTATTGCATGGACTTCGATGGATTCCAGAAATCAGGTGGATGGCAGGCAAGCGAAGGTGAACTGCCGCCTGCCACCCGTCAACGTTTTGCACGGAAGAACGGTCTCGAGATCGGCCTCTGGAGGCTCATTGCATCGGCGTCTCGCCGCGAAACAGCGGCTGGTGCGCTTGCATCAACGCGGCAATCCGGTCGGCGACTTTTCGCACTGGCGGCGAGTGGCGTTCTTCGTGATGGGTGACGATCCATTGGTCGGTTTCCAGTTCGGGGATGGGCCGGGCGACGCGCACCAGTCGTGGATCGCTGTCGCCGACGAAGCACGGAAAGATCGAAAGGCCGGCGCCGGCGGCCACCAGTTCTCGCACCGAATGGGTGTTGTTGCCGCGCACCGCAATGCGGTCGCCGTGATGGGCTTGCAGCCAGCGCGCCGAGGCAACGTTTGCCCCTTCGCCGGTGACGCCGACGAACAAGCCGGCGGCGATGCCGTTGATCAGGTGGCGTCCGGAGTAAAGCGCGTGGGCGACCTTGCCGCTCTGACGGCCAGCCAGCCACTGCTCGGTCGGGCGCTCGCTGCGGATGCCGACGTCGGCGGCACGACGTCCGATGTCGACCCGGTCGGTGGTGGTGACGAACTCCATCCTTATGCCGTCATCGACCGTCCAGACCTCGCCGATATGGGCGGAAATGAAAGCCGAGGTCCATGGCCCGGCCGAGACGCGGACAATGCGGTCGGGCAGGCTTCCTTCGCGCCAGCGGGTCAGCGACTGCATTGCCGCCTCGACGTCCTCGGCGCGCCGCAGCAATTCTTCGCCGACCGGGGTCAGCCGGTAGCCGGTCTGCTGACGCACGAACAGCGGCTCGCCGATCTGCTTTTCAAGCGCGGTGACGCGTCGTCCAAGGGTAGCTGCGCTGAGGCGCGTGGTCGCCGTCGCCGCGCTCAGGCCACCCAGTCGCGCAACGTCGAGAAACAGCCTCAGATCGTCCCAGCCAATATCCATTTTGCAGAAATGAAAAATGCCTTGCGACCTTGGCTGTAGCGCGAAGCGGGCATCATCGCAAGTATGCAGCCATTGGCGGCCTTGGACAATCGTGCCTGGCGGGACAGCGGCAGGCGCCCAGGCTGGTCAGAAAGCCAGTGCAGTCCCTTCGGTCATGCACCCGCTTGCACAGGCTCTTTGCGTTTTCGAGAAACCCGGCGTGCGGGGCATTCCGCGCGCCAAAGGAGACAATCATGTTGTATGAACTTCGAGACCGTTTCACCCGCTGGCTTGTCTATCGTCAGACGCTTGCGAGCTTGCGGCGGGTTCCGGACAGAACCCTGGCGGATGCCGGCATTTCTCGCGAACACATCCGTGAGCATGCCCGTCGCGCCAGCCAGCATCATTGAGATCACCGAAGTGGCGGCGCCAGGATCCCGCCTTCATCGGCAGATCGTGCATCTCGACGAGATTGGGAAAGCGCTGGCATCACCACATGATGTTTCCAGCCTGCGGCTGAACCGGTCGGCCGGCTGGAGTCGGCACGCAAGCGTATCTATCCCCGCATGATGCGATAGACGGTTGCATCACCCTCCACGCCCCGAAGGGGCGCGTCAAAACCAAACACGCGATGGCCGGCAAGCATTTCGCTGACCCCGGGCGCGGAATGGAGCGCCTCGGAAATGCAGATCTGGCCGGCTTCCGCCAGCGATTGCACGCGCGCGGCGACATTCACCGTCTGGCCGAAATAGTCGAGGTTGTCGTTGAGTGTCACGGCGATCGACGGTCCACAGTGGGCACCGATCTTGAGGATGATCCCTGGCCCGTCATGCTCGCCGTTGAAGCGATCGATGTCTTCAAAGATGTGCAGTGCAGCCGAAATCGCATCCGAAGGCTGCGAGAAGACTGCCATCACCGCATCCCCGATCGTCTTGACCACCGCTCCGGCATGTTGCTGCACCGCCGCGTTGACCAGGGCGAAATGCTCGCGGACCAAAGCGTAGGCGTTGAGGTCACCAAGCCGTTCATACATGGCGGTCGAACCCTTGAGGTCCGTGAACAGGAAGGTGATCTGCCGGATGCCGAGCCCCTCCTTCTCGTCGACACGTTCGGATCGGAAGAGCTGGCGGAAGGTCTGCCGCGCAAGCAGCGCTCCACCGGAAACATAGGGGTCGAAATCGAGCGCCGGCTTGGTCGTCAGCGCGACAAGCTCGGGCGGCCAGTTGATGGCAAGCAACGAACCTCGCACCGGCCCTCTGTTCGCGACCTCGATGACAATCGGACCGGGTGGCACGGCGGGCAACGCCGGCAAGAAGCGTTTGCCGTCGTAGTCGATCTTCAGCAGTGTCGGCGCAGATACCTGGTCGCCTGATATCGGCACCGCGAATGCGGCCTGCGTCTGCACGTTGACGCCCGCAAGCGCGCCCGGTCCCAGGTCGGCGCGGAGCACTGTGGTGGTGCCGGGCGGCAGAAACGTCATGCCCCGAACGAAGCCGCGCAGTAGGTCCAGAAAGCGAACGTCTTGCCCCGGTAGCCGCCCGTCATGTCCGAAGTGGAGTTTCCAGTGAAAATCCTCGACAGAAAGCGTCTCGGGATCGTGGTACGGCAGGCGCCGCAGCTTCGGCGATATCGAGAAGGTGACCTCGATGAAGTCGTCGAGGTCGGTGTCGCCGGATACGTCGCACAGGCCACAGACGTAGTGGGTCTTCAGCGTGCGCAGGGCGCCGAAACTATCGAGCACCATACCGGACTGTGGACAGAGCACATCCCAGCTCATGTCGAACAAGCCGCAGCGGGCGGCATGAAGGAAGAGGTCGATTGCTTCAGGCTCCGCGACCGCGCGGTCGCGAGCAAAGGTCAACGGATTGACGCGATGGAGTGAGTGGTCGTCGGCGCTCCTGATCAGCGTCTCGAATTTCGAGATGACGCGTGGGCTCCAGGCTCGCGACTGCTCCACCTTGGTCATCTTGCTTTCGAGAAGACGATCGTTAAGTACCGTCACGCCGGATCCTCAATCTTGATGGGCTGCGGAGGCTGCTGGAAACTTTCCAGCGAAATCAACAGCGGAGCTATCCAGCGCCCGCCGGCCGATCGTAGCTGGCACAAGGCGTCGATCACGCCACGTCTGCTGCGATGAACCAATCGTTGATCTCCCGCAATTCCGCACGGGCCTCTTCGAACCTGCCCTGTGACCGCAATAGCTTCGCCAGACTGGTGGTCGCCTGCAGCTCCCAACTCCTGGCGTTCTGCCGCCGCGCAAAGGCAATCGCCTCGCGGAAAGAAGCCTCTGCCGCCCTGTCTCCCGCTCCGTTTGCAAGTTCGATCTCACCGCGAATGCGAAGCAAGGCGGCTGTAAAGTAATGCTCGCCGATCTTTTCGGCCTCGTGCAGACCTTTCTCAACGGTCTCTGCCGCTATATCGAATTGCCCGGAGTTCATGAAAGCCTTGGCGAGTAAACCTAAATAACACGACTTGTCGACCTCCTGATCTTCAAGGTCATTTTCGGTCAATGCCATCATGTGGCTTCCCGCCAGATTGTCATCGAGGTCCGATGCAGCCAGGCCGCCAAAAAAGCGCGCCACCCTTGCCCAGAGATTGAAGCCATTTTCCTGCGCCAGCGGCAGGAGTTCGTCGGCCAGTCGAGCGATCAAACTGCTTTCTTCGCGGAAGGCGAACAACACGCAGCCGTTTCCCAGGCAAGCGGCCAAGCGATAGGCGGGCTGCTGCCGAACGGTCGTCTCGGCCTCGAGGTAGAGTTTGAGCGCCTGACGGCGATACCCCAGAATGTGCAAGGTCCAGGAAAGGTAGATCATGGCCATGCTCGGAAAGTCGCTGCCGACCTTGTCCGCGCTTTCCTTGTGGCTGAGAGCGCGCTCGAGATATTGCCGGGCCGCCACCAACTCGCCCTGACTGAACAGGGTCATCCCCTTGAACTGCAAACCTATGACGAGCGCATTCAGGTAGCCGCCCTCCTCGCCAACCCGGATCAACTCATCGCTGGCTGCAAGGGCCTTGCCAAACTGGCCCGAGTTGAAATGGGTTCCGAAAAGCCCGTCGAGCGCCCTGATCGTCGCTTCCGGTTCGCCGAGCTTCCCGCTCAGTGCTATGGCCCGCTGATATGCGGCACTGCCTTCGCCGGTCACGTAGCCTTGCGCGGCGTAGAGCACGTCGCCCAGCTCCAGTTCGAAGCGAAGCAGCTTGCGGCTGCGATCGTCGGAATCGGGCAAGAGTTTCGCGGCTTCAAGCCCCTTCCTGAAGATACGCACCGCGTCAGCTTTTGCCCAAGTCTTGGCTGCCTTCACCCCTGCCAGCAGCCAGTAATCAGCGGCGCGATCGAACAGACCTGCGTCGGCGAAATGCTCGGCGAGCACTTCGGGACGGGCAAAAGCCGCGTTGCGGTCGCGCAGTTCGATACATTCGGCAATCAACCGATGAATCTGCTGCGCACGTTCGTGCAGCATCGTGCCTCTGGCGGCCTGCTGCAGGAGCACGTGGCTGAACGAAAAGCCCGCGCCGGCTGTCCCTCGCTCGGCGACGACCAGCCCCGTGCGCATCAGGTCGCCAACTGCGTTGCGCAGCTCCGCTTCGGGCCAATCGCAAATCTCGCGCAGTATGTCGAAGTCAAATTTTCGGCCGATCGCCGCTGCGATCTGCGCAACTTCCTTTGCTGGCCCCAGCCTGTCGAGGCGGGCAAGCAGCAAGAACTGCAGGGAGTTTGGAATGTTGTTCGTGAGTGACAAACGCTTGGGCTGCGCTGCGTCCAGCCGCAACCCTGTTTCGACCACGCTCCGGGTAAGCTCTTCGATATAGAGCGGGACGCCTTCACTGCGATCGAGCACCACTGAAACATCAGCGGCGACCGCATTCGGACTGATGTCATGGACAATAGCTTCGGCATCCTCGCGTCCGAGCGCTTCAAGCCTGATGTGATGCACATCCGGCCTGTTGAACCATGGAAGGCTTGCGGTGTTCCTGCTCGATACGAGCAGCAGCGCGGGGGTCGCAGCCAGGCTGGCGACGATTTTGTCGAGAAGCTCGCGCGAGGTCGCATCGGCCCATTGTTCATCTTCGAACAAGATCAGGATCGGGGTGGTGCGCGCCAGATAACCGACCAGATCCATCAACGCCTGTTCGGCGATGTTGCGCTGCCGTTCGGCGCTAATTCCCTCGAGCCTGTCCGGCCTGGCCGTTGGTATCCCGAGCAGGCTTGAGAAGATCGCCAGCGCGACGTCGCTGGACACCGAACCCATCGACAATCCGTTGCTGAGCTTTCGGAGCTTTTCCTCCGTTGGGTCACCGTCCTCGATCGTTGCGATCCTCTGCAATTCGGCGAGGAACGGATAAAGGGTGCTGTTCTCGAAGGTCGGAGAACATTGCATGGTCAGCTGCGGAAAGCTGCGCAGGCGCTGCTGGATCTCGTTGAGCAACCGGGATTTGCCGATACCCGACTCTCCCGAGACCCACACCGCACTGCCGCGCCTGTCGCGCACGACGGTCTCCCAGCGCTCCATCAGCAGTCGCAGTTCGGCATTGCGGCCGCACAGCCTGGTCATATGCGCGCGCTTTGCAAAACGGGTCGGCACCATGCGCTGCCGCTGCACCTGCCAAACCTGGACCGGTTCGGCGAATCCCTTCAGCTCATGTTTGCCGAACCTGGTGAAATCGATTGCGCCGCTCGCCGCCTCGAAGGTCGCCGCGTCGACAAGGACCATATTCGGCTTGGCCAGTACCTGCAGCCGCGCCGCCAGATGCGCGACGTGGCCGAAGGCGACGGTGGATACGCCGCTCGGCGCGCCGACGAACTCCCCCACCACCACCTGGCCGCTCGCGATGCCCACCCGCACTTGCAACGGATATCCCTGATTTGCCGAGATGGTGGCCACCGCATCGACGATCTCGAGCGCCGCCAGCACCGCGACCTCGCTGTCGTCCTCGCCAGCTATCGGATAACCGAAATAGGCCTGTATGGCGTCGCCGATGTAGCTGGCCGTCACACCCTTGTGGCGCCGCACGACGCTGCTGCAGGTCTGCAGAAAGGTCTCAATCAGGCGTTGGAAATCCTCGGGATCCAGGCGGTCGGCATATTCGGTCGACCCCACCATGTCGCAAAACAGGATGGTGAGATAACGCCGCTCCGCAACAGACTTCGCCGGGCCGGGCAAAATCGGGCTAGCCAATGGAACCGGCGTGGTCACGCTCCGGGACCCTCCTTGGTGCGGCGACCATGTAGCACCCGGTCATGTTATCGCAAATCGCGGCGCTCACCAGCCGCTTTCGATCGCGTCAGATGGATCATCGATGCTCGTCACACCGAACGTCGGCATAGACCAAATGGTCTGCCTCGCTGAATGCCGCTTGGCTTTGGTCGAAGCAGAACCGTTTGGGCACCAGCCGGATCAAGGTGCGTCGGTTGCATTCGCCAGGCAGATCGATCTGGAAGGTGCGCGGCGACATCGACGGCGTCGGGTCGCTCCATTTCGTGTGGCCGGCAAACGAAACGTCCTGGACCAGCAAGCTGGAGCCGGCTGAACTGACGGGACCGGAGATGGCCACGGCGTCGGTTCCTTTTGCCTGCTCGATGCTCGGATATTCGCCGCTTTGCGGTGGATCCCCGTTTGCCGGAATCGCGGCGGCGCCGACTGCCACATTGATCCTGACATCGTCGCGCTCAGGAACGCCACCGTAGCTGTTGCGAAAGGTCCAGCTTACGCGAAGGACAGGCGTCTTCACCGCCGCTCCGGGCAGGGGAGGCAAAACCTGAATCCTGGCATCGGCGAGCGAAGAGCCTTCATCCTCCGCCTCCGCCTCCGGCGCCGGGCAGCCGGTGTAGAGCGGGCGGTAGCCGCACTCGGAGCCGCCGGCTCCCCACAGACAGTCGCTCAGCTTGCGCCAGTCTTCCGAGCTCAGTCGCGGCGCGCTGGAGGACAGGTCATTGCCCGACCCCGGCAACATCCAGGGATGGATGCCACCGCTGCCGGCCGCCCAGTTCGTGCGGTGTGCTTCTATCTCGGCGTAGACGACCTGTTCCTCGTGCAGCTCGAGCAACTGGACCCAGGTCGGCAACGTGACTGTCGGCTCGTGCCCCGCCGCGTCGGCGGCAAAACGGCGGCCCGTGACTTGTGTGGTAAGCGTGTGGCAGCTTGTGCAGTTGCCCGTCGGATCTTCGACCGTCCTGGCTTGGCTGAGTTCATTGCGGTAGGTGCCGGTGTAGCCGGAGCCGACCACGCGGAACGGCGCGTCCGGCAACCGCGGCCGGTGCGGTAGAAAATCGCCCAGGCTGAAGGCGGTCGATCTGGCATCGCCGGCCGAACGAAAACCGACCCTGCTCTGCGCAATGTGCGGATCGATCACATAGGGGCTTTTGTTGTCATGGCATGCATGGCACGAGATCTGGAACGTCGGATCATAGATTTTCTCCGCCGTGTCCCTTCCCGCTTCATCGGAATAGCTGCGCCCGCCCGGCGGAACGAGGGGCTTTGACCAATCGAACTGGCTCTGGTCCTTGCGGCCGTCGAAGAAGACAATTTCTCCGGATTTCCGGTTGAACCCGATGGTGCCGAAGACAGAAAACCTCGGATCCGACCGCGTCCAGTAGGGATCGGTGCTGACCTCCTGGCTGATATTCGATTTCCTGCAGAGGAACAGCCATTCCACGTTGCCGCGCACGACTCTGACGACACGTGAGTTCAGCCCACAGTAGGTCGTGCTGCCGGTCAGCGAAGGCTTGTCGCATTTGGGCAAAGTCGCCGTCCATTTCACCACCTCTCCGTTCTCGTTCCTGTGCTCGAACTCCAGCGGAGTGCCCGGTTTTGTTGGATTGGGCTTGAGGTCGACGACATTGCCGTCGACTTCCAGTGGGATGACCTTCATCTGTGGGCTGTCGCAATCGCCGTCGGGAATAGGACCGAAGATCGCTCGCGCTTCATCGCCAGACCTGGTTATGACGTCGGTGCTCTTTGAGGCCGGCGCCCAAAAGATGTCGGGATTCCATCGCGTAACGGCGTTGGCGAACGACTTCGAATCCAGGTCGTCCTGATCGGAGCCGTGCCTCTCACCGGCTTGCGGCGTCGATACGAAAGCTGCATGTCGAAGCCCGATCGTCCCGGATATTAGGACAAACACAATGCCGAGGACCGCAGCGATCAGCGCAACGGCACGCATTTCAGCCCACTGGAGCGTGCCAGTGAACCCATGGCCGATCTCTGGGCGTCATCGCTTCTTCGCTGCGATAGAGCCAGCAACATAGTCGGCGTGGACTGTAAGCGATTGAAATCGCCACCTGCCGTCGTCCCCCTTTACAAAAGAGGCCCGGGCATCCGCCGAATAGTCAAGAACCGGTGCCGGAGAGTGGGAGTCCTGCAGAGTCACCAGGACTATCGATTTGGTGTTCACCGTCTTATCGTCAACCACGTCGAACAAGGTATTGGTCACGAGGTGCCGAGTCTGGAGGCTATCGGTCTCCATCTTCTTAAGTATTATTGTCATCTGTCCGAGGAGATCGGTTGCCGACTCCGGACCCATGCCGAGTGTCAACTTGAGGATACTGTTGCCTGAACTGCAAATCTTATAGTAAGACGATCTCGGTTCCGCAAAGAGACCAGTGAACGCGGGTGCATTTCTTTCGTCGATCGTCCAGGCATAGCGGGACAAGAGATCTTGAATTGCTTGACGATCCTCGGCCGGAGGATTCTCGACATCCCAACCGGCAGTAGCATCTGTTCCGCAGGAATCAGCTGAAGCAGTGCCGCTTAAAGCAAAAAAGAACCCACAAACCAGGGCAAGATTTCTCAAACTCGCGCAGTTAGTGATTATGCCTTTCCAACGCTCGCTCATGATGGCCCCCTCTATGGAGCTTGATGGGAAAGTACCCATTCATCTTATACCACCCCGAAAGAGGTGTCAGTCGAAATCGCTGACATTCGCGGCAACGGACATGATTTCGCGTTCCTGTTTTTTTGAATCTGAGGTAAGTTGCAATGCCCAGCCCGCAGCAATTTCATTCCTAATTTGTAAGGTAGGCTGCGGGCGATTCAGGTATGTTATCGCAAACTAAAAACTCACGTAGACGCAGCAATTCCGTCTGATCGTGGTTATATGGGAGCGTAAAATGCCAAGTATTGTTCGGAGTGTGACGCTTGTACTTTTGTATTTTTTTAGCCTTGTGCCCTTGGCGTTTGCGCAGCAGAATCAGGAAATTGAGATAGTTCTGCAATCGCGCCTGACTTCTTATGGAAACGATACCCCCCTAACTATTGTTTTTACTCTCACGAACCGATCGGGCAGCCCGATCAGGGTGCTCAGATGGACCACGCCGATCGACGGCGTCTCGGGCCAAATTTTTTCAGTGACGAGAGGGTCGCAGCCAATTCAGTATATTGGCCCTTTGGTGAAGCGAGCAGAACCGACCGAGGCTGATTTTATCGATATCGAACCCGGACGATCGATTTCGGCGACCGTCGATCTGTCATTGTACTACGCCATCTATGAAGCAGGGAACTATGCGGTTACCTATGATACAGAGCGAGTGGGTCTGCTGGTTGGTCATCCAGCTGCCCTGAGACGCGCCCAGGTTCTGAGCAACGCCGCCACGTTCAGGCTTCTATCCGGTCGAATTCCTCCGGAACGGATACCGCTCTCGGCACCCAGATTCGACCATTGTGACAGCTCTCAACAGGCTGATATTGGCGCTGCGCTGGCGGAGGCAAACAACATAGCCTCGGCTGCCCTGCAGGTTTTGCAGGGCACGCCCTCTGCCCAGCAGCCGAATTCCCAACGATATCGGACATGGTTTGGGGCGCATACCGTAGGACTGTACGCAAAGACCACTGGAAATTTCTCGAAGATTGCGGATGCTCTTGCAAACAAGACAATAACGTTTGGATGCCACGGCAGCATCTGCGGACCGGATGTCTATGCGTATGTGTTCCGTGATCAACCTTATAATATTTTTGTTTGTCAAAAGTTCTGGTCGGCGGCTCTGAAAGGAACGGATTCAAGATCTGGAACGATTGTACACGAAATTAGTCACTTTGAGGTCGTCGCCTTCACGGACGACTATTCATCTGGCGGTCAAAATTTTGCCAAGATACTCGCGGTTGAAAACCCGCCGCAAGCTACAGAAAATGGCGATAGTCATGAATACTTTGCCGAAAATAGCCCCGAGCTTCCGATGTGAGGAACGCCACACCCAACTGAGCTAGCATGGATGCGGGTGCCGCATCGCCATCGGAAACGACAAGGATCACCGAGGGTTGCAGCCTCGTTGACGCAAATAATCAACATTCCGCTGCTACCAGCGGGCGTCACAGCTTTCCTACTCCGTTGTGCCGGCTTTTTTTCTGCGCCGATTGGTATGCGACTGCGCAACGGCCATTTTTAGCTCCGGTGTGATCTCCACAGGCGCATTCTCTGCCCCATGTGGGTTCTGCAGCCCCTCGACGTGGACGGTCGGGAATGGGAGTTCGATGCCCTGCTCCTTGAAGGCCTGGCGGAGGCGTAAAAAGAATCTGCCTTTCATAGCGAAGGCGCCTCCCGGTCTGGTTGTGACCTTGACCCTCAAGACGATGCCGTACTCACCGAACTCCTGTACGCCCTGCATCTTGATCGGTTCGATCACCCAGTTTTTGAATTCGGGGTCTTCCGCCAGTTCCAGGCCGATGCGCTTGATCAGCTTACGAGCGAAGTCGATGTCGGTGTCATAGCCGACGGTGATGTTGAATTTGTCGGTAACCCAGTCGCGGCTCTGGTTCTGGACGGCTCCGAGTTCACCGAACGGTATTGTGAACAGCGGGCCGCGATGGTGCCGCAGCTTCACCGAGCGCAGCGAAAAGCTCTCCACCGTACCCCTGTAGCTGCCCGATGAAATGTATTCGCCGACGCGAAACGCATCGTCGAGCAGATAAAACACGCCTGAGATCACGTCCTTGACGATGGTTTGCGCGCCAAAACCCACGGCGACGCCGACGACGCCGGCGCCGGCGATCAGCGGGCCGATCTGGATACCAATTGAGGCGAGCATCATCAGCACCGCCATAACGACGATCACTGCGAGCAGAATGTTCTGGATGATGGGCAACAGCGTGCGCAGCCGCGCCTGCTGCGGATCGAGGGTTGGGATGTCCTCCTCGCCGATCACCGCATGCGACGTTTCGATGCCCAGCTTTCGTTCGATCAAGGCCTTGATGATCGACCAGCCGAAATCGGCGGCAAGAGCAATGACAATGACATTGATCAGGCCGCGCAATATGAGCGTGGTCGTCGTATCGCCGTCTCGCATGGCCTGCATGTCCAGACCCCAGACACGCGCAAGAAGGTAAGCCGCCGCCAGGATCAGGATCATCCGGATTCCGCGATCGATCACAGCGATCGTCACCGCCGGGATCGTAGGCCGGCCGGCATCTTCCGAACCCGGCCGCAGAACGAAATTGACCCCGCGCTGCGTCAGCACGATTGCAAAAGGCAGGACGAATGCGGCCAAGGTAAACCAGAACCACGTGTACAGGCCGACGATGCGCTCCAGGAACAGAGCGACGAAATAGGCAGTCAACAGCCATGTCGCTGCCGTGTGGCCGTGCCCATCGCGCCGTGTCCTTGGCCGGCGCCAGACGGCAAGCAGCAGGAGCACCAGCAGCACGAAATCGGCGCCCACCGACAGCACCATCATGCCGTCACGGTCGATGCCGAGACCCGGCAGGAGGATAAACGCGGCGGCGAAGAAGGCGAAGACGCCGACGATCCGCGTCAGCCAATAGGACCAATGGTCGGCCGTCTCGTTGCTGACCGGCAAGGCACGAACCTCGACAGCGTTCTCGACCTGCATGAAGGAAGGGACGAGCAGGGCTATGAGGTACGTGCGCACCCCCCATGTAACGACTGCAGCCATCAGGAATGTCAGCACGATCTCACGGATGAGCATTGGCCAGTCGAACAGCATGAACGCGCCGGCGCTGCCCAGCGCGAACGAGACGATCAGCAGGCTGGAATAAAGCAGGCGGCCACCAATCTTCTTGGCCCGCCCGGTCGGCGTATCCTTCGATTGCGCGATGATCCAAAGGCGAAATGGACGCGTCAGCTTGTACGTTGCCCAGGTGAGCGCAAGGCCGGCAGCGATGAAAATCGCGATCAGCATCAATACGCCGGCAGGTCCCCTGCTGGACATATCCTCCATGGTCGCTTCCCGAACGCGCGCGAATTGGCCGGGCAGCGAGGGCAAGGTTCGCACGATCCGTTCGATGTGATGCTTGATCCGATCGAGCGTCGAGGATGCCATCGTGTTCATCTGGCCCGTTGCGGCCGCGGCGTCGGACGATGCGTCAGCCGGTGAAGCGCCTGCCGCGGCAGGGGCTGCCGTTGAACCGGCGTCCTGATTTCGTTGTTCGGCCACCCAGGCCTTCACCGACGGATCGTCGAGGAGTTCGAACAGCTGTTTGACCCTTTCGGGCGGGACGGTCGCCGGCGTCTGGGCCTGTGCCGGACCGGCCAGGAAGAGGGCTATCCCGACAACAAGGGACCCGGCAATCAGGGCAAACATCGCGGTTAGATATTGGAGACGTCGTGCCGGGCGCGCCGGATTCCTGGCTCCCAATCGTCGAATCATGAGCGGCATCGCGCTGTAGCCTTCCCTCAAATCGGCAAGCAAGACATCTATGCCCGTCGTTGCTCCTACCTTGAAGAAGCCCATGTTGTGGTGCAAGACGTCATCATTGCGAGCTAGACAATTGCGCGATATCGCCGCGCGTCCGTGCACACAACGAAGTGTGATTCTGGAGTGAATAGCGCCATCGGGCCTTTCGCGTTCGGCCCGGTCGGCGCAGTGTGCAGAGAAGTCGGTGGGTTCGCGGATTGCTAGGCGATCTGCGGCTTCTTGGGTGATTCAAATTGAAAATTGCGCCTTCATGTTTCAAAACAGGTCTGTAGACCAGGATGGTTTCGGAGCCTGCGGGTCGGTGACGGCCCTCAAGGCGAGAATTCGAAAAGACGTTCAACAATGACCCAGCACGCAGAAAACACTCGAATTCTCATGTACAGCCACGACACGTTCGGGCTCGGCCACCTGCAGCGCTGCCGGACTATCGCGCATTCGCTGGTCGAGGATTTCCGCGGACTTCAGGTGCTTATCATTTCGGGTGCGACCATCGCTGGCGCCTTTGATTACCGCGCCCGTGTCGACTTCGTGAAGATCCCCAGCGTCATCAAGTTGCGCAACGGCGAATACACCTCGCTGGAAAAGGATATCGATCTGCACGAGACGCTAAGGATGCGCCAGTCGATCATCCGCCACACGGCCGAGAGCTTTCGGCCGGATATCTTCATCGTCGACAAGGAACCGCTCGGCCTGCGCGGCGAGATCGAGGACACGCTGTCCTATCTCAAAACGCGAGGCACCACGCTCGTGCTGGGCCTGCGCGAGGTGATGGATGCGCCGCATCTGCTCGAAGCCGAGTGGGCACGCAGGGATGTGATGCGCAAGATTGGCATGTTTTACGACAAGGTCTGGGCCTATGGTCCGCCGGATTTCTACGATCCGTTGACCGGCCTGGATGTGCCGCCGGCTGTCAGGGCAAAGATGACCTTCGTCGGTTTCCTGCAACGGAGCCTGCCGCGGAACGAGTTGCCCGGCCATCGGCCCGAGGGCGACTATATCCTCGTTACCACCGGTGGCGGGGGTGACGGCGCCGAACTGATCCACGACGTTATCGATGCCTATCAGCAGGATCCGCAATTACAGCACAGGGCGCTGATCGTGCTTGGGCCTTACATGCCGGCGCGCAAGCGCAACAAGCTGCTCAGGAAGGGGTCCAAGATCCCCTACATCAAGATCATCGAGTTCGACAACCGCATGGAAGACCTGATTGCCGGCGCCAAGGCGGTTGTGGCGATGGGCGGTTACAACACCTATTGCGAGATCCTGTCTTTCGACAAGCCGGCGCTGATCGTGCCGCGCATCGAACCCCGCGAGGAACAGCTGATCCGCGCGCGGCGTGCAGCAGAACTCGGCCTCATCGAGATGCTTTTGCCGGAGGAGGCCAAGGATTCCCAGCGGTTTGCCGATGCACTGGTGGCGCTGCCGGACCGGCCTCGCCCGTCGCAGAGCAATCCGCATCTGACGCTGGAAGGGCTGCCTCATATTTCCGAAATCGTCGCAGAACTGCTCGACCGGCGGGCCGGCCATCACCTTTCGGTCATCGAAGGATCGAACTGAGTTGCAACGTCGCAAGATCGTCGTGGTTCTGAAGGGCTATCCGCGGCTGTCGGAAACCTTCATCGCGCAGGAACTGCTCGGTCTGGAGCGTGCGGGGTTCGACCTGGTACTCGTCGCGCTCAGGCGGCCGACCGACGCGAAACGCCACCCCGTGCATGACGAGATCAAGGCGCCGGTCCATTATCTGCCGGAATATCTGCATCAAGAGCCGCTACGCGTGGTTCGCTCGCTGTTTGCCTGTCTGCCGCGTCCGGGCTTCTGGCGCGCGCTCGGATCGCTGGCCACCGATATCCCCCGCGACTTTACGCGCAATCGCGTGCGCCGCTTCGGGCAGGCACTCGTGCTGGCCGCCGAATGGCCGCAAGACGCGGGATGGTTGCATGCGCACTTCGTGCACACGCCGGCATCGGTGACGCGCTATGCCAGCCTGCTTCTTGGTCTGCCCTGGAGTTGCTCGGCCCATGCCAAGGACATCTGGACTTCGGCGGACTGGGATCTGGCCGGCAAGCTGTCCTCGGCGCGTTGGACGGTCACCTGCACAAGAACAGGCTTCGACCGTCTGAAGGAACTCGCCAACGGCAACTCGTCCGTACATCTGAGCTATCATGGGCTCGATCTTGATCGCTTCGGCAGCTTCGGCGAGGCGCGAAAGCAGCATGACGGCTCGGCGCCGGGCGAACCGGTTGTCGTTCTCAGTGTCGGGCGCGCCGTCGAAAAGAAGGGTTACGATATCTTGCTGGAGGCCCTTGCCCTCCTGCCAGCCGATTTGGCGTGGCGTTTCGAGCACATCGGCGGCGGCGAGGAACTGGAACGGCTCAAGGCGCTGGCGCTAAAGCTCGGCCTGGATGGTCGCGTCGCTTGGAAAGGTGCGCTTGCGCAGGAGGAGGTGCTTGAGCACTATCGAAGCGCCGACATTTTCGCCCTGGCCTGCAGGATCACTGCAAATGGTGACCGGGACGGCCTGCCGAATGTTCTGGTCGAGGCGGCCAGCCAGCGGCTTGCCTGCGTGTCGACCGACATTTCCGGCGTGCCGGAGCTTTTATCGCCGGATGAAACCGGGCTGCTGGTTCCGACGGAAAACCCGATTGCCTTGGCACAGGCGCTGGAGCGCCTGATCCGTGATCCCGCGCTGCGCGCTCGCCTCGGCGACGCCGCCGAACGGCGCGTGCGAAGCAATTTCGACCATATGGCAAGCATTGGGCAGCTCAAACAGCTGTTCCAACAGGAGTGGCAGGCTGCCGAATGATGCGGCTGCGCGCCTTCTTGTATGTCCAGCACCTGCTCGGCATCGGTCATCTCGCGCGCACCAGCCGCATCGCGGCGGCTCTGGTCGATGATGGGTTTGACGTCACCGTCGTGACCGGCGGAGCGCCGGTCGCGGGATTTCCGGGACCGGGGGTAAAGTCGGTAATCCTGCCACCTGTCACCTCAAGTGATGAAGGATTTTCCGGCCTTGTCGACCTGCAAGGCAAACCCATCGACGATGATTTCAAGAAGCGGCGTTCAGAGATGCTGCTGCAGGCATTTCGGGATTGCAGGCCTGATATCGTCATGATCGAGGCGTTTCCATTTGGACGCCGGCAGATGCGTTTCGAACTCATGCCGCTGATCGAGGCCATCGACGCGACATCGCCCAGGCCGCTGTTGGCGACGTCTGTCCGTGATATCCTTCAGGAGCGCGTCAAGCCGGGCCGAAACGAGGAAACGGTCGATCTTATCAACAGGCATTTCGACGTTGTCATGGTTCACGGCGATCCGGCTTTCGCAACCATCGACAAGACATTTCCACTGGCCGGGGCGATCACAGCCGAGGTCACCTACACGGGGCTCGTTGCCGCGCCGCCACCGCCCGCGGCCTCCGAGCGCTTCGACGTTCTGGTGTCGGTTGGCGGCGGCGCTGCCGGAAAACACCTGGTCAGATCCGCCATCGCCGCCGCAAGGAATGCCAACAACGCTTGGAAATGGTGTTTGATCACCGGCCCAAACTTGCCGAAAGACGAATTTGACGCGATCGCGCGCGATGCCACGCCGGGGCTGTCCATCTTCCGGTTCCGCGAGGATTTCGCCAGCCTGCTGACCGGCGCCCGCCTGTCGGTCTCGCAGGCGGGTTACAACACGGTCTGCGATGTCCTGCGCGCCGGTTGCCGCTCCCTGCTGGTTCCATTTGCAGCCGGTGGGGAGACCGAACAAACGGTTCGCGCCCTGATGCTCGAAGAACTCGGTCTTGCAACGGTGCTGACGGAAAAGGACTTAACGCCTGAAGGTTTGGCGCAAGCGATCGAACAGGCGCTGGTGGCGCCGGCGCCATCCGCGCATCGCCTCGACCTGGAAGGCGCGCATCACGCGGCGCAAATCCTGCGCGAGCGGCATCGAGCCTGGTCCTTGAAATCCTAACGCGGGTCGCGTCCGTGTTAGAGACGCGCAAAGCGCTTCAAACAGTTCCAATCAGCATGAAGCGCGTATATTTCTTCGTCGGCAGCTCGCCGGAGAACCTGATCTCGCGCAGCGCCGCCATGGCTTCGAACGCTGCAAGTGAAGCCACGCAGTTGATGTGCGTCGGCTCGCTGAAATAGTCGTTCGATTGCAGCAGGACAGTCGTGCCGCGCGGAAGCAGAGCAAGCCAGGCGCCGAGATCGGCTATGTGTTCACAGCTTGTATTGACCACCAGGTCGGGTTGCCCGGCCGCATAGTCGAGTGCGTACATATCGTCCGTCAGCGCCCGGAACCGGTCGCCGGCTTCCCGGTTGAGGGTCAGGGCCACCGCGCCGACTTCGGGATCGATATCGATGCTATCGACCGCCGCTATGTCGAAACGGGCGTCGTTGAAAAGCATTGCCGGCAATACGCCGTACCATCCACCCAGCACCCATATGCGCTCGAACCGGCCGCCGCAGCTTTCGAAAAGCCTGTCGAGCGCCCACATCTTGCAGGCGACCTGTTTGTGGTTGAAGGCGTTGGCGATGTCGGCCCGCGGATGCTTGGCGATGACGCGCGCCAGCCCGCTCACGAGAGGGTGGTTGACATAGGCAGCAATTCCCCGCGTAAGGTCCAGGGCCTGCTCGTGCCCGTCCAAGGCGGCATTGCGTGGTTGCGTGACATCCATCATAGTCGTCTTGTATGGTGGGATTTCGGGCGACACAACGCAATCTTGCCCCCCGCAAGGCTGTTTGATCCGGGACGTGATTATGCTGTTAGCCGCTTCGCCATTGCCCGGAGAGGGCCGGTTGCATCTGTCCGGACCGAAGGCGTCCTGGGTGGGCTGCGGCTGCGAGCTTGTCTTTGGCGACGAAGACCTTGCCGATGCGCCCTTCGCCGGCAGGTGCTCTCACATCCTGCATCCTTCCAGCTGAAGGACCCACAGTCGCATATGGAACCCAGCCTAGCCCGCTATATCTGGAGGCACACCAGGAAGCAGCAGCTCTGGATATTGATGATCGTCCTGCTTTCGATGATCCCGTATTTCATGTCCTTCGACCTGCCGAAGCTGATCGTCAACGGCCCGATCCAAGGCAAAGGCTTCGAGCAACCGGGCGCCACCCAGCCATTCATGAGACTGCACTATGACCTGCCGTTCATTGGCGAGGTCCAGTTCTTCTCCGGCTTTCAGCTCGACCGCTCGGCAACGCTGCTTGCCCTAAGCGTCGTGTTCCTGTTGCTGGTCGTCATCAACGGCTTGTTTAAACTCTACATCAACACCTACAAGGGCCGCCTCGGCGAACGCATGCTGCGGCGTATCCGCTTCGATCTGGTTGATCGAGTGCTGCGGTTTCCGCCGTTTTACTTCAAACGGGTGAAATCCGCCGAAGTGGCGACCATGGTCAAGGACGAGGTGGAGCCGCTGGGCGGCTTCATCGGCGACGCCTTCCTGCAGCCGGTGCTGCTCGGCGGCCAGGCGCTGACGGCCATGCTGTTCATCATGGTCCAGAATTTCTGGCTCGGAACGATAGCGGTCGTGATCGTGGTGATCCAGATCGTGCTGATCCCGCGAATGCGGCGGCGGCTGATCGTCCTCGGTCGCGAACGGCAGCTGACGGCGCGCGCGCTTTCGGGCCGGGTTGGCGAAATCGTCGACGGCATCGGCGCGGTTCACGTCCACGACACCTCGAACTACGAGCGCGCCGACATAGCTGCCCGGCTAGGGCTCATCTTCAAGATCCGCTTCGATCTTTACCAATGGAAATTCATGGTAAAGTTCCTCAACAATTTTCTCGCGCAGCTGACGCCCTTCCTGTTCTACATGATCGGCGGGTATCTGGTCATCGAGGGGCGGCTGGACGTCGGCCAGCTCGTGGCCGTGATCGGCGCCTACAAGGACCTGCCCGGACCGATGAAGGAACTGATCGACTGGGATCAGGCGCGGCAGGATGTCCAGGTCAAATATCAGCAGGTCGTCGAACAGTTCACCGTCGACGGTGTCATTGCGCCGACAATCGGGGCATTGACGATCGACGCCCCCGGGCCGATGACCGGCCCGCTGTCGGCGATCGGTCTGTCGATAGCGGACGATGGCGGTGCATTGCTCCTCGACCGTATCTCCCTCCAGGTCAAGCCGGGTGAGACGGTGGCGCTGGTCAGTACCGCAACAGGTGGAGCGGAGGCGCTGGCGGAAGCCTTCGCGCGGCTGAACCGGCCGAAAGGCGGCAAGGTCGCTTCGGGCGCCCACGACCTGCTTGAACTCCCCGAAGCAGTGACCGGCCGGCGCATGTCCTATGCCTCGTCGGATGTTTTCCTGTTCCAGGCAAGCCTCCGCGACAACCTGCTCTACGGGTTGAAGCATGCGCCGCTGACATCGGTGACTTATGACGGCGCTGCGGCAGACCAGCGCCGATGGAACATCCACGAGGCGCGCCGGTCGGGCAATCCCGATCATGATATCCAAAGCGACTGGATCGACTACGCTTCCGCCGGCGCTACCGGCCCGCACGACCTCTTTGAAGCCGTGCGCCGGGTGCTCGACGCGGTTATTCTGTCGCGCGACATTCTGGATCTTGGCCTGCGCTCTTCGGCCGACCTGACGCGTCACACGGAGCTTGCCAGGCGAATCGTCGAACTGCGTGCGGCGCTGCGAACGCGGCTGGAACACGAAGGGCTGAGCGGACTGGTGGTTCCTTTCGAACCGGGCGCCTACAACAAGGAAGCAACGATCGGCCAGAACCTGCTCTTCGGCGCTGCCGCCGGCCCCGAACTGGCCGACAGGGCTCTGGCGGCCAATCCGTATTTTGCTTCTGTGCTGAGCCAGGCCGGCCTCGACCGCACGCTCTACGAAATGGGCATGGAGATCGCCGACCAGGCGATCGAGCTGTTTGCCGACCTGCCGCCCGATCACCAGTTCTTCCAGCAGCTCGCCTTCATGAGCGCCGAGGAGATACCCGCCTACGAAACCTTGCTGCAACGGCTCAAGAACCGTCCCTACGAGGCGGTCTCAGAGAACGATCGCGCCATGATCGTCACCTTGAGCTTTGCCTATATCGAGCCCCGGCATCGCTTCGGCCTGCTGAGCGACGAGCTGATGAGCAAGATCGTCGCTGCGCGCAACGGATTCTATGAAAACCTGCCGCCCGAGCTGCAGAATGCGGTCGAACGGTATGATCCCGCCAAATACATCGCCGCGGCTACCGTCATGGACAATGTCCTGTTCGGCCGCGTGGGCAACAACCATCCCGACGCGCCGGACCGCATACGCTCCATCGTCTATGACATTCTTGACGAGCTGGGGCTCTATGCCGAAGTTCTGGATGTCGGTCTGGACTTCAATGTCGGTTCCGGCGGTAGGCGGCTGACCGGTGGACAGCGCCAGAAGCTCGACGTCGCCCGGGCCTTGCTCAAGCGTCCCGATTTTCTCATTCTCAACCGGCCGCTGTCGGCGCTCGACCAGCGTATGCAGGACAAGGTGCTGCAAAACGTGCTCGAGGAGGCCAGACGCGACGGCCATTCGCCGGCAATTGTGTGGGTGGTGACGAATCCGGCAATGGGGATGATGTTCGATCGCGTTGTCGTCTTCGACTCGGGCCAATTGGTTGAAGACGGAACACACGAGACACTTTTGGCGGAGAGCGGTATCTTCAAGGAACTGCTATCATAGAGCATTGGACATTCAGATGGGATCATTCTGCCGGTGGGAACTTGTGGCAAGGTCAAGGGATTCGGGTTTCCGGCTGATCGGGCCCGCCACCTTTCGCGTGGTTCGTCCCGCTACCCGGAAACAGAATTGATCCTATCTGGGGGTCGGTTGTTCTAGTCTCGCAGACGTGAGTTTTGGGAAGGTTCGCGACAATGCTGCTCAAGGATGAGGTTGGAATGCTGCAACGCGTTCCCTTGTTCTCTGGCATAGAGCCGACAAAGCTCAAGCTGCTTGCGTTCACATCCGATCGCGTGAGCTACGCCGCCGGCCAGATCCTTTTCCGGCAGGGTGATGAGGGAGATGCGGCCTATGTCATCCTTTCAGGCAGGGCGGATATTCTGGTCGATTCCGACAGCGGACCGATAAAAGTTGCCGAACTGCTGCCAAATTCGATCGTTGGCGAGATCGCCATATTGTGCAACAGCTCCCGCACGGCCACCGTCAGAGCCGCAAGTCCGGTTGAAGCCTTGAGAATTCACAAGGATCATTTCCTAAGGCTTATGAAGGAGTTCCCGGAAATGACCATCGAGATGGTTCGGGTTCTTGCCGATCGCCTGAGCCATACGACCGCGGATCTGATCGACGCGCGAAGCGCCAATAACGAATGAATTGCGCTCGATCCTTGCCGTCGTGATGGCACGGGCCTCTCACGGACAAGGTCATCAGGAGGAAAACCTTTCTCGCCTAGCAGCAGTTGTTTGGCTACGATGGCCGAGGGGGACTACGAAGGGCTTGCATGGACGACGACGTTTTCCTGGTCAGGTTTTGGGGCGTGCGCGGCAGCATTTCGGTATCGGGGCCAGAATTCTCTCGTTATGGCGGCAACACAATCTGCATCGAGATGCGATGCGGCAAGCATACGCTTCTATTCGACGCGGGCTCTGGCCTGCGGCCTGCCGGCTGGGCGCTTCGTGCGTCGGGCGTGACCGATTTCGATCTGTTTTTCACGCATTGTCATTACGATCACATCATCGGGCTGCCGGCCTTTAAGCCGATGTATGACCGGAGCGTCAAACTCAGGCTTTGGTCCGGGCATCTTGCAGGACGCATGACGACCCGGCAGATGGTCGATGAGTTCATGCGGCCGCCCTGGTTTCCGGTGAGACTGGATGTCTGCAAGGCAAGCCTCGACTATCGCGATTTCGTATCCGGAGACGTGCTTCGGCCGCGCCAAGGGGTGGTGGTCCGAACCGGCAGTCTCACCCATCCCGGTGGCTGCATAGGCTACCGGGTCGAATGGGGTGGCCGCGTCGTGGCGGTGATCACGGACACCGAGCACGAGCCGGGCCAGCTCGATCAGGCGATCCTCGATCTCATCGAGGATGCCGACCTCGTCATTTACGATTGCACCTACACCGAGGAGGAAATGGAGCGCTACCGCGGCAACGGGCACTCGACATGGCAACAGGGAGTCAAGCTCTGTGAGGCTGCCGGCGCGCGGGGGCTTGCCCTGTTTCACCACGATCCGTCGCGCACCGACGATCAGTTGGACGAGATGGAGAAATTGGCCAAAGACCGGTTTGCAGGCGCTTTTGCCGCGCGGGATGGCCAGACGCTCGAATTTCCCGTCTCATCGCATAAAAAGCGCTGAGCTATTTTCCTTTGCCGGCGCTGCGCCCGATCAATGTCCTGATCGGAAGCCATGCGCAGCCTTCAGCCTGTGCGGTGACTGCGAACAGCCGTTCGAGGAAAAGCCAGGCCGATTCATCATGCACGAGATGGTGGGTGAGCAGGCCGACCGGTTCGCCGCCATCGAATGCCTGCTGCAGTTGCGCGACGATAGCCTGAACCAACAGGCCATGATCGCGGCAACCGCGCGTGCCATGCCAATCCATGATGTCGACATTGCTGTTGATGACCGCCAGCGAAGCCGGCTTCGGCGGCCCGTAGACCGACAATGCCGCAAATCCTATCGATCCAAGGTCGGAAACCAGGCCGGCGTCGATCCTGTTCCAGGGTGGCACCAGCATCGGAACGGCACGTGCGCCGTGCAGGCCGGTTACGTGCGACAGCCCGCGCGCCAGATCATCGAGCATCGCCTCGCGTGGCCGATGCGGGCCGAGCTCCTGCTTTTTCTGGTCCTCTGGCGCATGATTCCGGTGCGCCCAGCCATGGATTGCGACCGTGGCATGCGGCGCCTCGTCAAGCCGGGCGACAAGCTTCTCATCAGTCCGGGCCGGAATCACGGCCAGGGCGACCGGAACCGCGAATGCACCGGTGAGGCGGAGCAGCCGGTCAAGCGCGGGCGTCGGATCCACGGCGTCATCGTCGCGCAGCCAGAACTCTGCCTTGCGGCCCACCCGTTGCCGACGCGCCAGTTCTTCCACCAGGGGTTGCCAGATCCGATCGGGTGTCATGAAACCGGGATCTTCGCAAGAAGTTCGGTCAGACGCGCAGCCGCCGCACCGAGGGAACGCTCTTCGAGGGTGAAGCGTCTGGCTTCCGCGGCCATGATGGTTCTTTCGTCGTTCCGGGTCAGGAGCCTTTCAATGGCGGAAGCGAATGCCGCCACATCGCCCGGCGGGGTGAGAAACCCGGTCTGGCCATCCCGCACGACCTCCGGCACGCCGGCGATGTCCTGAGCTACCACCGGAAGGCCGGCGGCCTGTGCTTCAAGATAGGCAATGCCATAGGCTTCGCCGAAACCCGGCCAGACGTAAATTCCCCCACCGTAGAGGACATCCGGCACGGCGGTTGGCTCAATCGCGCCAAGCCATTCGATACGGTCGGCGGGCAGGCCCGCGAATTGCGCTTTGACCTCTTCACGGGCAGGCCCGTCCCCGACGACCGAAATGGTCCAGGGCAGGTGGCCGATCGAGCCGAGCGCTTGCGCCAGCATGCGATAGCTTTCGAGCTTGTCGCCCGGGCGCATCATGGCGACGGTAATGAGGCGCGTCGGACAGCCCCGTGTCGGGGTTTCCCGGAATGCCGATGTGTCGATGAAGGGCGAAAGCATGCCCAGAGCGGCATCGGGTATCGCCTCTGCCAGTCCCTGACGATCCCTTTGCGTGAAGCAGATGTTCAGCGCCGCCTGTTCGACGGCTCGCACCACCAACGCTTGCGCATCGGCCCACAAACCGGTGTTGCGCCGCCTCGAATAGGAGGCTTCCGCTGTCACATAAGGGACGGCAAAGGCCGATGCCAGCTCTGGCCCGATCGGGTCGGGCGCCTTGTAATAGGGATGATAGGTGAACCAGAGATCGGGTTTGCCGTCATGATCCCAAAGCCTTGCCAGCCGCGCCGCTTCCGCTCGGGCCTCGATCTTGAGCGCATCGAAACTTTTCGACTCCGGTTCGCGTAGATAGAAGCGCAATTCGGAAGCCAGTTCGACGCTATGCCCGCCGCGCTCCAGCGCCTTGACCAGCGCCCTTGCCATCTGGCGGTCGCCGGAGGCAACGGGATGATTGAGTGACTTCAGCGGCGCGTAGAAGGCAATTCGCATTTCCGGACCCTATCATCGCAAAGCCAGCGCAAGTCAATTTCGCAGCACGATCGACTTCACCTTCAAGCAGTGGAAATGTGCTATCTCATGCTCATGGAAACAGCCGCCGCGTCCGACCCGTTTGTCGCTTCTCTGCCGGTCTTCGCAAAGTTCGAAAGCGTCGCCGATATAGACAACTATCGGCCTCTCCCCGATGGCTGGGCGCTGGCCACGGCCGACATCGTCGGCTCGACCAAGGCGATCGAGGCTGGGCGCTACAAGACCGTCAACATGGCCGGCGCCAGCGTCATTTCGGCGCTGCTCAACGCGCTTGGCCGGCAAGACCTTCCCTTTGTCTTCGGCGGCGACGGCGCGCTGGTGGCGTTTCCCGGCTCGGCGCTGGAGGTTACCCGCAACGCGCTGGCGGCTGTCCAGAGATGGGTGGCGGACGAACTGGACCTGACCTTGCGTGCCGCAATCGTGCCGATAAAGGATATAAGAGCGCAAGGCCGCGACGTTCGCGTGGCGAGGTTTCAAGCCTCCGAAGCGGTCTTCTATGCCATGTTCGCCGGCGGCGGCGGCAGTTGGGCGGAAGCCGAGATGAAAGCGGGACGCTACCGCATCGATCCTGCGCCGGCCGGCGCGCGGCCGGATCTGACCGGCCTCTCCTGCCGCTGGAATCCGATCGAAGCCCGGCACGGCGAAATCGTCTCGATCATAGCCATACCGGGGGCGTCGCGCGATTTGCGCGGTTTTCAGTTTCTGGCGTCCGACATCATCGCCCTTGCCGGCAGGCAGGAACGCGATGGCCACCCGGTACCGGTGAACGGGCCGGACTACAGCCTGCTGCCTGCCGGCCTCGATATCGAGGCGCGCGCCACGGCCCCGGCAGGACGGCGCTGGCTAACGAAGCTGTGGGTCATGTTCCTGATGACGCTCACGGCCGTCACCGATAGATATGGCTGGACGATCGGCAGTTTCGATCCGAAGGTCTACAAACGTGACGTGGCCAGCAATTCGGATTTCCGCAAGTTCGACGACGGCTTGAAGATGACCATCGACGTCGACGCGGATGTGTTGCAACGGATCGAGAACCGGCTGAAGCAGGCGGAAGATGCGGGCATTTGCAACTATGGCCTGCACCGCCAGAAATCGGCCTTGATGACATGCCTCGTCGCCTCGCCGCTGCAGCGCGATCACCTTCATTTCATCGATGGCGCGGCCGGCGGCTACGCGATGGCTGCCGCCAGCCTAAAGGCGAAGGTGCCGGTTCGATGACGGGGTTGCGGAAATCGATCTTGGGCAATATGCCTCGGCCGTGGTTCCTAGTGAGCCTCGCCACGGGAACGGACCGCCTGTCCGAATTGACGGGAAAGCAGTTTTTTGGACGCCTCGCGATCGATATATGACCGTCTTCTAGACCGGATTTCGACCCGCGCCGCGCAAGTCGGCGTGATCGGACTGGGCTATGTCGGGTTGCCGCTGGCGGTTGCGATCGCACGCGCCGGCTTTCCGGTTTTCGGCTTCGATATCGAAGCCCAGAAGGTCGAGAGCCTGAACAACGGCCAATCCTACATCGAGGCAGTGACGTCGACTGCCCTTGCCGACCAGGTGGCGGGCGGACGGTTCCGCGCCACTGAGGATTTTGCCGAACTGGCCGTCTGCGATGTCATCATCATCTGCGTTCCGACACCGTTGACGAAACACCGTGAGCCGGATCTCTCCTTTGTCAGGAACACTGCAGGCACCATTGCGAAGCATCTGCGTGTCGGCCAGCTGATCGTGCTGGAATCGACCACCTATCCCGGCACCACTGACGACGTGATCAAGCCGATACTGGAAGAAACCGGCTTGCAGTCGAGGATAGACTTCTTCCTCGGCTTCTCGCCCGAGCGCGAGGATCCCGGCAACCGCAGCTTTGAAGTCGCGACGATCCCCAAGGTCGTGGCAGGCGATAGCATGGAAGCGGCGAGGCTGGTGCAGGCTTTCTACCAGGGCGTGGTCAAGACCGTCGTTCCGGTCTCCACCACCGCGACCGCCGAGGCGGTCAAGCTGACGGAAAACATCTTCCGATCGGTCAACATAGCGCTCGTCAACGAGTTGAAGGTCGTGTTCGACGCGATGGGCATTGATATCTGGGAGGTGATCGAGGCGGCAAAGAGCAAGCCCTTCGGCTACATGCCCTTCTATCCTGGCCCCGGACTTGGCGGGCACTGCGTTCCGATCGATCCCTTCTACCTGACGTGGAAGGCGCGCGAATACGAACTGCCGACCCGCTTCATTGAGCTGGCGGCAGAGATCAACACGGCCATGCCGCATCGCGTGGTCGATGAACTGGCGAAGGCGCTGGACAGGCGCTGCGGCAAGGCGCTCAGCCGCTCGCGCATTCTCATCATCGGGCTGGCCTACAAGAAGAATGTGCCCGACATCCGCGAAAGCCCCTCGCTGCGGCTCATTGAGCTTATTGAGGAATGGGGCGGCAAGGCGGAATTCCACGATCCGCACGTCACCGAGATTCCGGCCACGCGGGAGCATATGGCGATCAAGGGGCGCCGCTCGGTCGAATTGACCGAGGCGGCCTTGAAGGATTTCGATGCTGTCGTCGTTGCAACCGACCACGACGCGATCGACTATCGGGCGATCGCTGATCACGCCCTTGTGATCGTCGACACACGCAATGTTTTTGGCCGCCTCGGGCTGGCCCGCGAGAAAGTGATGAAGGCCTGACAGCGTCCAAGCCGGCGAATTTTCTGCCCGATGTCAGGATCGTGGTTGCACTCCGAAGGCAGCTTCGCCACATAACGCCCAGAACATAGATGCAGTTACGTCTGCTGCCGCAAGGACAGTCATCAGGGAAATTCTTCGCCGCTTTTGCCGCCGAAGCAGGTCTCGTTGACTTCGGGGGATTATCCTTGGGGTTGTTGGCGGACTGTTTTATGGCGGATCAAACGACAAGGGCTCCGTCTTCGACGGGTTGCGAGATAGCATGAGCACAGCGCAGGCAGAAATTTCCACCATTCTCATGGATAAGGTTGCAGATTGGCTGAACCAATCGGCGCTGGCGGGCAGCGACCTGGAAACATTGGTAAAAGGCTTTTGCGAGCGGCTGGCTGCTGCCGGCCTGCCGCTGAAGCGGGTGCATCTGAGCTTTTCGATGCTGCATCCGCTTTATGATGCGCTTGGCTTCACCTGGGTTCGCGGCCAGGGCATGGAAGTGGAAGGTTTCCGCGTTGAGCCGGGCGAGCCGTCCGACAGATTCCTGACCAGCCCGTACTACCATCTGCTCAGCAACAAGCTCGACCATCTGCGTCGCCGGATCGACCCGTCATTGCCGCCGGAGTTTCCGATTTTCGGTGAACTCGCGCTTATGGGCGTCACCGACTACATGGCTTTCGTCCATCCCTTCAGCGACGACACCAGTCAGGGCATGATCGGGTCGTGGTCCACCGACGGCACTGCAGGCTTCAGCGATAGCATGATTTCAGCGCTGCTTCGCATCCAGAGCCACCTCGCGATCGCAACCAAGATGGCGGTGCTCACCAAGCTCGCCGACAACATGATGACCACCTATCTCGGCGGCGACGCCGGCAGGCGCGTGCTTGACGGTCAGATCAGGCGCGGCGAGGGTGATACGATCCGGGCCGCACTGGTCATGGGCGACATGCGCGGGTCGACAAGGCTTGCCGCAACCTCGGGCCGCGAAATCTATATCGATACGCTGAACCAGTTTTTTGACGCAGTTGCCGCGCCTTTCAATCGCAAAGGCGGGCAGATCATGAGTTTTATCGGGGACGGCTTTATTGCCGTGTACCCCTGCGAAAGGCACCGCTCGCAGTCCGAGATCGCCTGCCAGGCTGCTCTTGCGGCAGCGCACCAGGCTAGCGCGCGGGTCATGGATCTCAATCTGCGCCGAAAGCAGCAGGGGTTGTCCGACATAAAATTTGGCATCGGCCTGCATGTCGGCAATGTGATGTTCGGCAATGTCGGGCTTACCGACCGGCTCACATTCTCTGTCTTCGGCTCGGCTGTAAACGAGGTCCAGCGCCTCCAGATCCTGACCAAGAAATATCCGCACAGCGTTCTCGCCAGCAAGGACTTCGCCAGCTATTGCGGCGCAAACAGCTGGCTGACGCTGGGCCATGAGGAGCTGACCGGCATCAAGCAGAAGCTGACGGTGCTTTCACCCGATCTGTCGGGTGCGCTCGCGCTCGATGAAGACGGTGCGATGGAGACGATTCACGATCGAAAATCGGAGGCCGAGCAGGTCATGCTGCTGCATCGCGATGCCGCCCGGCTGTCGGCGGGCGACCCGAGCAAGCTCCAGTAAGCGCCACGAACCAACCCGAACGCCCTTGCCAGGCGGTCCGGTCGCCGGCGCCGCCGCTGGCGACCGCTTCGAATCCAAGTTGCTCTAGGCTGGCAATACGCTAGTCTCGCTTTCTGGAAGTTGCCAGAGTGGGGCTGGTTTAAGAATGAATTCAGGTGTTGACCTGCTGCGGATCGAGGATGTTGGCATCTCTTTTGCCATTATCGGCGGGCCGTTGCATGCCGTCAGGCGCGCAAACCTTCGCGTCCTGCCGGGCAAGGTTACCGCGCTTGTGGGCGAGTCGGGTTCCGGAAAATCGGTTCTCAGCCAGGCGGTGATGGGCATTTTGCCGAACACAGCCCATGTTCGTGGCCGCATCCTGTTTTCCGATCCTGAAAAGCCCGGCACGACGCAGGATATCCTGCAGATGTCGCGCGACGGACCTGAAATCCGGGCGTTGAGAGGCAGCCGCATCGGCAAGATATTTCAGGAGCCGATGACATCGCTGTCGCCGTTGCACACGATCGGCAACCAGGTCAGCGAATCCCTGCAGATTCATACGCCCATCGCTCGGGCGGAGCGCAAGGCGCGGACCGAGGAAATGCTCAGCCTTGTCGGCTTTCCCAATCCCAAGCGCGCCTATGACATGTATCCGTTCGAACTTTCGGGAGGACTGCGTCAGCGCGCCATGATCGCCATGGCGCTTGTCTGCCGGCCCGCTCTGTTGATCGCCGACGAGCCGACGACGGCGTTGGACGTCACCATCCAGGCGCAAATCCTGCAATTGCTGCGCGAGCTTCAGAGCAAGCTGAACATGGCGATGCTGCTGATCACGCACGACCTTGGCGTGGTCGCCAATGTCGCCGACGAGGTGGTGGTCATGTACCATGGCGAGATCATGGAAGCGGGACCTGTCGAGGCGATATTCCGCCGGCCGGGCCACCCCTACCTGAAGGGCCTGATGGCTGCCGTTCCGCATTTCGACCTGAAGCCCGGCGAAAGGCTGAAGGCGCTGCGCGAGGTGCCGGTGAATGTCGGGAACCTGCTCGGCAAGCAGACGGCGCCGGCGTCCAAGGGGCCGGACGACATCCTGCTGTCGGTCAGGGATCTGACGAAGACCTTCACCATCCGCAAATCCGGATGGTTCGGCGGGGATCATCAAACCTCCATTCGCGCCGTGGACGGCGTGAGCTTCGATATCAGGCGGGGTGAGTGCCTGGGTCTGGTCGGCGAAAGCGGCTCCGGCAAAACCACTGTCAGCAAGATCCTCATGCGGGCCGTCACCCCCAGCGGCGGCTCTGTGATCTTCAATGGCCGCGATGGACCGATCGACGTCTTGGGAGGCGAGGGAGACGCGCTGCGCCTGCTGCGCGCGAAAATCCAGATGGTTTTCCAGGATCCGGTTTCGTCGCTCTCACCTCGCATGACGGTGGAGAACATCTTGAGCGAGCCGCTGGAGATCCATCAACGTGGCAATGCCGCGTCCCGCCTCGCAACGGTCAAGAGCCTGATGCAGGCGATCGGGCTCGATCCGCGCTTCATCAAGCGTTATCCGCACAGTTTCTCCGGCGGGCAGCGTCAGCGTATCGGCATCGCGCGGGCCTTGGCGCTGGGGCCTGAACTCCTGATCTGCGACGAGCCGGTTTCGGCGCTCGACGTCTCTGTCCAGGCGCAGATCCTGAACCTTCTGAAGGACCTGCAGAAGGAACTGGGCCTGACCTACCTGTTCATATCCCACAACCTCGCGGTGGTGGACTACATGGCAGACCGCATCGCGGTGATGTGCGGCGGGCGTATTGTCGAGCTTGCGCCGCGCGAAATCCTGCTCAGGAAGCCGATCCACCCTTACACGCGCTCACTGGTCGCCGCGGTGCCTTTTCCCGATCTCGACAGGCCGATGGATTTCAGGACGCTGAAGCTCAGCGGCGCTTCCGACACCAGCGCATGGGGACCGCAATTCCGCGACGAGGGCGACGAGAATATGCTGTCGCCGCTCGATCTTGGCGGCGGCCACCTCGTGCTGGCCCGACGTTCGGCCGATGTCAGCGAGCTACGCCATTGATCAGCCGGCGCACAGTCCTTGGGCTCATGGCTTCGGCAATTCTGCCGGGCACGGTGCGCGCCGGCGATCTGGAGCCGGATTTTCTTCAGCCACGGCTGAAGGCCAGGTCGCTGCCGGCACTCGCCGAACGCCTGCCCAAGCGCCCGCGCGCGTTGAATCTCGCTGCGATGGGCCGGCAGCCCGGCCAGTATGGCGGCACGCTGCGTACGATCATCGGCAGCCAAAAAGATATCCGGATGATGACCATCTACGGATACGCTCGCCTGGTCGGCTATGACGAGAAGCTTAACTTGCAAGCCGATATTCTCGAAAGTTTCGACGTGGCGGATGATCGCGTCTTCACTTTCAAGATACGGGAAGGACACAAATGGTCTGACGGCAGCCTGCTGACGCCGGAGGATTTTCGCTATTGCTGGGAAGATGTCTGGCTCAACGATGAGCTTTCGCAAGGCGGGCTCGCCCCGGTGCTGCTGGCGGACGGCAAGCCGCCACGCTTCGAGATCGTCGACCCGTTGACGGTCCGCTACAGTTGGGATGCCCCCAATCCCGACTTCCTGCCTAAGCTCGCTGCGGCTTCGCCGCTGTCGCTTGTTCTGCCGGCCACCTATCTCAAGCAGTTCCACAAGAAATACCAGGATCCATTCCGGCTCGCCGGCCTGATGAAGGAGAACCGGGCCCAGAAATGGACGCTCCTGCATATCCGCATGTCGCGGCAGTATCGCCCGGAGAACCCGGATCTGCCGACCCTCGATCCCTGGCAGAACCGAACCAAGCCGCCGGCCGAGCAGTTCGTCTTCGAACGGAACCCGTTCTTTCATCGAATAGATGAGAATGGCCGGCAACTGCCCTATGTCGACCGGATTGTCATGAATGTCAGCTCGTCGGCGATCATTTCCGCCAAGACCGGCGCGGGCGAGAGCGACCTGCAATGCATGGGAATTGACTTCGCCGACTACGCGTTCCTGAAGGACGCGGAGAAGCGTTACCCGGTGAAGATGCGTCTGTGGAAACGCACACAGGGCTCGCGGCTGGCGTTGCTGCCCAATCTGAACTGTGCCGACCAGGTGTGGCGCGGCCTTCTTCGTGACGTGCGCGTGCGCCGCGCGCTTTCGCTCGCTGTCGACAGGCGCGAGATCAATATGGCCGTGTTCTACGGATTGGCGCAGGAGAGTGCCGATACGATCCTGCCGGAGAGCCCGCTCTACCGGCCGGAATTCGCGAAAGCCTGGATCGCCCATGATCCCGACCGGGCCAATGCCCTGCTCGACGAGGCCGGGCTTCAGGCGCGTGACGATGACGGCCTGCGGGTACTTCCCGATGGACGCCCGGCGCAGATCATCGTGGAAACGGCCGGCGAAAGCACGCTGGAAACCGACGCGCTCGAACTCATCACCGATCACTGGCGCCAGATCGGCATCGCCCTGTTCATCCGGACCTCACAGCGCGACATCTTCCGCAGCCGCGCGCTTGGCGGCCAGATCATGATGTCGATCTGGTCGGGCATCGACAATGGCGTGCCGACCGCCGACATGAACCCCTACCAGCTGGCCCCCACCATCGACGACCAGCTGCAATGGCCGCTCTGGGGTGCCCACTACTTGTCTCACGGCACGCTGGGTGAGGCGCCCGACCTTCCGCCTGTGGTCGAGCTGATGGCTTTGCTCAAGCGCTGGAACGCATCGACCGAAGCCACGGAGCGAGCCGAAATCTGGAATTCGATGCTGTCGATCTACACCGATCAGGTGTTTTCGATCGGCACGGTGAACGGAACGCATCAGCCAATTCTGGCGTCCTCGCGGCTGCGCAATCTGCCTGACAAGGCGCTCTACGGCTACGACCCGACCTCCTACTTCGGTGTCTACATGCCGGATACATTCTGGCTTGGAGAGTCCTGAGCGTGCTTCGATACATTGTCTGGCGCATTGCCGTGATGGTTCCAACGCTGCTGATCATATCGGCGCTTGTGTTCACGATCATCGAACTTCCCCCAGGCGACTATTTCGACAGCTATGTCGCCGAGCTTCGGGCTCAGGGCGAAGCGGTGGATTCCGATCGCATCGAGATGATGCGGAAGGACTATGGTTTCGACAAGCCGCCGGTCATTCGCTATTTCTACTGGGTCGGCGGGATGCTGCACGGCGATTTCGGCTATTCCTTCGAATATGAGCTGCCGGTTCGCGACGTCGTCGGGGACCGAATGTGGCTGACCGTGTTGGTGTCCTTCGTCACGATCATCTTCACCTGGCTCATCGCCTTTCCGATCGGCATTTACTCCGCCACGCATCAATATAGCTGGGGCGATTACGGCCTGACTTTCTTCGGCCTTCTCGGCCTTGCCATCCCGAATTTCATGCTGGCACTGATCCTGATGTATTTCGCCAACATCTGGTTCGGCACGTCCATCGGCCATCTCATGGACCAGCAATATCTCAGCGAGCCGATGAGTTGGGCCAAGGCGAAGTCTATCCTCGCCCATCTCTGGATCCCGGTCTTGATCATCGGCACCGGGGGCACGGCAAGCATGATCCGGCGGCTGCGCGCCAATCTGCTCGATGAGCTTCACAAGCAATATGTCGTGACCGCGCGCGCCAAAGGCCTTCATCCCTTCAAGGCGCTGATCAAATATCCGCTGCGCATGGCGCTCAATTTCTTCATTTCAGACATCGGCTCTATCCTGCCGGCCATCATCTCCGGCGCCGAAATTACCGCGATCGTGCTGTCTTTGGAAACGACCGGGCCGATGCTGATCAAGGCGCTGCAAAGCCAGGACATGTATCTGGCAGGGTCGTTCCTGATGTTCCTCGCCTTCCTCACGGTCATCGGCGTCCTGATTTCCGACCTGGCGCTTGCGCTGCTTGATCCACGAATTCGTTTGCAGGGCGGCAGCACCAAATGAACACGCAAACGCCGCTGCCAGCTCCGGGTGCCCCACTGCAACACTACGTTTCCATCGCGCCCTTCGACCTGCAGTCGGTCGAGGCGATGACGCCGGAGCAGTCGAAGGTCTTTCAGGCGTCGCAGTTGCGGCTGATGTGGTGGAAATTCCGACGGCACCGGCTTGCCCTTGTATCCGGCCTGTTCCTGGCAGTGCTCTATTTCGGGATACTGATCTGCGAGTTCCTGGCGCCCTACAATCTCCATACGCGCAACATGGACTACATCTATTCGCCGCCGCAGCGGGTTCACCTGTTCCACGACGGCCAGTTCGTCGGGCCGTTCGTCTATGGCCGCCGGATGACGCTGGATATGGACACGCTCAAGCGGAACTACGTCGATAAGCAGGACGATGTTCAGCGTATTCGCTTCTTCTGCAAGGGCGACAGTTACCGGTTCTGGGGCCTGTTCGAAGGTGACAGGCATTTTGTCTGCCCTGCCGAAAACGGCCAGCTCTTCCTGGCCGGCACTGACAGGCTGGGGCGCGATGTGTTCTCGCGCATCATCTATGGCGCACGCATTTCAATGACGATCGGCCTCGTCGGCATCAGTTTCAGCTTCCTGCTCGGCATAGTCATCGGAGGATTGGCCGGCTATCACGGCGGCATCTTCGACCTGATCGTTCAACGGATAATCGAAGTTCTGCAATCGATCCCCAGCATCCCGCTATGGCTGGCTCTGGCGGCGATCATGCCGATAACCTGGAGTCCGATCCTGATCTATTTCGGCATCACGGTCATCCTCGGGCTGCTCGACTGGACCGGACTGGCGCGGGCGGTGCGCTCGAAGCTTCTGGCCTTGCGCGAGGAGGATTATGTACTGGCCGCGCAATTGATGGGCGCCAGCAGCAGCCGCATCATCCGGCGGCACCTCATTCCCGGCTTCATGTCGCACCTGATCGCGACGGCGACGATCTCCATACCCGGTATGATCCTGGGCGAGACGGCGCTTAGCTTCCTCGGGCTCGGCCTCAGGGCGCCGATAACCAGTTGGGGCATCCTGCTCACCGAGGCGCGCAGCGTCAGCGTGATCGCGTTCTATCCATGGCTGCTTTTGCCGATGCTCCCCGTCATTCTCGTCATCCTGGCCTTCAACTTCCTCGGCGACGGCTTGCGCGACGCCGCAGACCCCTACAAGTGACATTGCTGTTCCGCGGCGCGCCGGGCCGCCGGCTCCGCCCGGTAAGATCCTTGTTGGCAGCCTGTTCGGTTGTTGCGGTGCTGATCGTTGGCCTCTATATGCGGCGAGGCTCGATCGGGGGTTCCACCCGCGAACCGATCTGTTCGCTGGCAATTGCCGATCTCTTGAGCTGGTTCAGGACACAAAAACGCATATGTCTCGCCTCGAGAGCTTCATCCGCAGGCTGACCGCACAACGCGACATTCTCGATCAAGTCTGCGCGGAAGTGGCGAAGATCGAGGGCCCCGTGCTCGAGCTCGGCCTCGGCAATGGCCGGACGTTCCACCATCTGCGCGAGCGCCTGCCCGGACGCCGGATCGTGGCGTTCGATCGCGCACTGGCCGCGCACGCCAGCTCAATTCCCGAGGCTGAAAACCTCGTGCTCGGCGAAATACGCGAGACGGCGAGCAGGTTCATCGGCATCGACGCCGCTCTCGTTCATGCCGACATCGGCACCGGCTATGAAGATCGCGATGCAGTGACCGCTACCTGGCTTCCCGATCTGATCGCGCGCCTGCTCCGCGTCGGCGGCATCGCGGTCAGCGGCACGCCGCTCGATCACCCGCAATTGGAGCGCCTCGCGCCGCCACCTTCGGTGCCCGCCGATCGCTATTATATCTGTAGGCGCGTGTGAGGGCCGGGACGATCTAAGAGCGTTTCACCGTTTCAAAGGAACGGCGAACCGCTCTATCTCTTTGTTTTGACGCAAATTCCGGACGGAAGGCTACGGCGAAGTCGCCGAGCCTAACCGCTCACGCCTTTCCTGGAATTGCTCTCGTCTTCAAGGGATCGTGTACACTGCTATCTCTCGCTCAATGCCGCGCAGCGAGACCTCGTGGGGTACGGGTGTGAGGGCGTTCCTGTGCAACAGATCGGCGGTGAGATTGTCGTCGACCACCGCGCGAGTGGCGAAGATCGCCTGTGTGTTTGCAAGGTTCTGCACCCGTGAAGCAATGTTGACCGTCTGGCCGAAATAGTCCTGTCGCTCGTTCAAAGACACGGCGATGCAGGGGCCGGCATGGACGCCGATCTTGAGCAGCAGATCCTCGCGCCCGCTCGTGTCGTTGAGCTCACGCATGGCATCGCGCATCCTGAGGGCCGCGGCAATCGCTCGGTCAGGCGTCGCGAAGGTTGCCATCACCGCATCACCGATCGTCTTCACCACCGCGCCGGCCTCCGCCGCGACGATCTCGTGCAGAACCTGGAAATGCGCGCGCACGAGATCGAAGGCCGCAAGGTCGCCCACCCGCTCGTAAAGCGCGGTCGATCCGCGCAGGTCGGTGAACAGGAAGGTCAGGCTGGTGATCTTCAGGCGCTGGTCGATGTCGAGCGTATCCGCGCGGTAGAGATCGCGGAACGTCTGGTTGGTGAGCAGGCGCTTGGCGGTGAGGAATGGCCGACGCTTGCCCAGGAAATCATGCAATGCCTCGCCGGCGATGAAGACCGCCGGCAGCACGCGGGTGTCGGTCCGGTTTTCCAGCGAAATGCGCAACGGCCCAGGCTGCATCTCCAGTGTCTGGTTCTGGACATGGTCGCGGTCGAAGACCAGAGAGAGGCTTCGGCGCTCCTTTGTTGGTTCGCCCTTCACGTCGATGAATTGCGCTGAATGGGTGACCGGCTCGAAGACGATGATGAATTCGGAGGGAAGCTGTATGGGCAGAACCGCCTTCTCACCGGGCGCAAGCTCGATATCCTCCAGCGAGAACGATTCCAGCTTTTTCGCGAAATCCTCATCCGGTACATCGACGCCGGACGCCCAGTAGATCTGGCGGAAATATTCCACCATCGGCAGGTCGTGTGGATTATGGGCGGCAATCCTGCGTATGCGGGGACTGACGGTAAATGTCACCTCGACCATCTCGTCGAGGGTCGGCGAATAGCCCTGAGAGCACAGCGCGCAGGTGTATTCGTCCTTCTGCAGGGTTTTCAGCGTGGCGTTGGTGTCGAGCACGCCGCCGCAGCCGGGGCACAGGACATTCCAGGAAACATCGAAGATTCCCACCCGCGCCGCATGCAGAAAGGCGCTGATGGTGCGCTCCTCGTCCAGGCCATGCTTGCTGGCGAAGGCTGGCGCGTTGATGCGGCAAAGTTCGCGGTCCTTGCCCTCCGCGATGGTTCGCTTGATCGCGTCGATTGCCAGTGGGTCGACATCGGTAGATTGCCGCAGAAGCGAGAACAGATCCTGAGCTTCGTTCATCGTGCAGGCTCCGGAAAATGCAACCCGAGGCGTGTTGGCCGGACCGTCTTTGGTCCGACTGCTCCCTTTTACGTCGAAACGTACAGTACGGCCATTCGAATAGACAAGCGACAGTCCAATCTTCATTCGGCCGATTTTCACCGGCCGCATGCGGCACTATGATGGTCCATGGGCATTCATCTTTGGGGCTCTCCCATGCCGACATCCGACAACCCGCCGTTTCCCGCGGGCCTGCGCCTCTTCTCCGCGATGGTCATTATCGTCCTGATCGTCGGCGCCGGCCTGTTTTTCGCGCCTGTGCTGGTCAAGCCGCGCTGGCCCTGGGCCGTCACGCCGTTCAATGCCCGCTTCCTCGGCGGCTTCTACACCTCCGAAATGGTCGTGATGGCGGCGCTGCTGTTGTGGAATCGATGGTCGCCCGGCAGGCTCGTATTGGTCATGGCCTTCATCTTCACCGTCATCGTGTCGGCGGCTTCGTTCATCAATCTCGGCTATTTCAACTTCGAGCGCAAAGCGCCCTGGCTCTGGTTCTTGGTCTATCTTGCCTCGGTCGTGGTATCCGGGCTGTTCCTGTGGCGGGCCAGGACCCGTCCCCCTGCAAAAGGGGTGACCTTGAATCCCGCATGGCGCCGCTACCTGCCTGTGGAATCGGCGATCCTCGGGCTCTATGGCCTCGGCCTGTTGCTGTTTCCCCTGACATTCAGCAGCATCTGGCCATGGCCGGTCGATGCCTTCCATGCTCAAGTCTACAGCGCCATCTTCCTCGCCGGCGCGGGCGGCACATGTCTCGTCTGGAGGAGCGCGCCGCGCGAGGAACTGCTGGTGCTAGGCTTGGCGCAGTTTCTCGTTGGCCTGCTTGCCATCCTTGGCCTCGTCATCACCGACGCTGCGGTGCACCGGATCGACTGGACGGCGACCGGCACATTGTGCTGGCTCGCTCTTTTCGCCTGGATCGGCATCAGCGGCGCCTTCAAACTCTACGCCGCCTCGCGATATTTTGACTCGCAATCGGCGTCATAGGTTGCGAAGACGGCTGGATTTTCAGGTCGTGTCCGGTGCATCGTGCCGTGCCGATTGCCTTGGAGCATTTCACCGTTTCAAAGGAAACGGCGAACTGCTCTATCTCTTTGTTCTGACGCAATTCCAGGCGGAAAACCGCTTTACACTTTTCCTGGAATTGCTCTAGCCAGGAACGCCATGAGCAGCACGACTTCGCCATCCTCCGAGAAAATCCAGCCGCAGCTCCGACCCGTCCGGCCAAGCGATGCGGAGGCGCTTTGCGCGATCTTCAACATGCCGGGCTTTCGCTGGGGCACGTTCAGGATGCCCTTCGAGCGGGTGGAGCAGGTGGAGCGGCGCATCGCCAAGTCCGGTCAGGAAACCACCTGGATCGTTGCGGAGTTGGACGGCAAGGTCGTCGGCCATGGCAACTTGGTGGTGCAGGGTTCGCCGCGCCGTTCGCATATCGGCCAGATCAACATCGGCGTCGACGATGCCCTTGTCGGCAAGGGCATCGGCTCTGCCATACTTGGCGCGCTACTCGACGTGGCCGACAACTGGCGGGCCCTGAAACGGGTCGAATTGACCGTCTATGCCGACAACGAACCGGCCATCCGTCTCTACTCTGGCCACGGCTTCGAGGTCGAAGGTCGGCATGTGAAGGCCGGTTTCACCGACGGGCAGTACCATGACCTCCTCAGCATGGCCCGGCTGCGATTCTAAGATCGGCTGCATGGTTTTGGCTGTCTGGTCTCCCTTGGCGTTTTCACCGCAAGCGGCTAGACGGGGCCAATGACCGCCGTCTTTGATCCAACCCCTGCGCCTCCGGCGGAAATTCTGGCGGTGCTGTCGCTGCTCTGCCCGGAAGTCGTGCGTGACATCGAGCAGAACTGGAATGCACCGGTTTCCGATTACGCCCGCCATCTGTGGCGGCCCGTGGCAAGGCCTGCATCGGGCCCGGCGATCACTGCCCGCTCGATCCTGCGCGAAGTCCTGCAGCAGCGCCTCAGTGTCGTCATCCAGCCTGAGGAGATCGGCAAGGCTCTCGAAGAGTTCGAGCACAGACCGGTGATCCAGTCCGGCCTGCATTGCCTGCTTCTGATGGACCGGATCACCTTTGACGCCCTCCTGCTTGCCTGGTTCGGCGCGATCGAAAACGGGCTGTCGGCCTTCGTTGCTTTCATGGGAACGACGATGACCATGGAGACAATTGGCCGGGAGGGGCCTGGATGGCTCGATGTCGGCGACGACAAGGTCAACCTGTTTGGCATGGGCCGCCACAAACTGTGCCGCAAAAGCGCCTGCGCGGCGGGTCCCGTTTCCCTCAACAAGCGCGCGCTCGAAGCGGTGGGCGATGAAACCGATGCCAGCCGCTGGCTTGGTACGCTGCTTGCCAGCCAGGACAAGGTGTTCGGAACCGCCGCCGATGCGCTGACAGCGCTCAACGAGGATCTGGTCGCAGATTGGGATCGTTCCGGCATGGCCCGGCCGGTTTTCATCGATGACCGGCTCGCCGCTTCTGCCATGGCGCGGCATCTGGAACATGACGGCAGCCTTCTTTCCAGGCTACTCATCGAGCCCGCAAGACGCCAGCGTCTCGAACATGCCCTGCAAGAGGCCGCATCGGGACCATTCGGCAGATTCCTGCCCAATGCCACGGACTATTTCTGGGGTATCCGCGAGCAGCGCGTACGCAAGCTCGTGCTGAAGGACGGGCACCTGATCGAGCCTGACAGGCCGCAAGGTCTTTCCATCCCGTTCGAGCGGGTGCAGCTGAGGCAGGCGCTGCTGGACGGCGTGCTGCTGCCGAACCTGTTCCTGATGTTCCTCGTCCTTGCAATATTGCCGCGGGTGCGGGTAGTGGGCGGCCTGAGACAGATTGGCTATGTAGCGCTTTTCCACTCGATCCTGTTGGCTGTGCTAGATGAAAACGTGCCGGAAGAGCGCGATCTGGCAGCGGAGCTGCAGGTTCGGGAAAATGCCTGGGGGATGCGGGTCATCGATGAAAAGACCTCGGTCCGTGAGCAGCTCGCAGGCTTGCCGGAAGGGGCGCTCTTCCCGGACCTGCTTCGGCAGTATCGATTGCGGACATTTGCCCAGACGACCGACGACCTGAAACTGGTTCGCGAAAACGCCCGATGGCGCAAGATCGGCAAGGCAGCGATCAAGGCGACCTGAGCCCCTCAGGCTTTATTTCAAGCTGATTTTCCAGTGCGTAACCGCAAGCGATGGCGACCATCGGTGAACTTCCGGCCACTTCATTCGAGCACCGCCTCAAGAATGGCAACAAAGTCATCGAGCGAACGATCGCCGCGAATCTCGATGCGCGGAAGGTCGATGGGATCGCCATCGAGGCCCGCCGGCCCATGTCTGCCGCCGAAGCCGATCCGATAGCCGCACTCCCTGAGCAGCCGGCCAAGTCGCCGGTCGGTGACTGAGAAGGGTGCCGCGAACGCCGTGGTTGGCCGACCGGTCCACCGTTCGATGAACATACGCGAGCGCAAGAGCTCGGCGGCCAGGTCAGCGGTCGACAGGCCATCGATTGCACGATGCGTCGCCATATGGCTGCCGAAGAACGCACCTTCGCCGGCGAGGCGTCGCACCGTCCCGGCATCCATAAGCTGCGCCGGCGGACCGTTGTGGGCGTCCCACTCTGCACTCTTGCCAACCAGGTCCGTCACCAGGAACACTTCCGCGGTCAGGTCGCTCGCACGCAAGATCGGCCAGGCATGGTCGGCAAAGTTCTGAAAACCGTCATCGAAGGTGATGAGCACCGGGCGGCCAACGAAAGGCTGACGGTTGGCGATGGACCATTCCAGCTGCTCGGGCGCAATCGCGTGAAAACCGTTGGCGCGCAGCCATGCCATCTGGCTGCCGAATAGGGCGGGCGTGCACCGAAAACGGGCGAGCGCGGCCGGACCGTCTTCGGCAACGGAATGATACATAAGGACCGGCATACGCTCCCGCCGCTCGCTGCGTGCGACGTCGCGGCGCAAGGCCTGCGCCCCGCCCCAGACGATTTTTCGCGCGACCCCCATCTCGATGCGCGCGCGGATCGGCACACAATCAATCTTTGGTTCCGCCGCCACGTCGCCAGGCGACAGGCGGCGAAAGCGGTCTATGCGATAGAGCTCCGTCTGGATCGATTGCTCGAGGACGAGGCCTTCGGTCCCTGCCAGCGTCTCCGAGATCGCTTGTGCACCGAATGTGTTCCAATCGAAGCCCGTTCTCTCAGGATTGTCGCGCAGCACGAATGCGTGTGCGGTGATGAGCCTGCCGCCAGGCGCCAACGCCTCGACGACCTTGTTGGCGAAGCGTTGCAACTCGGCGAGATCATCCAGGTAGTAGAGCACTTCCGAACAGAAGATCAGATCCATTTCATCCGGCAGCGTATCCGCCATGAAATCCAACACGCCGTACTCGACATTCGGCTGATCGCCGCCGCGCGCGCGTGCCCGCTCGATGGCTACGGCGGAGATATCAGTTGCGGTCAGATGGGCCACTCGCGGCGCCAGCTGCCGCGTGAAGTGACCCTCCGCGCAGGCCAGCTCAAGCGCCCGTCCGATGCGACCGGCAGGCAGAATTTCGAGCTGCCGCTCATATTTCTCCTGCTCATAGGACGAACTGTAGTTCCAGGGATCCTCGGTCGCGAAATGGCGATTCCAGAACGACGTGCGATCCTTGTCGCGACCATCGGCTGCCCGTGCGCGGCGCGACGCTGGAAGAGCCTCCGTAGCGTCGGCGCTCGAGGCAGCCAGCTCCCGCGCCTGCGCGGTCAATTGCGCGAGTTTGCCGAAGTGGCTGTCCCGACCCGTCCGGCGTACTGGCCGCTCAGGGGGCACGAAATTCGGCGCCAATTCAATCCAATGACGTCTTGTCACGGTCCCGAGTGCGCCGAACTGCACGCGCGCCTCGATCTGGCCGTCCATCATCAGACAGGCGTAGATCTGATCGATTCCTTCCGGAAGTTCGACAGAGGCCGGGTTTCGAACGTCGACGCGAATTCCAAGTGTCCGCGCCAGTCGGCGCGGCGCGGCAAGGTCGTCGATGTCGAGAAGCATTTGCTCAAGCTGATACTGGGCGCGGCGCGCCGCTGCGGGATCGCCCCAGACCTTGCCGAGTTCGACGATCAACTCGGTGACGGCGCCGCCGAACCTGGCCCACCTGGCAGCCAATTGCTCTGGCGTCGACAGGCTTCCAACCATCAGGCCATCAAAGACCACCCTAACGGCCTTGCGCACCCACTTGCGCGCTACCGGGAGCGCGCGCAGGGACTGTAGGTTGATCGGGCGCGAGCCGCGGCCGCAATCCGACGCGGCGTTCCACAACGCGAACCACGCGAGGGCTTCGGCAGCGGTGCCGCCGTTGGCCTCGATCGCTCCATTGGCGTGAGCCGATGCCGGGTGTTTGACCCTGGGATCGCGAGAAAAGCCGCGGGCGATCACGATTTCCGCATCTGCCACCATCTGCGTCGAATTGCGATAAAGCGCGTTGGGGCTGATCCGATGGAAGGCGAGCGGCTCGTCGACCATCACCCAATTCTTGCCCAGGCGTGCCAGACGCTGCCACAGATCCCAGTCCTCGCAAGTGCGCAGCGAGACATCGAAACCGCCCAGCCCGACAATCGTCTCCCGGTCGACCAGCAGCGCGTGCGTGCGGACGGCGCACTGGCGGGCGAATGTTTCGAAGGGCTGGATCGCAACCTCCGGCGAGATGGTCGACGGGGTGAGCGCGCCGTCGGGCATCACGCGCCGGGAACCGCAATAGGCGGCCACCGCATCGGGAGCGGTTTCTAGTGCGGCCAGCACTTTGGCGAGGAAGCTGGCATCCACCCAATCGTCGGCATCCAGAAACATCAGCCACTGGCCGCGCGCTGTCGAAATCCCGCTGTTGCGCGCGCCGGCGGGGCCATTGGCGGAAGAGTTCAGCGTTCGAAATCGGGCATCGCGCTCCATTTGAGCGGCGATGATAGCGGGGGTGCGATCGGTGGAGGCGTCGTCGACGATGATCGCTTCCCAATCCGCTATTTCCTGATCGAGCAAGCAATCGAGCGCGCGCGCCAGCGTCGCCTCCGCGTTGTGCGCGGGCACGACGATTGAAACCAGGGGATTATGTGCCACGCCGTCTTACCCGCGCCTGGTTCGAAGGGAGAACGAGGGTCCCGAAACATAGCCGGCGATTTCCTGCATCATCGAGCTTTGGTTTTCTTCGGCAAGAGTCGGCGAATGTGAAAAACGGATGATGGCATCGGATGGCAGCACTGCCCTGTCAAGATCGGGGCGGACTGGAGGCAGGCAAAAAGGATCGGCTGCAGTTCAAGGCCTGACCTCACTCACCTGTCATTGCACAATGCCGGCTTTGCGGAGCCCGTCCACCATGCGCTCGAAATCGGCAGGGTTCTTGTAGGGCATGACTTTGCGACGGTATTCCAGCGAATAATCTGGATTGACGCGAAGCACTTCCTCCCATGCCGCGCGGGCCTCGGCGAAACGGCCCAGCTGGCCGTAGCAGGCGGCTAGAAGCGCGCGCGAGACGTCGGTGACGGCATTGCGCGCCAGCCGTTGCATCAAAAGGTCAATGGCCTCTTCGTACCTTCCAAGTTGAAACTGCGCCAAGGCCTGGAAGTGCAGAAGCACGTCCGGAAAGTATGGATTCAAGGTCTTCCCTCGGGCGAAACTCTCGAGGGCCTCCTCGGATCTGCCCGAATAGTGCAGCGCCTCGCCGAGGATGACGTGCCCTTCGGCGAAGTTCGGATTGAGGGCTAACGCGCGCTCGGCCTCGTTGATGGCGCCATCGTGCCGTCGTGTGTACAGCTTGGTTATAGCCAGCGCCCAGTGCGCCCAGGGATCGCTGTCATCCAGCGTTACCGCTCGCATTGCTGCCTCTTCCGCTTGCGCCATCGATTCCGGCGGCGACGCGCTCCATCTGTTCAGGTAATCGAGCCCGTGCGTGAGCGCGAGGAAAGCGTGGGCAGAGGCAAACGCCGGGTCCAGTTCGATGGCACGTTGCAAGAGGTTGCGGGCTGCGAGGTTCGTCTCCTTCGTCAGCTGGTGCCAGAGTTCCCGGCCCCGCATGAAATAGTCATACGCCTCAGTGTTGCGCGAGTGCTCGGGCGCCAGCCGCTGACGGTCACCCTCGGTCAGATTGAGCGCCAGCGCTCCGACGATCTGCTGCGTCACGTCGTCCTGCACGGCGAATATGTCGGTCAGGTCGCGGTCGAACCGCTCCGCCCAAAGATGGCCGCCCGTGGTTGCATCGATGAGCTGCGCGGTGATGCGCACCCTGTTCCCCGACTTGCGTACGCTGCCCTCAAGCACATGCCGCACGCCGAGCTTCGCACCCACGTCCTGCACATGGACGTTCTGGCCCTTGAACGTGAACGACGAATTGCGGGCGATGACGAAGAGCTGCGACAGTTTGGACAGCGCCGTGATGATGTCCTCGGAGATGCCGTCGGCGAAGTAGTCCTGTTCGGTGTCCCCGCTCATGTTGGCGAAGGGCAGGACGGCGATCGACAGCTTCGGCGGCGCTGCCGTCGCCGGCCGGCCCGTCGCGGTTTCCGGGGCCGCGGCCGCCTTGGTCGCGGCGCTGCCGACTTGCAGCGAATAGACCCGGATCGGCTCGGCGATGTTCTTGAGCTGCGTGCTCCCGAGATCGCTGACTGAGAGGTCGAGCCTCGCCTTGACCTGGCGATAGGCATCCTCGGACAGGCAGATGGCGCCGGGCGACGCGACGCCTTCCAAACGCGAAGCGATGTTGACGCCGTCGCCCATCAGGTCGCCGTCGCTTTCTTCCACCACATCCCCCAGATGGATGCCGATCCTGAACTCGATGCGGCGGTCCTGCGGCACGCCGGCATTGCGCTCGACCATGCCATTCTGAACCTCGACGGCGCAGCGCACGGCATCCACCACGCTGCGGAACTCAACCAGCGCCCCATCCCCGGTGCGCTTGATCACCCGCCCGTTGTGCACCGCGATGGTGGGATCGATCAGGTCGCTGCGCAGTGTCCGCAATCTCGCCAAGGTAAGATCTTCGTCAGCGCTCGCGAGCCGGCTATATCCGACCACATCTGCCGCCAGGATTGCCGCTAGCTTACGATTCTCGCTCATGGTCCGTCTCCTCGTCTCCACGATAGCAGGAAGACGCAGGGCAAGAGGGAACTTTCGCAAAAGACGGCGACACAGCTGCCGGAGTCGGCAGCGCTCTGCCGCCGGACGCACGGGTCGTTCGATGCCCATTTGCGCTGCCGCTTGCTGGTCGGCTTCTATCGGTTCATGCTTGTGAATACCGTGGCCGTGAAGCGCTTGGCGAGATCACGCCGCCACGGCCGCGAGTGAGGTCTTGCTCCATGGACTGCTCAGGCTGCGGTTTCGAGGTTGAAAGCGGTTTCGCTTTCTGTCCGAAGTGTGGCAGGCGCCAGCCCGTGCCATGCGGCAGTTGCGGCTACCTCTGCGCACCGGATTTCGAGTTCTGTCCGAAATGCGGGACAAGCCTCGGCGCGCCGGCAAAGCCGGTCGAACGGCCTGCTCCGACACCAAGCCGAACCCTTGAGCCGCCTTCTCGACCTGCGTCGCAGCCTGCGAAGGTCGAGAGCGAAGAACAGCTGCATCCCGTCTCTGACGCCGATCGCCGGACGGTAACGGTCCTGTTCGCCGACCTTTGCGGCTTCACGACACTCAGCGAGCAGCTCGACCCCGAGGTCATGCAGACGCTGCAGAACGAACTGTTCAAGGAATTGACGGCGGCCGTGCGAAGCTTCGGTGGTTTCGTCGACAAATTCATCGGCGATGCACTGCTGGCTTTGTTCGGCGCACCGGTCGCGCATGAGGACGATCCGGAACGCGCGCTTCGCGCCGCTCTCGACATGATCGCCAGGACGGCGCGGCTCGGCGAAAGCGCCCCCCGTTCCGGCTCGCCTCTGCTGCTCCACATCGGCATAAACACTGGTCCGGTCGTTACCGGAGGATTGGGCATCGGCGCCGCCAAATCCTATTCGGTGACCGGCGACACAGTGAATACGGCGCAACGGCTGCAATCGCTGGCCGCACCGGGCGAGGTGCTGGTAGGCGAGCTCACCCACAGGCTGACCCGGCATGCCTTCTCTTACGAGTCGCTGGGCGACGTCGTGCTTCGCGGCAAGGCTGGCAGTGTGCTCGTCCATCGACTGGACGCACCGCTTGCGGCGCCGCGTGCAGCGCGTGGGCTCGAGGCGCTCGGCCTCGGTGCGCCTCTAATAGGTCGCGGTGCCGAGCTCAATAGAATGCTGGCGAGCCTTGACCAGGCGTGCGGCGGCTCGGCCCAGCTTGTCCGCCTCGTCGGAGAAGCCGGTATCGGGAAATCGCGGCTGGTGAAGGAGTTCGTCGCCCGCGTCGGCGACGAGGATCGTTTTCGCAACGTCGCCGTGCGGCAGGCCACGTGCTCACCGCTGGGCGAACAATCATTCGGCGCCTTGGGCGCAGTGGTGCGCAGCGCTGCCGGGATGATGCAAAACGACAATGGCGACGAAATGCGGGAGAAGCTCGCAGCCTTGCTTACCGATCTCGGCCTGCAGGGCGAGGAGGCGAAGCGGCTGATGCCTTTGCTCTACCATGTGCTTGGCCTTGGCGACCCCGATGCCACCCTGCAGCATGTCGAGCCCGAGCAGCTGCGGCGGCAAATTCTCTACGCAGTCCGCACAATCATCGAACGGCGGCTTGCCTTGTCGCCGCTGCTGATTGTCGTTGAAGACCTGCACTGGGCCGACGCCGCTTCGCTCGAGGCACTGCGTTTCGTGATGGATAAGTTGGAACGCACGCGGTTGATGTTGCTGGTCACGCATCGTCCGGCGCCGGACAACGACCAGCTCGACTCAAGTCGGGTCAGTCACACAGCGCTCCGGCTTTCGCCGCTCAACAGCGATGACGGACGCGGATTGCTGGCGGCGCTTTTCGGCGAGAGCTGGGTGAGCTCGGCAGGCGGACTTCTCGACCAGATCCTCGAGCGTGCGGGCGGCAACCCCCTGTTTGTAGAGGAGATCGTTCGCGGTCTTATCGATCGCGGTGTCCTGGTGCGCGAGGGCCAGCGATGGCGGACTGTGGCAGGCGAAGTCGCAACCGGCATTCCCGCCACTATCCAGGCAATGCTGCTTGCCCGCGTCGACCGGCTGCCCCCGGAGGTGCGCCGGTTGGCCCAGGAAGCCGCGGTGATCGGCCCGCGCTTCGATGCCACACTTCTGAAAGCCGTGACAGCCGACCCCGGCCGCCTGGAAGCGGGCTGCGAACTGCTTTGCGATGCGGAAATCATCGAGGAAGTTGTCGGATCAGGATCGGTCTCGTCGCAAAGCTATCGCTTTACGCAAACATTGCTGCAGGACGTGATCTACCAGAACCTGCTCCTGCAACGCCGGACCGATATCCACGGGCGGGTCGGTACAGCCTTGGAGCAACTGTGCGGCGACAAGCCGGAACGGCTCGAGGATCTGACCGCGCTCGGTCATCATTTCGCACAGAGCGCCGAGCGGGAGAGGGGCGCGCATTACCTGCAGGCGGCGGGGGATCGCGCTCGCACGATATACGCCAACGACGACGCCCTTCGTTTCTACGAGCGAGCACTGACTGCATTGGGCGAAATAGGGCAAACACCGCTCAAACTGGCAATCGCAGAGCGCGTCGCCGATCTGAGCGGCCCGTTAGGCCGTCGCGACGTCGCGCACCAGCACTACGAGACGGTGCTGCAGGCATATCGCGCGTCCGCCGATCGTGTCGCTTCGGCGCGGGTTTTGCGTAAGATCGGTCGGCTGCTCTGGGACGTCGGCAAGCGGGACAACGCAGTATCCCGCTATGCCGAAGCGGCAGCGCTCCTCGATGGCGCGGATGCTCCGGTCGAGCAGGCGCATCTCTGGCAAGAACGTGGCCGACAGGCGTTCCGTAGCGGAGATCACGCCCTCGCGGCGAAATGGGCAGACGCGGCGCTGGATTGCGTCGGAACTCTGACAACCGAGCATGTCTCCGAGGTAGGGCGCGATGCCACCCTTGTGACCGCCGAGGCACTCAACACCAAGGCTGTCGCCTTGGCTCGTCTTGGGCGAGACCGCGAAGCCGTTAGCCAGGTAGAGCGTAGCATTGAATTGGCCGAAGCCGCCGGCCTGCTGGGCACGGCTTGCCGCGGCTACACCAATCTCGGCGTGCTTTACACAACCATCGATCCGACAAAGGCGATGGAGGTCTGTCGGCGTGGCCTCGAAGTGGCGCGCCATATTGGTGATTTGGGCTTCCAGGCGCGCCTCCTCGCCAATCTGGCGGTCGCTTGCTGTACTTTCACGGATCGCTGTCCAACGGAGGGCGTGCCTGCCGCCGAGAAGGCCATCGAGATCGACCGGGCGCTCGACCAGCGCGAGCACCTGTCGGTGCCGTTAATCGTGCTAGGGCAGATCCACCAGTGCAACGGCCGTCCGGAACTGGCGGTTGGCTTGTTCCACGAAGCACTGGGGGTAGCCCGCGAAACGGGCGAACCGCAACTGCTGTTTCCGTGCTATGATGGTCTCGCAACGCTTAATCTCGACCTCGACAATCTGGCCGAGGCCGAACGCTACTTTTCCCTGGCGCAGGGTATATGCGCCCAGCACGGGCTCGACCCGGAAGGGCTTGTGGTGCTGCCTTTTCTCGACTAGCCGGGGTGGGAGGTTGGAATGTCAGCGCGCATTGACTTGATACCGCTTCAGCCGGGCGACCGTGCGCCGAACGTGATACTCGACGCCATCACCCACGAGGGCAAGATTGCGCTTGACGACTTTCGCGGCCAAAAACCGGTGCTGGTCGGCCTGTTTCGAGGTCTGCACTGCGCGTTTTGCCGGCGCCATATCGCCGCCCAGGCGCGGCTCGATCCGGAACTGCGCGAAAAGGGCGTGGGGAGCCTGACGGTGGTCAACACGCCCATCGAACGGGCGCGTCTCTATTTCCGCTACCACCCGATGCCGAACCTGCTTGCGGCCTCCGACCCTGAACGTGCTTCACATCGCGCTTTTGGCCTGCCCAATCTCGAATTCACCGAAGACGAGACGAATTGGCCCTACAAGGTCTCGATCGCAGCGGCAAAGGATATGCGGGTCAACGTACCGGGCGAGTTGCCCGGTCCAATGGATCCTTTTTCGGCCAGCGAAATCCTCAACAACAAGGACCAGTACGAAGTGACCGAAGCCGACGAGCAGATGATGGCGACCGGACACGGACAACTGATAGGTCAGTTCCTGCTGGACCGGCAGGGCATTGTCCGCTGGAGCTTCACCGAGGTTCCAGAGGGTGGGCGACACATGTTTGGGGCGCCAAGCCCGCAGGAACTGATGTCAGCCGTGTCGCAAGTCGCCCAATAGACTTGCGAACGAGGTAATGCTCGCTTTCGCCCTAGCGATGTCGTCGGTGCATCGGCCTGGTGTCCGGTGGGTTTGCGCAAAGATTTTGCATTTTGTGCGCGTGCCAACCCAAGCCTCCCGAAATACCAGATATTTGTAGTCTTGGAGAATCGAGATCAACTCGTCGGCCTGTGGCGGACGGCCCGAACACTGTTCGTCCTGATTCCGATTGTCGAATAGGCTGGCGGAGTTGTCGCAGACACGGCGGCGGCTGCGGGTTTAAGGCGGCCCAGCAGACGCGGGTACGAGTTGGGTGGCCGCTGGGCCTAACCAGCGTCTTTTGGGGGGCGCCGGCTAAGCCCGCATCTTATTCATTTTCCTGCAATTGCTAATTTAGCAAAAAGGCGGATGCTCGTCGTACTACCCATCGGAACGGCCCGATCTCGACCGGAATTCGTGCTTGGCGAACGCGTGCCGGCAGCCAGCCGGAGCTCGTCCCTTTGGATGATGCCTGTTTGGAAGCCGAGCTGTCGCTGCATCCGCCTGGGCTCGCGGAATGAAGGCCGCGTCTCCCCGGCAATCGCCTCGGCTCGGCAATGCATGCCGGGCCGTTCGGGTCAGGCGTTGACCTGCCTGAGCGAGGCCTTGCCCGTATCCGAAACTGGCATTGGGAAGGGCTCGACCTGTCCTCCGGTCTTGTCCAGATACTGCATCAGCGCGGTGACCAGATGGTAGAAGATGCTGGCCGGGACCTCCGTCGCCGCTGACCTGCCGCGCTCGTCGATCCTGTCGACCCACAGCCCGAGCGGCGCCGGATCGATATGCCATCTGAAGAGGCGGGCGACACGCGCTTCGATCTCGGGTTTCAGGTCGGGTCCGCCAATGCCGTCCAGGGCGACTGCCGCCTTGACCGCCTCGCATTGCGGCCAGCTTCGAGAGAGCCGGTCGAGGGGGATCCCGTGCCGCGACACGGCAGCATAGGCCAGACCCGTGGCCCGGTTCAGTCCGCTGGCGACCGCCGACGAATAGAGCTTCCTCGCATAGGCGACCAGGTCCTTCTGCCCGCTCGCCCGGGAGAACTCGACGAGCAGCGAGGCCCATTCGAAATGATGCCCTGGTTCGGTCCACTGTCCGTCGTCGCCCGGCAGAGGCAGCCAGTCGACGTCGAAACGCTCCCCGAGCGTCCAGCTCTCCTGGTCGAAGAAATGGCACCGGAAGAGATCGATGACGCGCGCCGCCCGGCGCAGATAGGCGCGGTCGCCGGTGACGTCATGCCAGGCAAGGAAGGATTCCAGCATGTGCATATGCGGGTTCGAGAACCGCACTCCGTTCCAGCCGGGGCTCTCGAGGAAGCCATTCAGGCTGCCGTCCTCGAGATGGTTGTCGATGAAACCAAATGTCTCCTGGGCAAGCCGCAAGGCGTCGCCATGGCCGCATCGATGAGCGTGGGCAAGCGCCAGCAGCACGCAGGAATGGTCGTAGGCGTCCTCCGCCGGATCGGCCACGCTGCCGTTGCAATTGAGGGTGCGCACCCAGCCGCCGCGGTCGCTGCGGCCGTGTTTGGCGATGAAGCCGATGCCATGGTCGATGAGCCTGTCGGCCGGTCCGTCCCAGCCGCGTTCCTTGGCCACCGCGAACGCATAGATCTGGCGCGCCATCGTGCGCATGCGCTTGGGTTTTCCGAGCGCCCTTGCATCGAAACCGAGCGCCTCGTGGAAGCCGCCATGCACATCGTCGACACCTGCCGTCGACCACAGCGGCAGGGTTTCCTCGAAGAGCCAGTGCTCGACGCGCTTGCGCCATGATCCGCTGACAATGACGCGGTCTTCCGACGCCGTGAATTTTGTCTCGAGGCGTCCGCTCTTCTCCAGCTGTTCGACGACCTTCTTCACGTTCTGGCTGTGGCTTACGGGCGCGACGAACACCGCGTCAGGCGTGGCCACCACCGCCACATCCTTCATTCCGATGACGGTCAGCAGCCTGCCCTGGCTGCGCAGGTAGGAACTGTCGCAATCCATGGCGACGACATCGCCCATCACGACGTTGCCGTCGCGGTCGGTCGGGCTGGCTTCCAGCAGCGATTGCCACGATCCAAGGTCATTCCAGCGGAAGGAGGCCGTGACCATCGCGATGCCGTGGGCATGCTCCATGACAGCGTAGTCGATCGATGTCGACGGGACAGCCGAGTAGAAGCCCTGCGGCAGATAGATGCCGGAAATATCGGCCCGTGCGGTCTTATACGCCCGCTCGGCGCCGTCCCAGATGTCGGGCCGGAAGTCGAGAAACGCTTGCCGCATCGTGTCGGCGCGAAACAGGAAGATGCCGGCGTTCCAGTAGAAGTGTCCCGAAGACACATAGTGGCGGGCGGTCTCGGCGTCGGGTTTCTCGACGAAACGCGAGACGGCGGCCACCCCGTCGCCATTCGCCGACACCTCGACGTAACCGTACCCGGTTTCGGGATGTGTCGGCTTGATGCCGAATACGACGATCCGTCCCGACGCGGCCGCCGGCCTGCCCGTCTCGACGGTTTCCCAGAATTGCCTTTCGGTGGATATCTCATGATCGGAGGGGACCACGAGCACAAGCGCATCGCCGCCATGCTCGGATATCGTCTGCAGCGTGGCGATCGCGACCGCCGCGGCGGTGTTGCGGCCTACGGGTTCGAAAATCGGTCTGCCGCCATTGAGGCCGAGCGGACCGATGTCCGACACAAGGCGGTCGGCATGCCGCTCGGACGCTATGAGGTAGATGGGCGTCTCGCCATCCGGCCGCGCCTTGAGGCGCCGGACCGTCTTCGCTAGCATGGAGCCGTCGCCCGAAAGATCGTGGAACTGCTTGGGGTTGTCTTCGCGCGACAGCGGCCACAGCCGTGAGCCGACGCCGCCGCTCATGACAAAACTTACGATCCGGTCCGGCATGTCCAGTCCCTCTCGGGCTCCTTTTCGGGGCCTAGGTGCCCGAACCACCAACCCGCGTCGTGTTCCCGAAAGCCGGTGGCCCTGGTGGGCGCACTGGTCTCGAAAGCGAGCGTGTTCAACCTAGCCTGGCCGACTATGTTCAGGGCCACGGTTTCCCCTCCGCACTTCTGGGCGGAATCCTAGCACGCTGCCGAACCCAAGGCCTCTTCATGAATTGGGGGTAGCCCTTGGTCCGCACCCACTCATCCAATAGGAGCATGCCTGCCGACAGCCGAGAGGATACGTCGCGCATCCTGCTCGGGCGCCGACGGGAAGGGTGGGCTACAAGGATGGCGGACCGCGCCGCGTTCTCTTCGGAGCGTGACGGGCCCGACGGAGGTTCGTCGTCTGGAAGCCGGCTTTACCGCTCGCGTAGCGATTCCTGCTGATATTTCGCCAGAGGCGAGAGGAAGTAGCCGATGATACTGCGCGTGCCGGTCTTGATCTCAACCGTCACCGCCATGCCCGGACCGAGCTTGACGAGCTTGTCATCCACCTGCATGTCCGTACGGTCAAGTGAAACGCGTGCGGCATATTGGAGTTCCTGATCTCTCGGCTCGCTGTCGCTCTGCGCTGCGCCCGACGCACGGTCGTTCGACCCGGTCGGTTGCCGGTCGCGAACTATGGCATCGGATGACACGCTGACCACTTCACCATGAAGAAGCCCGTAGCGGGTGAAGTTGAATGTGTCGACCTTGATTTCCGCCATCTGTCCCGGATGGACAAATCCGATGTCTCGGTTGGAGAGCATGGCCTCGATCTCGAGATGGCTCTCACTGGGCACCACCACGGCCAGTGGCTGAGCGGGCGTCACCACGCCTCCCACCGTATGAACGGCCAGTTGTTGTACGACGCCATCGACCGGCGCGGTCAATTGTTGGAGCTTCGTGCGCCGCTCAGCCTTGATCACTTCTTGCCCAGTGCTCGCAGCTCTCTGCTCGGCTTTCGCGAGCGCCTCATAGGTCGCGCGCCGGTACTCCGCGGTCGTCTTTTCCCTCGTTTCCCTTAGCAACGCGATGGCTGCGTCGGCTTCGCGCAGCCGGCTCTGCTGCAGGTTGAGATCCTGTTGAAGGCCGACCAACTCCTGATACTCGGAGAGATAGAGGACCTTCGAGGCAAGTGCCTTGTCGACGAGCTGCTTTTGAATGTCGACCCGCTCCTGCAGCAGCGGTATCGTCGCCTCGAGCTTCGCCCCGCTCGCCAAAGTGGTCGATCGTTCCGCTTCTTTCTGGGATTGCTCGCGATCTATCTCGGCGAGCTTGGTGTTCTGTTCGGCGAGCTGACTGACCAGATACTGGCGGTGCATCTCGATCTCCGCTGCGCTCGCGCCCTGCGGCGGCCGGAAGGCCGCAAGAGGATCCTCCGCGAGCGCCGCGCGCAGCCGCGCGACGTCGAGTTCGGCCGAAAGGAGATCGCTTTTCTGGCGCTCCTGGTCGGCGTCCGCCATGGTCGGGTCGAGCTCGATCAGGACGTCGCCAGCCTTTACGCTCTGTCCATCGCGTACGTTGATGGCGCGGACGACGCCCGTGTCGAACGGCTGGATCAGCTTGGTGCGCCCGCCTGGCACGATCTTGCCCGTCGCGGTTGCGACGATATCGACTGTGCCCAACCACGCCCACGCCAGCGCGAAGCAGAAGACCGCGATGATACTCGCCCCGATCGCGCGCCCGATCGGCGACGGCGGCGACTCGGTGATTTCGAGCGCCGCTGGCAGGAACGCAACTTCGTGCTCGTGGCGACGAAGTTTGACTCCCGGAAATTCGACGATGTTTTGACTAGCGGACTTCATGGATGCCAGCCTGCAGATAGTGGAGGTTTGCGTAACGCCCGTTCGAGCGGATCAGGTCTTCATGGGTACCGTCCTCGACGATGCGGCCATGCTCGATCGTGATGATCCGGTTCGCGTGACGCACAGTCGAGAGCCGATGAGCGATGACAAAGACGGTCCGGCCGGCAGAAATTCGCTTCATGTTCTGCTGAATGGCGCGCTCGCTTTCGTAATCCAGGGCGCTGGTCGCCTCGTCGAGGATGAGGATGCGCGGGTCCGTAATGAGTGCCCGAGCGATTGCCACACGCTGGCGCTGCCCGCCGGAAAGACTGCTACCGCGTTCGCCGACGACGGTGTCATAGCCCTCTGGCAGCTCCAGGATGAAATCGTGAGCACCGGCGAGCGATGCCGCAGCAATGACGCGCTCCATGGGCATGGCCGGATCAGAGAGCGCGATGTTCTCGCGAATGGATCGGTTGAAGAGCACGTTCTCTTGCAGGACGACTCCGATCTGGCGTCGAAGCCAGGTCAGGTCTACCATCGCCAGATCGACGCCATCGACCAGCACGCGTCCACTCTCCGGCACATAGAGCCGCTGTATCAGCTTAGCAATGGTGCTCTTGCCGGAGCCCGAGGAGCCCACGATGCCGATGACCTGACCGGGCTCGACGCTGAACGACACGTCGTGCAGCACCTCGGGGCCGTCGATCCGGTAGCGGAAAGTCGCGTGCTCGAATGTCACCCGCCCGCGGATCGCCGGCAGCGCGGCGCGGCCAGGATTGAAGCTTGGCTCGGGAATGGTGTTGAGGATATCGCCCAGACGATCGATCGACAGGCGAGCCTGATGGAAATCCTGCCAAATCTGCGCGAGCCGCAGCACCGGCATGCTCACGCGTGATGCCAGCATATTGAATGCGACGAGTTCGCCGACGGTCAGGTCGCCGCCGATCACGAGCTTGGCACCGAAGTACAGGATTGCGGCGACGACCAGCTTGTTGATCAGCTGCACCGCCTGGCTCGCAGTATTGTTCAGGCTCAGCACGCGAAAGCTTGCGGTCACATAGGCGGCGAGTTGCTCCTCCCAGCGGCGCTGCATCTGCGGCTCGACCGCCATGGCCTTCAGCGTCTCGACGCCCGTGACGGTCTCGACGAGGAAAGCTTGATTCTCCGAGCCGCGATCGAATTTCTCATCGAGGCGCCGGCGAAACAGTGGCGCAGCCCCCGCGGAAATGCCGATGTAGAATGGGAACGACGCCAGAACGATCAGCGTCAACGAGGTCGTGTAATAGAACATCACGGCAAGGAAAACGACGGTGAAGACGAGATCGATGACAAGCGTGAGCGCCGAACTCGTCAGGAACTGGCGGATATTTTCGAGCTCGCGGACGCGTGCAACCGAATCCCCCACGCGGCGTGTCTGGAAATATGCGATCGGCAACGCCATCAGGTGACGAAACAGCCGGGCGCCGAGCTCGACGTCGATGCGGTTCGTCGTATGCGCGAACAGATAGACGCGCAGCGTGCCGAGAACAGTTTCGAAAACGGTCAGCGCGACGAGACCAGTGACCAGAACATCGAGCGTGCTCATGCTTCGATGCACGAGCACCTTGTCGATGATCACTTGGAAGAACAGCGGTGAGAGAAGGGCGAAAACCTGAAGGAAGAACGACGCGACAAGCACTTCGCTGAGAAGATAGCGGTACTTGTGGACCGCGCCGAGGAACCAGCCGATATCAAACCGTCGAGAGAGATCCGTCAGGGCCGCGCGCCGGGTCATCAGGATGATGCCGCCGTCCCAGATGGCCTCGAACTCGGCCTGGGTCATTGTGATGGGTTGCGGCGACGATGGGCGCTGAACGAGGAGCTTGTCGTCGACAACTTTGCCGAGGATCAGGTATCCACCGTCCCGAAGCACGGCGATTCCAGGCAGCGGAGTAACCGCAAGCCGATTCCAGTTTGTCCTCTGTGCCTGAGCCTTGAGTCCAAAATCTTTTGCACAGCGCAGGATTTCGGTAACGCCCACTGGCGCCGCGCCCATCCGATGCCGGATCTGGTCTGGGTCGGCCGCGATGCCATGGCAACGCATCAATATCGCCAAGGCAATAAGCCCTGAATCATCGCCGCCTTCGGGTGCGGTGCTCGCCGCCTCGACGGCCGTATCGCGTCGATCGGCGAACCGCGCAGGCAACACGGTATCGCGGGCGCGGCGTACCAGATCACGCCCGCGGGTAGCCATGCCGGCAAGGGCATGAAGCGCCCGTTGCGCAAGGTTCTGTGATCCGGCCAGGATCAAACGGCCGTCCCAGATTGCCTCGAATTCCTCGCGCGTGAGCCGCTTCGGCCCTGACAAGGGCGGATGCAGCACAACCGCTCCGTTGTCGTCGACCTTCCCGAGAAGCAGAAACCCGCCGTCATGCAACGAAGCGATGCCAGGCAGTCGGACGCTCGCAAGTTGTTTCCAATGTGTCTTGCGCGAACCGACCTCAAGCCCGAGCGAGCGGGCGCAGCGAAGCATCGCGCGGATGCCGATTGCACTGCCGCCGCCACAGCGCTCGCGGATCTGGTTGAGTTTGGCGTCTACGCCATGAGAGCGCAGGAACAGAGCCAAAGATCGAAGTCCCAGGTCTACGGCATGGGTATTCTCGTTCTGCATCGCCATCTTGGCACAACCCTTCGCGGATACGTCCGCGTTCCATCCCCCTTGCATTCACAAACTTGACGGCGCCGCACCCAGGGCCGAACCCCCGGGTGCGGCGGCGATCAATGTTGCGGTCTGGTCAGGTACGAGTCGTGATTCCAATTGCCTCCATTATTCGACAAGGAAGCCACGATCTGGCCGGGATCGACCGGGCCGGAATTACCGGCCAAGTACTGGCTCAGCAGCGCAAAGCTCTGGCTTGCCAGCGACGCTCTGGCTGTGCCGGTCGCAAATGGGTGATCCGCCATGGCGGTGTTTTGGGGCGCCAAGGTTCTGGTGGCGCCGGCGACCAGGTCCCTGTGCTCGTTCAGCAGCGCAGAGCCCTGGGCTGCCAAGGACCGTTGCCAATTGGCGGGAGCAAGCTTGCGATCCGTATGGGTGACCGCCAGCGACGACGTTGTGATGGTCGCAGGCCGAGGATCCGTTACGGCGATGGTCTGCGGCGAGGCTGTTGCGACGGCGCCGGTGACCGGGTCCTTCGCCGTTGCCGTCAGCGTCAGCGTCGCCACCGGATGAGCCGCGCCCCTGTAGTTCGATTGCAGCGTCAATCCGCTGTCGACCTGCGCTGCCGTCAAGGTGATGTTCTTGCCACTAAACGTCTTACCATCGAGTTTGTCGGTGATCGTCTCGTACCTCGGCAAGCCCGTCACCTTCACGGTCACGAGGTCGTTGGGGTCGGTCGTTGTCACCTTGACCCCGAGGTCGACCGTACCGCCCAGCCCGCTCACGTCGAGCGTTTTGTCAGCGATGGTGAGGACCGGCGCGATCACTGACGGGGTCGTTGGGGTTGTTGGGATGGTGGGGGTTGTAGGGACGGTGGGGGTCGTTGGGGTGGTTGGGGTTGTTGGGGCTGCCGATGACGTCGCGATCTGGAGACCGGAGAACGTCTTCACCGCGGCCGCAAGGTTCGCAGCGACACCGCCGGCGTCCTTGATGCTCGCACCGTTCGGAAGATTGACCCCGGTGATGGCAAGTGCCGAGGTACTCGTGTGGGTCGACGCGACCGTGATGCGGAAGTTGAGCGCGCTCGTTCCGGAGCCGCCCACATAGGTGGCGGTCGCGCCATTGTTGAGCGACAGCGTCGGCGTGCCCGATACCGCCACGGCCTCGTTGAAGCCGAGTGTCAGCGTGACCGTGTCTCCGACGTGCTCGGTGCCGGTTCCCGGCGAGGCTGTGGCCTGCGTCACCGCCGGCAAGATCGGATCGATCTGGAGCCCGGAGAACGTCTTCACCGCGCCCGAGAGGTTCGCCGCAACACCGGACGCATCCTTGATGCTCGCGCCGCTCGGAAGATTGACCCCGGTGATGGCGAGCGCCGAGGTATCCTTGTCGGTCGAAGCGACCGTGGTGCGGAAGGTGAGCGCGCTGGTGCCAGAGCCACTGAGATAGCTGGCCTTTCCGCCGTCATTGAGCGACAGTGTAGGCGTGCCCGTGACGGTCACGGCCTTGTTGAAGGCGACCGTCAATGTGATGGCATCGCCGGCATGCTCGTTTCCCGTTCCCGGCGAAGCGGCGACCTGAGTCACCGCCGGCTGGACCGTCGGCGTCGTCGGGGTCTGGGTCGATGACGTCGTCGAGGGAGTGACGTTGGCGCCCGTGACGGTGTCGCCGCTGCCCGCCTTCTGATAAAGCTGAACCCCGTCGATCAGCATTTGCATCGACGATGGGGTCGAACCATCCAGAGCCGTATGCCACCCGCTCGCGTTGTCATTCGCGACCCCCAGGTTCATCATCAATTGCATCGGCTCATCCGGGATCGCGACCTGGGCGCTGGTCACTTGCGCCATCTGTTTGCCGTCCAGATACCAGGTGATCGATTCACCGGGCACCCAGTTGATGCCGTAAGTGTGGAAGCCGCCCGTGAGGTCGATGCCGCTGTCGATAGTGTCGCCGACCCACCCTGATGGCCCGTGGAGGTGCCAGGAGAAGTTGTTGTCAGCCGACCCCGAACCGGTAAATCCACCCTCCTGTATGTCGAGCTCGAAATTGTCGCCGCTGCTGCCCGCGCCATCGCCGGGCATCAGCCAGAGGCCTGGCCATGCGCCGTCGCCGCTCGGCGCCTTCATGCTGATCTGAAGGTAGCCGCCGTTGAATTCAAAGTTGCCATAGCTGCTGACGGCGCCGGACGTGATCGGGAATGTCTGTGACACCCCACCCTGATTTACGCCGTTGATGGCCTGTTTGATCGCCGTGAGATCCAGGTACCCGTTGCTCACCGACACCTGGCTCGGCATATCGTAGTCGGCATTATATGGGCCGCCCGGCGTGCTTCCTCCCGACCCATTGCTATTCCATGCCCAGCCGTCGGCGGCATTGCTGGTGATGTAGGTATTCCAATCGCTGCCGAGCGTCGTGCCGGAGAAGTTTTCCTCGTAGACGAGGTCGCTGGAAGTATAGCCTGCGGGGGCGGAAAGAGTCATTCCGAGATCCTTCTTTGGCGCTGAAAAAAATAGAGAACTCCACTGCCGCGCATCGCCAAGCTGCGCGACATGTCGCCTGCTCGCAGTCAGGCACTGCGAATGGATTTCAAAGTAACTGAGGTTTGGAAGGCCTCGCACTAGACATATTGTCGAGCGAGCCTAACGTCGAACGCATCATCGGTGGCGGGTTTTGTCGACGGGAATGCTCACATCTCGCCCGGCGGGAGCACAGCCAAGCATGCCTTGTAGTATAAGCACGGTAGATCCTTGGTTCATTGCGTCTTTTTTGTTTTAATTCGACCCGCGCACCCAAGCAAAACGCAGGCATTTCCGCTTCTTAACTTATTCACTCACATCGTTTTGTACCTGCATGAATTGATCATTAAGGATGATGTACGTGACGTCGGCGACCCTACCACGATTTGCGGCGAGAATGAGGCTGGCAGAATGCCTGTTAACAAATTACTAACATAACTTATTAACACATTCTAATATGGAAAGTGATCGAACGGCCGCACTGGAACCGCCTTCCCGACGTCCTGCCAAACCGTGTCCGTTGGCTGAAAATGTTGCGCAGCTTGGGTTCGAGCGGTCGTTCGCATAGTGGAAGGCTGGCGTCATCGGGCGCCGCGCCGACGGCACCAGACAGGCCGTTCACTCGCGACCCCAACGTGCCTGCATAGCGATCATGGCGTTCAAGATCTGGGTGGCACCAGGATGCGTTTGGGCGGCTTGTTGAAATGGCTGAAACGTGGCCCTGGTGCGCGAAGGGGTTTCGTCGCCGCGGGACGGCCCCGTGGATTGTCAGATCTGAGCCGCGCAACCAGTCGCCAAAGCTCCACCTCGTGGCCGTCTGCTAACTGCCTGGCGTGCTCTTGCGCCGCGCCGTCGTCCGTGCAGGCAAGGTTGACCCCGCCCATGAACTGGCCGCGTTCGTCCAGAACGTAGAGCCGATAATGGGGCATCGCCTGTTCTCGATCAGGATTGCCAGCCCGTCTCGGCGCTAGCTGGATTTGCATTGAAGCCTCCAGCAGCGCTGCGCCGCTGTCGCCGATCGCTCCACTTTTGTGTACTCGCAAGACAAAGACGCTGCATGACGACATGCCCGAACATGGAATGTATATCCTCCGCAATTTGCATGTCATTCACATTGACCCAGACCACATGTTGGGCGATCTGCCGGAGCGTGCCTCCGCCGAATCCGCAAAGGCCTAACGTAACTGCGCCATGATCATTGGCGTATCGAACGGCGCGCAGAACGTTTTCCGAGTTTCCGCTTCCCGATATTGCGATGACCAAGTCGCCCTCGTTCAGGATGTTCTTCAGCTGCTCGACGAACACATCCTGGAAAGAAACATCGTTCGCGTATGCAAACGTAAGGCCCACATTGTCGACCAGCGTCCGGCCACGAAACGGGCGCTTCGTGGAAAGATAGATGCTCTTGTTCCAGTCCGTGATGAAATGCAGCGCCGTGAGCGAACTGCCACCATTTCCAAGCGTGATTATCTGCTTGCCATCCTCCTGTGCCTGCGCGACCAAGGCCACTGCATCATCGATGCTTTGGTGGTCCAATGAAGCCAGGACGATCTCGAGTTTCTTGAAATAGCCTTGAGCACTGCCGCCAACATTTTTTATTGAGCGGGCTCCGATGTCGGTTGATTGATTACTGCCGCCAAAATGTTTCATTGGGTGGACTCCGATGTCGGTTGATAGTGAACGATGCGGCTCCCGGCGAAGTCGAACTTGACAGGGAAGTGCTTTAGGTCCCCTAGGGCCGCTTTGATGGCGTCGTGGCGATCGAGAGGTGCGAAGAACATGAGAAAACCTCCTGCACCTGCTCCCAGCAGCTTGCCGCCCGTGGCACCCGCCCGCATTGCGGTCTGGTACCAGTGATCGATTGCATCGTTCGTGATTTCCTCAGAGAGGCTCTTTTTTAAGAGCCAGTTCTCGTGGAGGATTTCGCCGAAGGCGTCGAGGTTGCATCGATGTAGTTCATCACGAAGCTGATAGGTGAGCCCGACCATCCGCCTCAGCGCTTTGCGCTTGTCCGGCGCTTTTGCGATCCCCTCCGACTGGCGTACGAGAATGTCCGAAGCACTGCGAGTAATGCCGGTGTAGAACATGAGAACTTGCTTCTCGATCGAAGCGATGAAATTACGCGGGCATATGAGCGGTGACACCGAAACGCTGTCATCGCAGTGAAACTCGATGAGATTCAATCCGCCGAAGGCGGCGGCGTATTGATCCTGCCTTCCAATGGGCGCGCCACAAAGTTCGATCTCGATGCAACAACTATCGGCACCGAGCTTTGCCTTGGAGACATATTGCCCTCGGAACGCGTTCAGCGCGTGCAGAAGGCCAACCGTAAAAGCGCTCGATGATCCAAGTCCGGTTCCCTTGGATGGAATATCGGCAATAGTCGTTATTTCAACGCCCCCGCATATCCCAAGGTATCCCATCGTCGCCCTGACAATCGGATGCTGGATATCCTCAACGCTATCGACCTCTTCCGTTTTGGAATAAGCGATTCGAGTGCCGTTATCGAACTTGCGGTTCACATTCACGTAGACGTACTTGTCGATAGCAACACTTAGGACGGCGCCGCCTTCCTCCCGATAGAAGGCAGGCAGATCGCTGCCACCTCCCACGAAGCTCACTCGAAGCGGCGTCTGGCTGATAATCATCCCACGGCCTCAATCAGCTCGATCGCCCGCAATCGGACACAATGGTTGGCGCGCGCCCGCGATGCCAGAACGATTGGTGTCTCGTCCTCCTGGCGGGAGCTGTAGATACGCGCTGCAGCCTCCCGATCCACGCCTCGACGCGAGTATTCCCGCGTTACTCGGTACCTCCTCAGCTCCTCATCGATATCAACGAAGAATGTGTGTGCACGACCGGGCAAAACCACATCGGACAGCGAAAGAGCGACGGATCCTTCCACGACCAGGACGGTTTCCGGAGAAATGCTTATCTTTTCCGATCTTGGATGCGATATGCGGCTCAGCTTTTCGTAGTAGGGCAGATCGAGCGTCTCGCGAGAACGAACGCCGACCAGGCGGCTTAGAACCTTCCTGATCTCGTTCATGTCGTAGCGACCCATCACCGTTGCCTTGCGATCGGCGGCGGACCGTATCCAGCGATCAAGGGCAACGACTTGTGCATCAATGCCGCGGCCGCGAAGCACCTCGGCGATAGCGCTGGAAAGGACACTCTTTCCGCTCCGGGAGAGCCCTGCCACGAAACACACATCACCCGGCTTCACATGCGCGATCAGATCAGATGCCGTGTCGACCAAGGTCGGGTGAACGGTGAGAATGAACTTGGCAGCCTCGAACAAGTCTGGGACGGTATAGTCGGGCATGACATGATACTTGCTGTCCAGCCCGCCCGCGCCCGTCTCGACCAGAATCGATCTGATGCCGGACCGTTTTGCGAGTGCGACGTCGGCAGAGGAATCGCCGATGACCCAGGATTGTCTGCGATCGATATTGAACGCCTCGACCGCCTGGTCGACCAACCCGGTGGCGGGCTTGCGGCATTCACAGTGGACCTTTAGCGCTTCAACCTCGCCGGCAAAGCCGCGGTCTGGATGGTGCGGGCAGTAGTAGATGGCATCGACAAAAGCCCCGTGGCGGCCAAGCTCGGTCTCCATCTTGTTATGGATCATCCGCAAGTCTCGTACAGAGCATCCTCCTCTCGCCACAACGGGTTGGTTGGTGACGACGATTGCCCGGTATTCGGCCTGGTTGAAACAGGCGATCGCGGCCGCGGCCCCCTCGATCAGTTCGAAGCGTTCGGGACGATCGATGTGCCCATAGTCGACATTGATGCACCCATCCCTGTCCAAAAATACTGCTTTCTGCGGAGAAGCGAGTGAAGCTCGGGCTATGCGGCCGGAGGCAAGGTCGGCGCAGGCCTTGTCAAGTCTCGCCGGGGTTCCCGCGTCTTTTATGTACTCAGGGCTGCTATAGCTTCTGATCTCCGCGCCGGCCCGAAGCATTTCAGGAAAGAGATCTTTGCCAAAATCCAGCGGAGTTGCCGCGGCGCGCCACGGGTACAGGGCTTGTCTTCGAATGTAGTAAAGAGCCGCGCTGACTTTGTTGGGATAAAAGCAACCGGGATCGTGTGGATAAGGATGGAACGCGGCAACCACGCCATCTTCCGACGTTTCGATCAGATCGGAATCTTGCGGGTGATCATTCGGATGGGTGAAAACAGTTGCGGCTGCTGCCTTGTGTTTTTCATGGAAGCACTTGAAGCGGGTGAGATCGACGTCGAGCATCGTGTCGCCGTAGATGGTGAGGAAGTCGTCGTCGAGCAGATGCAAAACAGACAGAACCGCTCCGGCAGTCCCGCGAGGTGCACCGTCATCTACACAACGAACGTCAATCCCCCAATTCCCGCGCTGAGTGCAAAATTCCACGATCTGCTCGGCTGCATGGTTCACCAGGATCAAGATCCTCTCGATCCCGTGTTGCTTGGCGAGGAGGATTTGATGCTCGAGAAGCGGCGTGCCACCAATGTTGGCCAGCGACTTGGGCAAATCACCGATCCGGCCCCTGAGCCGTGTCCCCAGACCACCCGCAAGTACCACGGCTTGCATCACGGGTGTCCTTCCTGCCGCACGATTTCCACGACGGCTTTTCGGACAGCGTCGGCCGATCCAAGCTGGGGCCGCCAACCGAGTGCACGGAGCTTTGCTACGTCATAGGAAAACCGGGGAACATCCCCCGTCCAACCGCGATCTTCAAATCCGTATTCGATCCCCGCGCCCGGTGCGACGGCCTCGACGGTCGTTTCCGCTATGAAGCTGACGGTTACCCCTTTGTCCTCGGGGCCGATATTGTAGCAGCCAAGCCGCTCGGATGCGTTTGCACGCAGGTAGACGATCGCATCGATCAGGTCATTGACGTGAAGATAGGCCTTCCGTTGCCGGCCCGATCCCAAGACATTCAGCTTGTTTGGTGTGATCTTCAGCTTTCTGACGAAATCCAGAATGACGCCATGTGTTGCCGGAACGCCGATCACGTTCGGAAAGCGAAAAATCAAGGCCCGCGCCAACCAATTCTCGACGGCTGCGCTGATTAGCGCTTCCGATGCGAGCTTCATGGCGCCGTAGTTGGAAATCGGCAGCAGCGGCCCGACATCCTCTCTGATCGGAGCCTCCCCCAAATCGCCGTACACGGCTGAGCTGGAAGCGAAAGCAAGGAACGGAACCTCTGCCGCCTTCATTGCGTCCAACACGTTGAACGTCGTCAGAAAGGTATCGCGCAGATCGACAGAGGCATCGGCGATTCCTGCGGGAATGTCTGAATTGGCAGCCATGTGCCAGACTTCGGAAATCGGAATGCGACCGTGACAATTCAAAAATCGGGTTCTCACCGCAGCCGCGTCTGAGAGATCCACTTTCTCGAAAAAGAACCTCTCATGCGAGAGAAGTCCGTTCAGGTTTTCCCGAGAGCCTCGCGACAGATTGTCAAAGCCGAAGACCGGATATCCGCGGTCAACAAAGATCCTTGCAAGCCTGCTTCCTACAAAGCCGGCCACTCCCGATACGAAGATGGCGCGCGGTTCACCCAATCGGATTGCCCCTTACCTCTTGTGCGCAAGCTTTCGCGCCACAAGTCCTCCGGATTCTGCAATGACTTCCGTTTGCAAGCCTTCACCGCCGGACAAACAGGGAATTCGACGGGGGCTCGGCGTTAACCTCTGCGCTCGTCTTTGAGGTCATGCGTCTCTTGCGTCTTTGTGAATCATTGCATGGTTTTCTTCGATCCGCGATTATTCCTCGGGGGTAGCCCCATTTTGCTGATCCGGACTGAATCGCATCGCGCCCGCCTGTGCGGCGACGCTGCCGCGGATCCTTGCGATCGTGCCGGCCGCAAAGTTTCGCCGTTTGCGTCTCTGGCGGATCGAACCGGCCTTCGACTAAGAATACCGACGCAATGCCCCGGATGAGGGGCGGTCGCCATCCAGCGAGAAGCTCCGAAACTCGATACCGAGTTGCCTGAGCCGCTCTACGCCGGGAACCGCACGCGCCGGGCGCACGAGCCCGAGGATGGAGTCGGATCGGAAGGGCAGGGGGACATGCAGGGCCTCAACTGCCTTGAGCGCGCCACTGACAAACTGCCAGGGCACGGGGACGGCGTGCAGTGCTCTGCCTTGCGATGCGGCGATCTCGTTCATGAGCTGTCGGAACGGCACCGGTTCGGGGTTGGCCAGCCCTACCGGTTCCAGCAGCGGCATGTCCGACTCGGCAATTCGCACCATGGCGGTTGCCATGTCCGCCTCATGCACCATGAACTGATGGGAGCGCGCCCCGATCAGGGGTGTGACCGGCAGCGTGGTGAGCTTGCGGAGCGCGCCTGCCATCCCGCCCCAACCAGGGCCGTACACCAGGCCGAGCCGGGTGGAGACAGCTCCCAGACTGCCGGCGGTGCGTTCGCAGGCCAGCTTCGCCTGACCGTACAACTGTTGGGTTCCCTCCCAGGCGGACATCGAAGAGATGAAAATGACCCGGCGAACCCCCGCGTCGACCGCATTGCGGAGGAGGTGCTGCGAGCCGGACACATTGGTGCCCCACACATCGCCGGCGCTGACGAGGGTCAGGTCCCATGCGCCGTGGATGAGCACATCCAGGTCGCTGAATGCTGCCCCCGACAGTGGGCTTTTGATCTCGTACGGGCGCCACTCAGTGACGCCGGCGGCAGGCCCGGAGGTCACCCGGTTCGAACGGGCGAACGCGATGACCTCATGCCCTTGTTCGGCGAAGGCGGCACGCAGGATGGTCCCGACATATCCGTTCGCTCCGGTGATACCGACCCGCATCGAACGCTCAAGCCATCAGCTGCATCGCTTCGCGAGCGATGCGATGCGAATTAGCCATCACCGTCAGGGTAAAGGTGGTTGCCGGAACACTTGGGAAAACCGACCCGTCGATGAGATGGATCCGGTCCCAGCGCGCCAGCCGCCCGAGGCGGTCTGTCGTCGCACTCCCGGAGTCCGGCTCATTGGCGTGAGGAAAGCTGCCGCCAAAGTGGTAGCTCTTGGCTCCGCCCGACCATAGCATCTGCGGCGTGACTGGCCACAAGTCCAGGTAAGGTGCCGCTTTGCGGATCCGCCTTATTACGTCAGGCAGCATCGGAGGCACACATTTGCCCCTGACCCTGGCCTTGCTGAAGCCCTCCGAAGTGAGGGTAATCTGGGGAAGCTCGTCAGGAGCTGCTGCGGACAGCTGGGCGCTCACCCGGATCTTAGGTGATGCCCAGGACGGCAAGTAGCCCAGGCCTACCGTCAACCGGCTGAGCAGCCGATCGGTCGCGAAGGCGGCGGCGCGGTGTTTGAGGAACCCGGGAAGCGCATCGTAATATGCCTGGTTGAACGGGTAGAAGTGAATCTGTGAAACATCCAAGCCTTCGTCGTCCCGGGCGATGACCATGGTGAACTGGTTGAGTGTGAACTCGCGCCTTGCACGTGGGTCGGGTGTTGGCTTCATGGAAATCATTGGAAGAACGAACTGAGCAGATTCCGAAAGATGTACCGGCTGGTCCGACCTGAGCGAGCCTAGCATCAGCCTTGTGGTCCCGATTGCTCCGCAGCCCACGAAGACCCGGTCGGCCGTGAATCGCTGGATATGGCCGCTCGACAGTTCCCGGGCGTGCACGACGGCCGTGTCGCCATCCTGTTCGACTCGCACCGCGAGCAACCCGCTGCGGTAGTCGATCCTCCCGTTTCGCCGGAAGCGATCGAAGCTGTGCGAGGCCGAGAAGATCAGCGACCGTGGGCACCCGGTCATGCACAGGCCGCAGGGCTGGCATTCGGGGGCAGCGAAGGCGAGCCGGGCGCGGCCTATCGTTATGCCGGTGGAGCGCACTCGCTCGCGGTGCCGGTGGTAATTGGCCAGGACCATCTGTGTCCGCGGCGCCAGCGGCGGAAGCGGGTCCGGGGATCCGATGAGCGGAAACCACTCCTCGAGATCGTCGGACTCTCCAGCGAAAGGAATGTGACCCAGGATCGTCCGATAGTGCTCTTCCATATCCGAGAAGTCGACCGGCCATCCCTTGAACGTGGCGGCGCTGAAGGGCATGATTTGGGCCCCCCAGACATTGCTAAACCCGCCGTAGGCGCTCGATATGACCGCCGGGTTCACTCTGCCCACGGAATGGACGCGGTCGAGCTGGCCCTTGTTGGCAAACGGGAAATCGGATCCGTAGCTTCTCTTTTCAGGCAGCGAGTCGGACTGGACCCGCTTGGGCTGCAGGCTGACCCGGCGGACGTCCTCCTCATCCCAGTCGTCGACACGCAGCCTGGACAGCCTGGCTATTACCTCCTGGGTCTCCGCGTCCAGCACGGTGCCCGGATCGAACACGGTTATCTTCTCGTCCGGTTTTTCGGACAGCGCCAACACGGCGGCGGCTGCAGCCGGACCCGACCCGATGATTAGCGAAGACGGCATCTACTTCCCACGTCTAATACCTTGCGCGGCTGCGTCCAGTATCTGCTTGTTGGCCTGACGCAGCCGGCGCAGGCGGCGCAGCAGCGCGATCCGGCCGGTGACATGGCCTGCCGCGGCAAGACCCACGCCAACGATTATTGCCGCGCATCGCGCCAGCCCGTGGGCGTCGCCCTTGGCCGCTTGCAAAATCTCGCGCGGAACGCCCCTGGTCAGCGCGTGCCAGACGAAGCGGGTCTCGGCACCCAGTGTGGCGGCGTCGCCCATCTGGGCAAAGGCCTCGACTTTCCCCTTGTTGACGAAGAAGCAGCGGCGCCAGAAGTACTTCCAGGTCGGCCGTGAGGCGGGCACAAAGTGGCGGACGGTCGCCGCCGGTTCATAGATGACTGCCTCGCTGCCCTTGATGTGCGCCACGCGGTGGCACATGTCCATGTCGTCGTGATGGTCGGAATGGAACCCTCCCACCTGCTCGAGGAGGGTCCGCCGCACCGACATGTTGGCTCCGATGAGGTGGGCCGAAGGGCCTCGGCTGGTCGGAAGGCCATCGTAAGCACATCCGAACACCCAGTCGAACTGTAGAGGGAACCAGGCCGGGCGGCCAACCTCGAACACCGGAATGGGACGCCCGCCGACGGCGCCGATGCGCGCGTCCTGGTACGGGGCGGTGAGAACCTCGAGCCAGTCCTTGTCGGCCGCCGCATCGTCATCCAGGAACGCCAGGATCTCTCCGGCAGCCGTCTCGGCTGCCGTGTTTCGGGCCGACCCGAGATGCCCGTCCCATTTGTTCTGGATCACCCGTATCGGGGGGGTGGATGCAGCGAAGTCAGCCCATTGGACGGCACAACGGCGGAACAGGGGCTGGTCGACGCATACGATGATCTCGCAGGGCTGCAATGTCTGCTCCTGAGCCGAGGCCACCGACTTCAGCAGCAGTGCCCACCTGTCCGCAGTGTAGGCACAAATAATTACTGAGATCGTAGGGGGGCGGCGTTCGCTGCTGACGCCATCCTCGGACTGCCCGGTTTTCGATCGCGGCTGACCGGTTGTGACAACGTCAGCGCCGCAAGCGAGACCGATATTCGGGTTCCGGACGTGGCCCTCTTGGCCAACGCCAGTCGAAGCATAGGATTGCGCAAGCTTCAGAATACGCATCTAGGATTTCTCCCGACTTGAGCTGCCAGTGTCTGTCCAAACTCTTGGATAAAGGTGCGATGGTCCTGGTTTGAAACGCCAGGCCTCACGCACTGGATCCGGCCTGCCCGGAGGGCGGTTCTCGCCACGGAAGATCACCAGGGCCCGCGTGCGCGGCGGGTCTGGCGGCGCACCGGCGTGACGCAAACCACCTCGCGTTACGCAGTCCGTATTTTGTCCGTTTCCGGTCGACAATCATCCCTCCACGTGACTCCTGTCGCAGGCACAGCGCAAGCGCCCCGAAGGACTACCCCTTCTGACCTCGCACAGGCGAGCGTCGATCGGGCATAGTAGTGCCTGGCCGCTTCCAGCCGCTCGAGTGGGGACCCGTGCTGTCAGCCATCTCCCAAATCAAATGTTCGGCGAGTGTCCGAAACCGCAGCGGGTGGAAACCATCCTCGCGCTGCGGGGCGCGCTGCTGCTTTGTCATCGTGGAGTTGTGAGCTGGCGTCCTTTTGAAATCGGCTGCGAGAACAACAATGCGTATCTGCCTCAATCTCGATCCGTCCCGGCTACTGCGATGGCACCTCTGGCTGGCAGAAGCGCTTGCTGAAGTGCCTGGCAACGAAGTCTCCTGCGCTTTGGTGGCCGGCCGCCGGCCGCTGCCGTTAGTCTGCCGTCTGCTCCTCGAACTCGAAAGACTGGTCTATGGCCTTCGCGGGAAGAGCGCCGTCGACCCGGTAGACGCGGCGCTGCGGCGCCTGCCGCCGCCTCCGGCCGACCGGGTGGATGTGGTGATCGATGTGAGCGGGCTGGGATCGCTCCCGGCGGCGCGGCGCGTGCTCACTCCGGTATTCAACGGCGCACCCGGCGAGATCGGAGTCATGGCGGCCTGGGTGAACAATCAGGATCTTGTCGTCGAGCTGCACGACACGGCTCGCCCGTTGTGGCCGTGGACGGCGCGCCTGGCCAGCGCGGACCATGAAGTGCTGGCAATGAGGCTCGACAGCGCCCTTTCCTGCGCTGTGCCACTAATCCTCAAAGCCCTGCGCGAGGAAACCGGTTCAACTACGCACGGTATCTCCGGTCCACGGAAGGCAGTACCTTCATTTGGCGCGCTTTCGGCTCTGGCAAGGGCGACCGGCACGGTTGCATCGAAGGCGATCGGGGCTTTGGACATTCTGGCGAGGGGCGGTAGGATGTGGGGGATCGGCTGGCGCTTCGATGAGTCGGCGAGCCTGCTCGACAAAGGCGAAGCAGGCTTTCGGGTGCTCACGGGAAATGCCGACAGCTACCTTGCCGACCCGTTCCCGTTCCGGCACCAGGGGCAGGCTTTCATCTTTGTTGAGCAGTTCCTCTACTCGAGGAACCGGGGGTGCATTGCGGTCGTGGCAGTGAACCGGGATGGGACAGCCGGCGCCCCCCGGATCGTTGTGGAGGAACCGCATCACCTCTCGTACCCGTTCGTGTTCGAGCAGGATGGTCAGATCTGGATGATCCCTGAATCGGGGGCGGCCAGGAATGTCAGCCTCTACAGGGCAGTGGAATTTCCCTACCGGTGGACACGGGAGGCCTGCCTCATGGAAGGCATTGAGGGCTACGATACCACGCCGCTCTGCCACGAAGGGGGTTTTTGGTTTTTCGTCAGCCCAAGGCTGTGGAGGTCCACCGCCTGGGATACTCTCAGCCTCTACCATGCCGAGAGCCTGGCCGGGTCTTGGACGCCCCATGCTGCCAATCCCATTGTGATCGATGCCGGGCTCAGCCGCCCCGCCGGCGCCGTAATCCGACACGGCGGACGCGCGATGCGCCCAGTCCAAGACTGCGCGCGCGGCTATGGCGGCGCGGTGACATTCTGTCAGATCGATGCGCTCGGCGCGTCGGAATTTGCCCAGACCCCGGTCGGTCGCATTTGGTCCGGAGCCTTCGGGTGTCACACCTACAACCGCCGGTCCGGCTTGGAGGTGATCGACCTGTTCGGACATGTCCGGGGGTTGCGAGAGGTCACGACCGCTTATCGAGTGCTGGTACCGAACGCGCCGGTCTCCGGAGCGCGCGGAATCTCGGAGCCGTATGGGCAACTCGTTTCCCTGCCGGTCTCACGTCCGGATTAGCCACCCGCTGCAAAAGCGGTCGAGCGCATGGGATAGCCCAAAAGAGCTAATCATCTATTGTCTCTTTCTAACCATCCATCGTCCTTCCATTTCAGATCTTCGCCGGTAATGCTCGTATGCTCGTACAGCAACCAAAGCTTTAGGGGGCCACAAGCGCTCCAATAGGCGCACCAATCTTCTTTCAGCTCATCTTCATATTCGTTGTGGCCGGGGAGTCCGCATATGGTTGGATCAAACACATCCGTGTATGTGGCGCTCATTGGAGATGGCCCCTGCGGCTTGTCGCTGGCCGCGCACTTGCCTGCGCGTGGTGTGGCGCGCTTCCAGCGCGCCCTCTGGGTCCCGTCCTCGACCTCGCAGCACTGCCATGAATGAGCGCCTCGCCAGCAATCTCGCCCACGTCGGTGCCGTATCGCCGGCCGACCCGATTGATTTTGCCCTTCAGCCGGCACTGGCACTGCCTCGGGTGAGCTTCATCGTCCCGACGCTCAATGAAGCCGAGAACCTCCCCTGGCTTCTGCCGCGCATCCCCAACTGGGCGCATGAGGTCATTATCGTGGACGGTCGTTCGACTGACGACACGGTCGCGGTCGCGCGCCGCCTGCGCGAGGACGTGAAGGTCGTCATGGAGCCCCGGCGGGGCAAGGGCGCTGCATTGCAAGCGGGATTCCGGGCCGCCACAGGTGAGATCATCATCATGCTGGACGCCGACGGCTCCATGGTCCCGGAGGAGGCGATCGTCTTTGTCAGTGCGCTGATGGCTGGCGCAGATCTCGTTAAGGGTTCACGGTTTATCCAGGGCGCCGGCACCGACGACATGTCGCTATTCCGGATGTTCGGCAACAGGGGGCTGACCCTGTTCGTGCGGTTGCTCTATGGCGGTTGGTTCTCCGATCTATGCTACGGATACATAGCCTTCTGGACCAAGCACCTCGGCACGCTGAATTGCGACTGCGATGGGTTCGAGATAGAGACCCTCATCAACGTACGGGCCTTGAAGAGCCATCTCAACATCGTCGAGGTGCCGAGTTTCGAGGCTCCGCGCATCAGCGGTGTGAGCCATCTGCGCGCCCTCCCGGACGGCTGGCGCGTCCTCAAGACCATCCTGCGTGAGAGGGTGCACCAACAGCGGGGCGCGACAGCCCGTGCTGAGGGCGGGTAAGCCTGATGCGAATCTTGATGGTTGCCGCTCGCTGCTACCCCTTTATGGGCGGAACCGAAACTCACATCCAGGAGGTCGGTCCCCGCTTGGTGGCGCGTGGCCACGCGGTCGACGTGCTCACGACCGATCCCTCGGGGGAGCTGCCAGTCGAGGAGGAGGTGCGCGGCATGCATGTGCAGCGCGTACCGGCCTGGCCAAGGGAGCTGGATCTCTATGTGGCGCCGGGCATTTACACAGCGATCCGGCGCGGGACTTGGGATCTGATCCACTTCCAGGGCTACAGTTCTTTCGTGGTGCCGATCGGACTGCTCGCGGCCGTCCGCGGGCACGTGCCGTTCGTCCTGACCTTCCACAGCGGCGGGCATTCCTCCCGGTTGCGCAACGCAGTGCGCAGCACCCAGCACATGCTGCTCCGGCCGCTGGTCGCCCGGGCGGCGCGCCTGATCGGCGTCTCCGAATTCGAAGCCGACTTCTTCAGCGGGAGGATGGGCGTGCCGCGGGAGCGGTTTGTCGTCATCCCGAACGGCGCCGCAATGCCGGCTCCGAGCCCAGGCGTCAAGGTCGATCCGCACCTGATCGTCTCGGGCGGCAGGCTGGAGCGCTACAAGGGCCATCACCGGGCGATCGCGGCCTTGCCCGAACTGATCCGCCGGTTACCGGACGTGCGACTGCACATCGTCGGTACAGGCCCGTACGAGGGAGAATTGCGGCGCTTTGTCGGGACGCTCGGCCTCGAGAAGCGGGTCACGATTGCGGGTATTCCCGGGTCACAGCGGCAGAGAATGGCAGACCTCCTGGCAAGTGCCGGGCTATTCGTGCTGTTCAGCGAATACGAAGCCCACCCGGTCGCCGTGATGGAAGCCCTGTCGCTGCGCCGTCCGGTCCTCGTCACCGACACGTCCGGTCTGCGGGAACTGGCCGCCAATGGCCTGTGCCGGGCGATTGCGTGCAACGCCGGTCCGGCGGAGCTGGCCGTCGCCATGGCCGAGGAACTGGAGGCCCATCGGGAGGTCCCGGATTTGGCGCTGCCCGACTGGGATGCCTGCGCGCAAGCGCTGAGCGACGTCTATCGTGATGTGCTGAGCAGCCGATCCACGGTCCGCTTGCCACCCGGACGCGTGACATCGTGGCCTCCCGCGACGATGGCATGATGCTGATGATGGCGGCTCATTTCACCGCGGGAACCAGGATTAGCCCGCTCAAGGCCGGGATACGGTTCATCTCGGCCATTATCGGTCCCGACCTTCGCGGCGGCAGCGCCGATGCCCCGCCGCAACGGGCTAGCTGCGGATGGATCGCGATTCTGGGCCTGACGGTCGCCACGGCTCTGCTCCTGGTCGTGGCCGGGCACGGAGCCGGGCGCCGGGGTTATGAGATGGCGCCGCTGCTCTTCTGCTCCGGTGTCATCCTCCTGGTCGTTCCGACCAGCCTCCGCATCGCCTGGCCGACGACAGCCCGGGGGGAGCGTCTGTGCCTCCTGTTCCTGCTTAGCGAAGCCTTGTTCTACTGCAAGAAGGTCTATTCCCCGACGAGCTTCAGCGGTTACGACGAGTACCTGCACTGGATCGCAACCCAGGATCTGATCACGGCCCGCCGTCTGTTCCTGTCCAATCCGCTTTTCCCGATTGGGCCAACGTATCCCGCCCTGGAGATCCTGACGACGGCGATCGTCGATCTGACGGGACTGTCCTTGGTTGTGGCGGGGACGCTCTTGCTTGTCATCCTCAAGGGCACGTTCATCGGTGCCCTGTTTCTGTTCCTCGAAAGCATCACCGGATCGCCGCGTATCTCGGCAATCGCCTGTCTGGTCTATATGGGCTGCTCAACCTTCTTCCTGTTCGACTCAAGTTTCTCCTACCAGAGCCTCGGCATCGTGCTTTGCGTGCTGACGTTTGCGGTCGAAGCAGCCCCTAATAATCTCGTCGGGCTATCGAGGCTGAAGTCGCTCGGGCTGGTTGGCTTGCTGTTGGCAAGCCTCGCGGTCACGCATCACCTCTCGGCCGCCTTCGCCGCCATCTATTTTGGAGCGCTGGCGGGCCTCGAGGCTTTGCGCCGGCACGACCCCCTGCGGTTCGAGGCCAGGATCGTCGTGAGCTTCACGGCGATCCTGGCCATCGCTCTGCCGTTCCTGTGGATGCAGTGGCGTGGCATCCCTCTCGCAGCCTATCTCGGCCCGGTTATCGGGGCCGGCCTCAACGCATTGCTCGCGAAGATCCTGGGCGCGGCCAGCCCAATGTCGGAACACCTCGGAGCGCCGGATAAGGCCCTCTACTTGCGGCTGACTACCTTGACGGCACTCCTGCTGTTGGCACTCGGCCTGGCAACGGGCTTCTTCCGGTCGTTGGCCATGGCGGCTCCGAGTGGTGGGCGGTCGGATTGGCGTCCGATTCAGGAGATTTTCCAACGCCGCTGGCGCGACAGTCGGCTCGTGCTCCTCACCTTGCTGGCCTTCGGGCTCCCCGTCTCAGTCGCCTTCCGACTGACCTCCGCCGGATGGGAAATCGGCAACCGCATGGCAACGTTCGTGTTCATCGGCGTCGGGCTGGTCGTCGCGGTGAGCATTGTCCACTTCTGGCAAGGCCGCACACCGCGCGGGTGGCGCCGCATCGCGCCGGCCCTCGCTGTAGCGGTTATCGTCCTGGGCGGCGTCGCAAGCGCTGCGATCAATCCGATCCATGGGCGCTACAGGGTGGCGGCAGATCAGGAATCAATCGAGCCCATGGGGATCGAAACGGCACGCTGGGTTAGGGAATGGCTCGGTGCCGGCAACCGCTTCACATCCGACCGCATCAACCGCCTTCTCCTTGCGGCCTACGGCCGGCAGGACGTCAGGGTCAGGATCAAAACGGGCGTCGATGCCGCGCGCATATTCGAGGCCGAGAATTTGGGGGCCGACGAGTTTTGGGCCTTGGCGGGGAGCGACATCGATTTCCTGCTGGTGGACCTGCGCCTGACCACGGCTCCGCCGGTGCTCGGCTCTAACTTTCAGCCGTGGCAACGGCACCAGGAAAAGCCGCTCTCGGGTGCAGCGCTGCTCAAGTTCAATCATATCCAGGGCGTCGCCCGCATCTACGACAACGGCTGGATCATGATCTATGACGTGAGGGGATTGCATGGGAATCCCTAGCAAGCGGGACCTTTGGGTCGCCTTTCTGTGGGCAGCAGCGACGGTGGCGGCCGTAGCGCTCAGCGACAATGTGTTCCTGCGTACCCTCCTGGGCGCGCCCATGGTGTTCCTCGTCTCGGGCCACTCGATTCTGCGGGCCATTGGCGTCCGGACCACCTCAGTGTTGCAACACCTCGCTTACGCGGTCGGGGCAAGCTTCGCCGCCGGCATCGCCGGGGGGTTTGCCCTCAACGCCGCAGACTACCTTACGCCGCTCGGCTGGGCGGCGTGGTTCTGGGCCGTGACAGCCGCCGCGGCACTGGTGGCCGCCATCCGCCGCGACACTCCCGACCTGCCAGCTTGGCCGGCTCGCACGCGGTTCCGGCTTTGGCAGGGGGCCGCGATCCTGTTGGCAATGTTTGTGGCAACCGGAGCCTATGCGCTGGCCGTCAGCGACGAAGCGGCCTACCGGGAATTCAAATACACCGAGTTCTGGTTGTTGCCGTCGATCAGTGGCGAGTCCGGCCGGATCACCGTCGGCATCAGGAGCGCCGAGACACAACCTCAAAACTTCGACGTCGAAATCACTCTTGATGGGCAACCGTTGGCGGTTCTCCGATCGATCGCCATCGCGCCGGGCGACACCTGGACGCGAGAAGTCCCGGTGCCGGCCCTGGCGACTCGCCAGACCGCCGAAGCCCGGCTCTATCGACCGGGGGACAACCGACTCTATCGCAGCGTTTCGACGCTGGTGCCGCGCATCTGAAACGAGGCTCGATCATGCGCATCCTGCTGCTATCGCAGTTCTATCCTCCGGTGATCGGCGGAGAGGAGCGGCACGTCCGCAATCTGGGCGCAGCGCTGGCGCGGCGGGGCCATCAGGTCAGCGTCGGGACCTTGATGCATCCTGGATCGCCCGAAACCGAACTGGACGGCGAGGTACGCGTCCATCGCCTGCGCGGCACGCTCCAGCGTCTGTCGGGCCTCCACGCCGATCCCGATCGCCGCCACGCACCGCCCTTCCCGGATCCCCATCTGGTGCTTGCCCTGCAGCGGCTGGTCGCCCGGGAGCAGCCGGACATCGTTCACGCCCATAACTGGATCTACGCGTCCTTCCTGCCGCTCAAAGGTCTGAGCGGGGCACGCCTCGTGGTTACGCTCCACGATTACGGCCTTGTCTGCGCCAAAAAGAATTTCATGCACTTGGGCGCCCAACTCTGCAGCGGCCCGGCGACGGCAAAGTGCCTGCCCTGTGCCACACGGCATTACGGAGCGGTGAAGGCAACCGCGACTACCTTGGGTAACTGGGCGACGAGCTTTGCCGCTCGGCGCGTGGTGGACCGCTTCATCGCGGTGAGCCACGCGGTCGCCGGTCACACCGGACTCACCCAAGGCCGCGCCCCCTACGACGTCATCCCCAACTTCGTGCCCGACGATGTCGAAGTGCTCGGCCCGGAAGATGCCTGCCTGCAGGGGCTTCCCGAGGATGGATTCATCCTGTTCGTCGGCGACCTGACACGCCTCAAGGGCATTGAAGTTCTCCTGCAAGCCTATGCCAGCCTGAAGCGGGCGCCGCAACTGGTGCTGGTCGGGCGCCGGGTCGCCGATACGCCAACCGAATTTCCGCCGAACGTTCGAATATTCAACATGTGGCCGCATTCCGCCATCATGCATGCATGGCGGCGCTCACTGTTCGGCGTGCTGCCGTCGGTGGGGCCAGAAGCCTGCGCGACAGTGATCATGGAAGCGATGGCGTCCGGAAAGGCAGTTGTTGCAACCGACATCGGCGGCATGCCGGATATCGTCAATCATGGCGAAACAGGCCTTCTCGTGCCGAGCGGCGACGCGCACGCCCTCGCCAGCGCGATGCAGACACTTCTCGATGACCGCGCCTTGCTCGCCCGCCTGGAGGCGACAGGCCTCGCCAGGATCGAGCGCCTCAAGGCCGGAGCGGTCGTGACCCGTATCGAGCAGGTGTACCGGGACGTCCTGCGCCCAGCCCCCGGAAGGTCCGCGGTGCCGGCACAGCAAGGTTCGGGATAGCAATGATGTCGGTAGACCAATCCGGGGCGGCCATTGCTCGCGTGCGCCGAGAGCTTCGAAAGAGCGCCGCGTTCGTGATGAATTCCGGCGCCATGGCAACCGGAACGGTTGCAGCGGCCGGTCTCGGATTCGTCTATTGGTGGCTCGCGGCGCGGCTGTTTCCACCGGAGGTGATCGGCAACACCTCTGCTCTACTGTCCGTGATGGGACTTATCGGCACGCTGGGGGAGGCGGGGCTCGGAACGATGCTGGTGGGCGAGATCGTCCGGAATCCCGGCAGGGAGCGCGGCCTGGTGGCCGCAGCACTGTGCTTCGGGCTGGCGCTGGGGGTCGGGCTGGCCTTCTTGTTCGTCTTCGGGCACGCGTATTTCAGCAGCTCTACCGAGCTGATCGGCGGCTGGTTCGTGGGCGTTGCGTTCGTCCTCGGCTGCGGTCTGACCGTTTTCGCCATCTTGGCCGACCAGGCGTTCCTGGGCAACCTGCGCGCCACCGGCAGGATGATCCGGCAAGTGCTTTTCTGCACGTTGAAGCTGATGTTCATCGCCACCGCCGCGATTGGCGGCTACACCTCCCATACCGCGCTTATTCTGAGCTGGGTGGCCGGACTTCTGGCGTCCATCATCGGCGTGGACCTGTTGACCCGGGGCGGTGCGCGTCGCCTCGTTGGGCCTCCCGATTTCCAGCTGCTCCGCACGCTGCGGGGCAAGGTCTTCGACCACTACGTGCTCGACGTGGCCTTGCAGGCTCCCGGCATCATCATGCCCTACGTCGTGCTCGTTCTCCTGTCTCCGGCCATCAATGCCGCTTTCGTATCCCTATGGATGCTGGTCACCATCGCCTCGTTGATTCCCGCGGCCATGGCCACGGTCCTGTTCCCCGTGGTGAGAGCGAGCCCGAAACAATCCAGACACGACATCCTTCTATCGGTGATGGCGTCATTGCTCTTTTCGCTGGTCTGCGCCGTTTTCATCTTCACCTATTCACAGAAGATCCTTGCGGTCTTCAATCCGGCCTATGCTGAGATCGCCGGTTCGAGCCTGCGCTTCCTTGGCTTCAGCCTGCTGGGAACAACGCTTAAATTTCATGCCTGCACGCTGGCGCGGTTGGGCGACAGGATGCGCAAGGCATCTCGCTGGTTCGCGCTTGGCGGATTGCTGGAGCTGGGCTTGGTGATAGCTGGAGCGAGGCTCGGTGGACTTGAAGGCCTAGTCCTGGGCTGGACGCTCGCCACCAGCATCGAGGGCGTGTGCGCGGCCCTGACTTTGGCCTTCGCAATAAAATTTGATTCTGCCGCAGGCCCCGTGCACGAAGAGTCGCCCCCGTCGCCGCTCCAGACTTGAAAGACGGGATCGCGTTGTCAGGACCCGCTTGAGATGCTCGAACGCGCAAGCCTGAGCGCCGCGGCCGAAGCCTCAATTGCCGAAAGTGATGTCATGACGCTGCCGGCGCGAAGGGCTGCGGTCCGCAAGCAGCTCGATGTGATGCTGGATGGCGTCAAGTCGGTGCGCGCCGCGCTTGAGGATTTCTATGCCAAGGCGCTGCCGAGGCGGCCATGGAAGTCGCGATGAAATTCTCGGACGCTGATGCGCGATTCCTCCGTCACTCAGAAGTACGATGAAGGGGAAGAAACAGCACATCGGCAGATTTGGTACCGGTTGTTCTGGCCTCAATCTCGGATTGGCTTGCCTTTCGGCGCCCGGTCCGGGTCAGCCAGTATGCCTCGTATCCGTTATCCGACAAGAGGCGCAGGACTACCAAAACCGACGCCCCGAACTTGTTCAATCCCTGGTCGGAAAGTTCGACGAACAGGGCCGGCCGGGCGAACCTCAGGATCTCGATCATGCCCTGAAGCGCCAGCAGTTCGGCGCCCTGCACATCGATTTTCACGAGCGCCGGGCGCCGGGGTCCCTTGTCCGCGAGCAGCCCGTCGAGCGTCACGGCGGTGACCGGCACGCCGGTGCCGTTCCGGGAAAGCTTGTGGTCGGACGGGTAAAGCGGGTTGATTTCGAGAAAGGTCGTGCCGGGCTCAGCGGCGGCGACCACCCTCAGCGCCTCAACGCGGCCAAGGAAACCCGCGCGCTCGAGCGCGGAAATCAGGCCGCTGTAATTCTGATCCTCCGGCTCGATGGCGATCACTTTTCCGCCATCGCCGACCCATTCAGCAAAACGGAGCGTGAAGAAGCCGACATTGGCGCCGACATCGATGACCAGCGATCCGCCTGGCACGAATTCCCTGAGCTGATCGATCGGGCCTGCTTCAAAATACCTTTTGTAGAGGGGATAAAGCGCAAGATAGGCGCGGTGGAAAATCGGAAGACCCTGCAGGCCGAGCTTGGCGGTCAGCACATACAGCTTGATAGCCGAATCTCTTAGTAAAGCTATGAGCATTCAGGAACCATCCAATGACACCGATGCAGGATTTGTTGGCTGTGGCTTGTCGAGGGGCCCGCTCGGAGAGAGGGGGCCCGCTCGGACGGCGGCATCGCAACGATCATCGTTCAGTTCTGCAAACTTTATCACTCGATCAAGGTCTGATCGCGGGGATAAAGAGGTACCACTCGAGGATCAGCATCGACACGCCGCCCCAAGACCACCTGGCTGGATAATGCCGCCACCGCCACAAGCAGGAGGTTTCCCAACTACAAACATCATCAGGAGCATTTCCTCCCATCACCGGCTGGCGTGGCACAGCTCGGAAAACCATTGCTTGGTCCCGGCGAACAGCTTCGCTGAGTGCGCTTCCGAGCGGAGCCCAGTGACCAAAAAAACGCGGTCTGGTTCGCCCGCAAATGAGGCATGTGGCGACATTCAACGGCGACCGACGGACGGACCGCTACGTTTATGGCTTCCTCACAACGGCGCCGAACGAGCCGTTTCATCCCAAGGCTATGCCGTGATCACACCGCGGATGAGGAGTGCGACGCTTGGATGTGCCGTGCGACATGGGATGAGGCGAAGGCGTTGCAGCGGTCGGATAATGCGCGGCGAAGACCAAGAGGGTAGGGCAGTAGCGTTAAAGCGACTGATACCTCTATAACCTCGTGCCCTATGGTCGCATCGAGGCCCACCTGCCGCGCCGCAATATAGTCGGGGTATCCTCTCATTGTCGACTATCCAGTCCTTGTCGTTTCGCTTTAAGATTGGCTGTGACATCGATGAGCGGTGGCGACCATTGCAATCGCATCTTGGTCAAGCCCTCGTTACGAGAGGGCAATATGAAGAGTATATCGAAGTACATTTCTGTCACAACGCTCATGATCGTCTCGTGCGACACCAGTGGTGGAGGCGGTGGGTCGTCGCTGCCACCGCCAACTGGGTACACTACCAGTCAGCTGATATTCGAGGACACCTTCGCCGGGCATTCGCTCGACTCCACGAAGTGGATACCGGCGATCGCGGACCAGAACGGTATCTGGCAGCAGAGCGTGCCATCGCCGTACTCCGCGATGAACGCTGGTGGGTTCGACGCCGAGTACTTCGACCCGGCTCAGATCAGCACTGGCCCATCAGGCTTGAAGATCGTTGCGACGAGAAGCAACCGGTTCGCCGGGTACGCGTGGAAGTCCGGCGCTATCTGCACGCACGGCAAGTTTTCGTTTGCCGGTGGCTACGCCCAGATACGCATGAAGCAACCGGACGTCAGCACTGGCGGATGGCCAGGCTTCTGGCATCTCGAGGGCGGGGCCGAGATCGACACGCAGGAGGGCGGGTTCCTCCACGGCTCCGGGTCGGCCAACGGAGTGCTGGCAAAGTCGGCCAACCGAGTGCTGGCAAACGCTTTGTTGGCTGCCACCAACGAGCAGCGGTTCTTCGATGCTGGTGTGGACCTGTCGGCCGACTACCACGTCTGGGGCATGGAGTACAAACCGGGCGTGTCGATCAAGTTCTTTTTCGATGGTGTGCTCAAGCGAACCGTCACTACGAACGTGCCGACCGGTGCCATGACCCTGCTCATCAGTCTGAGTATTGCCAACAGCAGCGCGTCTGGCTGGCACACGGCCTACGACAGTTCGACCCCGGCAACGCTCGAACTGGAGGTGACCGACGTTCAGGTCTACCGCCTGAGCATGAACTGACAGCATTGTGGGGTGACGACACGAAAGTGAGCGTTACGCACCGCACGATAGAACGGAGCAGGAAACTAAGAGGCGAGCAGCGAGACGGGCCGGCGCAGCGGCCGCAAGCCGTCGGTGGGCGCCGGATCGGCGCCCCAGGCGTGACGTCGTAGTCCGCTCCTGGCGGGGCCTGCATCGACAGGCGCTCATGACAATGACCGCTTATCCTTTCCTCCAGCGCCGCCTGAGTGCGGGTGGGGGAAAAAAGAACAGCCGAAAGACCCCATCAGCCAACCCTACCCGCCGTTCCGAAGAGCCCTTAACGCGGCCATCTTACAATCAACGCCAGGGAGCGATGTCCTCACTGCCGCATTGGGCTCACGACAACGATGCGACCACCTCCAGCATTACCTCCGTGGCGCCGCCGCTGATGGATATGGCGCGGGCGTCACGCGCCATGCGCTCGATCGGGCTCTCGCGCATGAGGCCCATGGCGCCGTGGAACTGCACGCAGGTGTACATGACCTCGTTGACGAGTTCGCCGCAGATGGCCTTCACCATCGAGACCTCGCGCAGGCAATCTTCGTCCGCCGCCATGCGCCAAGCGGTGGCATAGAGAAACTGGCGGCTCGCCTCTACTTTCGCAGACAGCATCGCGAGGCGTTCACGGATCGCCTGCATGTCCCATAGCACGCCCCCGAATGCGCGGCGCGCTTTTACCCAGGCGAGGGTCATATCGATCGCCGCATCGGCCGCGCCTATCGCCATGCCGCCGAGGACAAGGCGCTCGTTCTGGAGGTTGCTGATGATGGAGTAGAAGCCCTGTCCCTCCGCGCCAAGCACGTTCTCGGCGGGGACAAGGCAACCGTCGAAGACGAGCTCGGCAGTGTCGGATGAGCGCCAGCCGTGCTTGTCCATCTCGCGGGCAACGCTAAAGCCAGGCGTGCCCTTCTCGACGAGGAACATCGTGATCCCGTGCATTCCCGCCGAGGGATCGGTCTTGGCGGCGACGCAGTAGAGATCCGCGTGGACGCCGTTCGTGATGTAGAGCTTCGTGCCGTCGAGGACGTAAAAGTCCCCCTCTCGGCGGGCACGCGTGCGGATTTCCTTCACATCCGAGCCCGCATCTGGCTCAGTGATGGCGAGCGCGGTGATCACCTCGCCGCTGACAATGCCTGGCATCCAGCGGGTCCGCTGGGCTTTGGTCCCATCGCGAAAGACATGCACGGAAGCCATGTCGGTATGGACCAGTGTCGCGTCGGCGAAGCCGCCATAGGTCGAGCGCCCGAGTTCCTCGGCGAAGATCGTCGATGCGACCGCGTCCATCTCCGCACCACCGTACTCGGCCGGGTAGCGGATGCCGAGGAAGCCGAGTTCGCCCATGCGTCGCAGGATCGGACGGGGAATGAACCCGTCTTCCTCCCAGCGATCTGCAACGGGTTTGATCTCCTCCTCGACGAACCGGCGCACCTGGTCACGTAAGAGTTCGTACTCCCCCGCCGCCCAAGGCAGGCCCGGCCCGCGCCCCGGTTCCCATCCTTTGTCCATCGTCTTCATCCGCTCTGCCATGCCAGCGCAAGAACTTCCGTGGGATTGGTCCCCCAGCCATTCGGAGGCCTTGCGGCAAGCTAGAATTCGATTTCCTCTCTCGGTCCTTCCGAGACTAAAGGGGCTCTCGACTCGGCCACCCAATGCATTCCGTCGATCACTTCCGCCAGTCCGGTCACGGTCGGGCGCTCGAAGAGGTTGCGAAGCTGCACGTCGACGCCGAAGGTCTCTCGCATGCGCGCCACCGCCCGCATCACCAGGAGCGAGTGCACGCCCAGGCCGAAGAAGTTGTCGTCACGGCCGATCGACTCGACCTTCAGAAGATCGCACCACAGCGCGGCCAGCCTCTTTTCGGTCTCCGTCGAGGGGGCAGCGAAATCTTGTGCAGGCTGGATGTTTTTCGCCGTCGGCTCGGGAAGCGCCGAGCGGTCGATCTTGCCGTTGGATGTGAGCGGCATCCGTTCGAGGCGAACATAGTGCGTCGGAATCATGGACTCCAGGAGTTGCTCGGCGAGGTGGGCGCGCAGCTCCGCCACCGTCAGGGGTTTCGACGATACATAGTAGGCCACAAGCCGTGCGATGCCGTCTGTCGCTGGTGTCACCACCGTGGCGGCGATGGCAGCGACAGCGCATTCCTGGACGTGCGGGTGCTTCAGAAGACGAGCTTCAATCTCGCCCAGTTCGACACGCGCGCCACCAACCTTCACCTGATGATCGGCGCGGCCGAGAAAGTCCAGGCGCCCTTCCGAATTCCAGCGGGCGAGATCGCCCGTCTTGTACAGCCGCAGCCTCGAAAACCCATCTTGGGGATCGGCGACCGTGAGGAAACGTGCGTCGGTGAGGTCGGGGCGATTGAAATAACCTCTTGCGAGACCGTCGCCGGCGATGAACATCTCGCCGATAATGCCGGAGGCGGTGGGCTGATGTGCGTTGTCGAGGACATAGATGCCTGCATTGGCGGCCGGGACGCCGATCGGCACCGATGCGGAATGATCCCGGTCGATGTCGAAACGGTGGATCATGCAGCCCACAGTGGCTTCGGTTGGTCCGTACTCGTTGTAGATCTCGACAGGACCGGGGATGGCCTTCGTGATAGAGCGAGCCAATTCGGTCTTGAAGTCCTCGCCACCCACGATGAACTTGCGCAGCCTTGTGGTCTCGAGATTGCGGTCGCGGACCATCGCGAGGTGCGCCGGCGTCAGCTTCATGATGTCGACGGCATTGTCGTCGATGACCTTGAGCACGACCATGCTCTGGATTCCGGGATCACCCAGATAGACCACGATTCGGCCGCCGGTGATGAGTGGCGTGAAGAGCGTTGTGACGGTCAGGTCGAAGGCCAGGGATGAGAAAAGGGGCCATGCGAGACGTTCACCGGAACTGTACACCCGAGCGGCCCACCAGATATAGTTCACCAGGTTCCGGTGCTCGATCACGACGCCCTTAGGCGTGCCGGTCGAGCCGGAGGTGAAGATGATATAGGCGGCGCCGTCCGGAGTGGCCGCGGACGGCCGGGCCGAGTCCGGCTGATTCAAAATCGATCCGAAATCGGCGTCGAGCACGAAAATGTCGGCAATGTTCGGGGAAATGACCGACTGCAGGCGCGTCTGAGTGATCGCCACCGGCGCCCGCCCGTCGGTCCCGTCGGCAATGTCCTTCAGGATTGTCGCGAGACGCCCCTTCGGTGTTGCCGCGTCCACCGGCACATAGGCTGCGCCTGACTTCAAGACGCCTAAGATCGCGACGACGACTTCAATGGAGTGCTCCATGAACACAACGGCAATCCGACCCGGTCCCACGCCGATCGAGCTCAGATGCGTGGCCATCTGGTCAGATCGTTCGTCGAGTTGCCGGTACGTCAGCGTTGCGTCGCCGAAGCGGATCGCTTCAGCGTCAGGACTGCGCGTCGCCTGGTCGCGGAAGAGATCAATGATCGTCCTGTCCGACGGGTAAGGCGCTGCCGTGGCGTTGTACTCGACAACCAGCGCCCGACGATCGGGACCTTTCAACAAGGGGCGCGCAACGCCCTCCGCCGCGATAGGTAGGACTTCATTCATGAGATACGCTCCCCATTGCAGAAATCAAAAATCAATCACGTCAATCGCTCAGCCTTTCGGGTTGCCTTGCGATAAAGCTCTGCGATGGCAGATGCGTCCGGCTCCTCCAGCATATGGCTATCGTTGCAGTCGTCGGGCCCGAAATAAAACTCGGCTTGGGGCATCACTCGAAGCCATTGGCGCGGTGCCGCACCCGATCGCATCCAGGCCTTGTTTGGAAGGAATATGCATACTCGACCCGAATACGGGGTGGGGATGTACCGCCGCAAAGCCGTGATCGCCGTGGATTTGAGTCGAGCTCTGCTCGCTAGCACCGGATCTGACGTGACAGGCTCTTTGCTTTTGCGGACGGGGAGCACTAGGGCGCCGACGCGCCCGCCAAGGTTCCGGAGACGCCTGCCGAAATACCGGAGACGAGCGCCGAATGTCGGCAGCTTTGCTATCTCTCGCAGGGACGAATCGGCGGTGCGACTGGCAAAGAAATACAGCTGATGCAGCAATTGCTTAAAGATGATGGGATGAAGGGGGCCAAAGAGCGCCATGCACGGGACCTCCGCTCCGCGTTGATGCAGGATTTTCGCCAGCTCGAGAGCGGTTGCGGCGCCGGAGCAGTAGCCGGCGATGATGTACGGACCGGTGGGCTGATATGCGACGATCTGGCGGGCGAAATACTCGGCGATATCTTCGACGCGTTCCATCGGTTCGCTCTGCCCGTCGAAGCCAGACGGTTGGAGTGCGTAGAACGGTTGATCGCCACCCAGGTGCTTCGACAGGTCCGAGAATGAGAAGGGCGCCCCGATATGCCCGGGCACGGCATAAATGGGCGTGCGTGTTCCGCGAGACTGCAGGGGAATGATTGCTGGCTGTTGCCGGGCTGCCGCAGTGGCCATGTTCAGAAACGCGATGATTTCGCCCTTCCGGTCACGCAACTGGTCGGAAGACTCGGCAGTCAGTGCGCCAGCTGGCGCGTTGCACCGCAGCCGGCCGCCCTCTACCCAGACCTTGATGTCCTTGACCGCGAGGTCTGCGAGAAGCTCTGGGATCTGCATCACGTCCGCCGACATAGGGCCTCTCGAGTTGGTTGACCTCATCGCTCATCCGCATTGCATCGTAAGTGAATGATGGCATCGCGGGCACTTCAATTTCGGACTACCAATTCTGGACTACTACCGTCCCCACGTAGCCAGGTTTCGGCACGAAGCTATGGACAGCCCAATCCCTTTCAACCCAGGAAAGGGGCTGTCCTAAGCCGCACCCCAGAGCCTTGGAGATAGCCTCCAGCCGGGTCCAGCGCCGGAGGAAACCTTCCAACCGGTCTTCCGGACCGAGGGCGGTGTAGGACCCATACTCGGAGGCGGAGAAGCAGAGCGCTGCGATCTCGTCCGCTTCGGGCACGGGGAGAACGGCCTCGATGTCCACCCCGATATCCTGCCTGGTCGAGAGGGCGACGACCGCGAGATCTCCGGATCGTGAGACGCTGAAGCGCAGATCGCGAGCAGGCATGCGGTGCGAGAGGTGTGGCTTGCCTTGGCGTCCATATTCCAGTTCGACGTCGGACGGCGCGATTCCCAGCCTGGAAGCGAGGATCCGGCGCAGCTGCCCACGGGTCGCGACAAAGCGGCGGCGGTCCCGCTCCAGCCTCAACCCCTCGGCGCGCCGGCGTTCCTCTTCGCTGAGCCAAATGCCTATCTCGCGGATGACGATCTGCTCAGCATCGAGGATGAACGCCAGGAGCTGCAAACCATCATTCTCGAGAATCGGCACTATGATCTCGGATCCCAGCTTGGCCGAGACAGCAGGAAAACGGTTCGCGCCCAATGCGCCATGGCGATCGTCCCCGCCCGCGCCAGGAAATTGTATCAAGTTGAGCTCAGGGCAGCAGTCAGAAGACATAGGTGGATGCCGATCGCTTGGAGCGCTCACGCGCACAAGTGCAACTCTTTCCAAACGGGAGCCGAAAGGCCCCTGTTCAACGACTTGATATGCTGCCTCTAGATCTATGGCTCCAGCGGTAGGGGTCGAACCTACAAGCCTCGCGGCGTCGCATTAACTGTGCGGTGCGTCTACCAATTCCGCCACGCTGAAACATAGATTAGAGAGCCTATCGCGCGAACAGGTGCTCTGATACCGAGTTGAACCGGATACGCGCTGTGCTTCAAACAGCCGCTCTTTCATGTTCGTAGCTACGGTCCCCAGCACCCGCCTGGCACCGCGCAGCTTTGCCTCGATGCGGCGCTCCGGACCGTCCCTGCCTATTGCGATCCACTTCAAAGGATGTTCCGCATTGGCCAGGCGGGACTTGTGCCCCGAGAAGCCTGCCAGAAAATCGTAGCCGCACTCCCCGCGCCCGATGCTGTCCTCGATGGCCAGAACATGGCTGACAAGCCCGGGCTTGAGCCGGCCGTCGCGCTCATAGAGAAAACCGCTTTGGTAGTTGTAGACACGGCCGTCATGCACGAAATTGTAGAGGATCCCGATTGTCTGGTCCCCAGCCAAAGTCCGTGAGATGCGGACGGCCCCGGTGGGAACTCCGCGTGCAATGAGCTCCTCGTGAAATCGACGGAAGCTCGGATGGGCGAAGGCTCCCTTGCGTCCCCACCGCACCTGATGAAGCTCGGCGAGCAAATCAAACGCGGCGAGCGCCTCCGATGTGGCTTCCATGGTCCGGAACGAAATGGGGCCGCGTTCAGCATACAGCCGCATGGCGCGGCTTACCGCTTGCCGAGTATTGCGGCCCAATGTGGCGCGGAAATTTCCGCCTTTCTGGCGGACTTTGGCGAAATCGATCCACCGCGCCATATCGTCCGCCCTCACATCGGCAAGCAGCCCGGCTCGGCCCGCGGTGCGACAGGCGGCCAACTCAAAGTCCGGATCAATTCCGGAGAGCACCAATTGGTCAGAGTGGCGCAAGTGATGCGCCAGGGCCTCAAGGCACGCCAACCTCGTGGCATCGGCCAGGGATCGCTCCGCAAGAATATTGTTGTACTCGATGAATAATCGATCGAAACGAACGTCTCCGGTTTCATTGAGTAGCCAACGCGCCCGCGCATGCAGCCCGAAACTCCAGGTCTTGCGCCGGCAAATAATCGCCAATCCAACGGTCCTGCTTGACGTCCGAGCGACCAGAACATGTGGTTGCGCGCCGCGCGGCAGATGACGTAGCCAAGTACCGATCCAGAGCCAGGACAGGTAGAATGAGTGACTTGCCCGCGCTTCGAGCTCCGTCCAAATGGTCTCGAGCCTCGCGATGTCCCGCATCGTCTCCACTGTCACGTCAATAGCTGTATCCTGGCTCATGGCCGGTTCTACTGAAGTTTGTGGCAATGATGCCAAGGATATCCCCATTGCGCCCTGCTGCTCAGCCATGGAGTACTCGGAGTCTGTCTTGTTTGGCGAAGTCTCGTATCGCCAGCGCGAGAAGTGAAGTCCCTATTCCTGACTACTCAAGGCGGGCACTGCGCGGTCAGCACCTCCATCTTTGGAAGCGCTCGCGGCGACCGGCGAGCTCGCGGCGGTCGGCGACGAGCCCAAAACCGTCAGTTCCTCTTCGCCCACGAGGATATTGACGAGGTCGCCTGGCTGCAACAGGGTCATGCCGACCGACTTGATGCTGACCGGCCCGGATGCCGATTGCCGCACGATTTGATAGGTTACGCTGCTCGCGTCCGTCGCCAACTGGGCGCTGCTCCCCGGCAACGCGTAGAGGACGCCTTCGCTGGAGTTCAACTCGCGCAAATTGGTCGCGATCTGGCTCTCCGTGGACTCGATCTCAACCTCCAGATCGTTCGCAAGGTCGGCCCGGGTCCTTAGCGCCTCGGCCTCAAGTGAGGCGAGGCGCTGCTTGGCCATCGCGTACTGGTTGAGGGCGTCCTGCCGACGCTGTTCCGCGTCGGAGAGTTCGCTCCGGACCTGATCCATCACCGTCATGCTGACGACGTTGCGGTCCACGAGCGTGCGCATGCTGTTGACGCGGTCCTGGCGCAGCTTGACGAGTTCGTCGAGCGACTCCATGTGCCCATACGTGGTAACATCCTGCTTTGCCGCCTCCAGCGCACCCCTAATCGTGCGCTCGCGCTCTTTGCGGGCGGTGGCAATGGCCTTGCGCCGGTCGCTCTGCTCGTTGACGAGGTTGGCGGCTTCGGTCTCGCCAGCCAACTCCAGCAACTGGCGCGGGATCTTGGGTTCCGTACCGTCGCGCTCGGCTTTCAGAACCGCCGTGCGGGCGAGCAACTTCGACATTTGATCGATCGCCCCGCTCCGCTTCTGGGTTTCGCGCACGGCTTCGATCTTCTGCCACGGCTGGCTGTCGCCCCGGTCGAGTCCGCCGGCCAGCGCGATGGCGTGCAGGATCGTCATGCCGGGCGCGTACTTAAACGAGCCTGGATTCTTGACCGGCCCCAGTACGTAGATGGGCGAGCGCTCCAGTGGCAGGATGTCGACCAACCCCTTGCGGCCCAGCAATTGGCCGAAGATTTCCGCTGAGTCAGCCTGTACTTGTCGCGTCGACCGATTGGCGACCGGAATGGAGCCAAGCAAGGGCACGGAAATCGTGCCGTCCTCTTGGACAACATACTCGCCGCTCAGTTCCGGACGCTGCACGATGCCGCGCAGGGCAGAGGCCGAGGACCCGTCCCCCCATTTGTCTTCCTCGACGTCGACGCGCTCGTAGAACACAACCTTGAGACGATCGCCGACGCTGAACAGACTTCCGGTTGGCAGGTCTGGCGCCGTGCTGACCGCTTTGGGGCGCGCGGCACTGGTGGGGACGGCAGGTACGACGCTCCCTTCGACCAAAGTCGCCTTCGGCGCATCCGGTCCCGACACGATTGCGCGGGAAGGTTCGGAGGTGGTTTGAACCGGTTGATCTTGGGGTTCATCTTTCCAGCTGTCGATAGCAGCTGACGCCTTCTGCACAAGGGCTCCGGAGACATCCCCAACCCTCTGCGCCAACGCTTCGGAGACAGCCCCGGCCTTCTGCACCAGCGCAACCGAGACATCCTCGACCTTCTGTGTCACGCCTCCGGAAGCAACCTGGATGGCCTCCCAGTGTCTGACTGCGCCTCCTCCCAGGACGGTGACTCCGGAGAGCCCAACGACAAGCAGGATGGCCTTCACTCCCATGCGGCCAGCCGCCGGTGACAAGGGAGAGACAGGTTCGGAATTGTCATCTTTGGCCATGGCGCGTGGCTTTCACCTTTTCAATGGTGGCAATCCCCTCCCGAACTGGTCGAGGCACGGGTCGTCGACGAGCAAGGCTCTCTGTTATCGTGATCCTTCACCGCCTGCGGCACAACTATCCCTTTGTGGGCACTCCTTCCGGATAAGCACCACTTTTGGCGAACTCGTCCAATGAGCAGATTGCTGCGAGGGATCACTCCTGCCGCTTATGGGCCGCGGCTCCCGCTCGGCACGCGGCAGCCGCACCGTGGGAAAACCAAGCCCGGCAAGCACTGCCGCGCGTCGAAAACCGCGATGGTGCAGGTCCGCTGCCCGCTCTATATGCCCTGTGCCAAGCCACTGGTTTCAGAAACCCGGGCAGGCTCGACAAGCGGCCCTACGCCTAATGAGGGTATTTTGGGGTAGGGTTTCCCTAGCGTACCTTCAAAAAATGGGCGGTTGGCGCATCGAGCGCTTACCCGACGTGTTGGGGAAGTTACGATGACAAAACAATCTTGTATGACAGTGCTTGTCGGGCCAAGCGAGTTACTCCGAGAAGGCCTTAGTAGAATCCTCGATGAAGCAAAATTTCGTATCATTTTCTCCGTGGCTTGCGTTCACGATCTTCTGCAGAAGCCACTACCCCAACACAGGCCCATCCTGCTCGTCATGGATGTCGGCGGTACCGATGCAGATGCTGAATTCGCACAAATTACTGATTTTAAAGCGATTTATCCGAACAGCCACGTCGTTGCGCTAGCCGACCACTCTCGATCGAGCGATATAGTTTCAGCTTTTCGTGCGGGGGCTGACGCATATTTGACAAAGGCCGCTGCTGCCGACACTTTCGTCAAAGCGCTCGAATTGGTTATGCTTGGTCAGACGGTTCTACCGGTGGAACCCTCGTCGTTTATTCGAGATATCAGGCAAGACGTGAAATATGATGCGTTGACTAATGATTTGACCGGCGTGGATATAAAAATTGAGAATGTAGAACGAGAACTATCAATTTTATCAACCAGGGAAAAATGTATTCTGCGCTGCTTAATCGAAGGGGAGTCTAACAAGACAATCGCGCGCGAGATTAGAATTGCCGAAGCTACGGTGAAAGTGCATGTCAAAGCAATCCTTCGCAAGATTCGGGTTCGCAACCGTACGCAGGCTGCGGTTTGGGCGATGAACCATGGTGTGCTCACTCCCGCGTCGTCAGGCAACGAAAAGATGGAAACTCAGCCCTCTCGCTATCCGCAAGATCTATTTGAAGCACAAAAGGGGTACCGCTTTATCGAGAACGCTCATCCCGTGTAACCCGCTATATTCGGGTTGATGCATTCCCCCTCAAAAAGATGCGGTGGAGACGGATCGCGATGGTGCGCATTTAACCCTCTCCAGGTTCGATGCCAGCGGAGGTCAACCAACTGGCCTGGAATGTCTTCCGCGATCATCTATGCTCGAATTGGGACGGCAACCTCCGCCAGCCGAATGCATACGTGCCGCTCACGGCCAGCGTGCGGGAACGCAAGATCGGACGCAGCGCGCCAAGGACTGGCTCGACCGCCAGACCTTCGTCGGGCTTGCGAGATTGCGCGACGCAGCCGAGCATTTCGCCGGGGCTTTCACGCTTCGGAAAGCCAGAATTCTTTGCGGGTTTCGCGCCAGAAACTAACAGTGGATCATGGAGTGAAAGGGCTTTGAACGTATCCGGCGATCTGCTAACAAACTTGCCTGTCGTCGTCCGGCGAAACAGTCATTTACAGGTAAGATAGGCACGGAATCAGCGATCCAAGCCAACGTATTTTTGCCGATGCGTTCTGAGGGAATTGACTAAGGTGGGCCAAGCTGCACTTGCACCTGGATTTTCGCTCAACGAAGCTCGAATCGGAACGGTCGAGGGGGGAGAATCCGGCCTTCTTGTTTGGAAATTTGGCCAGTTGGTTGCTGTCCTCACCCGGATCGACGAGGAAGCCTATTCCACGAAGGGAAAATGGTTCCTCGAGACGGGCTTCGGATTGCTGAGCGGGCAGCACAAGAACTTCGACACGATCGAGGAAGCCGTAAGCTGGGTCGGCAAGTACACCTTCCCTAGCGCCGCCAACTCTGCAGATTGATCGGCGGATTCCAAAACACCAGGCCTCCAGGCTCTCAGGAGCCCTCAAGACTCCGGCGCAATGTCAGCCGCGGCCGAGCTCGGCGTGCGGCCCACGGACGTTACCCGTAGCGTTCCGGGGTCAGATGATTTTTGAGCTGGACGCGCGGACGCTCCGTTCCAGCGGCAACCCTGCATGTCGGCTCAGGGTCCACTGGAACGGGAGGTTGTTCTATCCAACACGGTCACTTCTCGGCCAGCGTTCCTTCCGCGAAGAGATCGTTGACCTTGTAGGCGACTTCCGTGCGGTTGGTCGCCTTCAGTTTCTTCATGATATTTCGGATATGCACCTTCACGGTGCTTTCGCGCAGGTTCAGTTCGTAGGCGATGATCTTGTTCGCCTTACCGCGCCGGAGCGCCTGCGCTACTTCGGCCTGCCTGAGCGTGAACATTCCGGTAAAAGGCTGCGTGTCGCGGCTGCCTGAATCTATCAGATGCCGCATGGAGAGAACGCTGCTCGCCGGAACGAAGATGCCTCCGGCTGCCGCAAGGTTGATCGCCTCGACGCAGACATCGATCCCCACGGAGGTCGGAATGTAACCTCGCGCGCCGCATTCGAGAGCCGTCAGGATCTGTGTCAGCTCTTCGTTGTCGGCCAGGATGACCAAGGGGATTGATTTGAACTCGGACGATATGTGCCTGATCTCGTCCGCTATACCACGATCGGTGACCTTCCGGCCGCCGAGGTTGAAGAGTATGGCGACAAGCGGAGGGGCCGAGCCCTTCTTCGTACGCCATTCTTCGATTGAACCCATGGCGGCGACCGCCATGCCGAGTTCGTGCTCTACAAGGGCCGATGCTAGACACTCGCGGTCTAAGGCCCTGCCATCCAAGATGAGCAGGCATTCCCTGCTGGAGGCATTTTCGGTTCCGTTGGCTGGAACTCGCGGCTGATTGGCCGAAGCATAATTAGACAGTCCTACTGCGGTACTCATACTACCCACCCTTTCCCACACCGAGCCGCCTTCCGGCGGCCGACATAAACTCCTTGTCCTCTAGATTTGGAAGGTGATCCCCAACCCTACGCCAAAAGTTGACGCTCTTTTGCCCTAAGCCCTGGCGTCCTTGGCAGTTTCCCGGTTTGCCCCCGAAGAAACGGCTTGGGTAGTTTAGAACCAAATTATTAGGGGTCTCTAACATAGGTTAATTTTTAGTAAATTTCTGGTCGAAAGGCCTGCGCTGAGATGGGCTCTCGATGCATCGCAATTTGCTGCAAAAGGGGAGACATGGTCAGCCCGATGCACTGTGGCCTGGCGCCACGGGGAGGCAAGCCACGAGAATAAGACTAGGCCGTAGCGGGAGAGAAACCCTACCGCAGGTACTCATTGTCGAACCCGGCAACCTTGACCAGATTCTTGCGGTTGAGGATTTCCACATGGCCTGCCTTGAAAGAGACGAGATCGGCCTTGCGAAGTTCGCTCAATGTCCGGTTCACATGAACCGTGGTCATTCCGAGGATGTCTGCCAGCTCGTGCTGAGTGAGGGGGCACTCGTATCTGCCATGGGCAGATAGGCCAACGGAGGACAGCCTCTCTTCCAATTCGAGCAGGAAATGAGCAGTGCGGCTCATCGCATTGCGCCGCCCGACATTCACCAGATGTTCGGCAAGGATGGCATTCAGGCGAGCGAGCGAGCAAGCGATCTTGTTGCCGAAGCTGCCCCCCGACAGAATGCGCTCGACGAGCACCTTCCTGGAAACCTCATGAACCGCCAGTTCCGTTATCGACGCCAGCGATGCGAAACGGGGTCCGTCGACGGAACGGAAGCCGACAACGTCTCCCCACAGCGGAGTGTCGATGATCTGCCGTTCTCCGTCCAGCAGCCCGCGGTAGAGCAGGGCCCAACCCGATTTCACGATGAATATTGTGTCGTCGTCATCATCCTGGCGGCACAGGACCGAGTGGGGTTTGTAGATCTTGGCGGTGCCGAGAAAATCATTGTTCGCCCACTCGTTCTTGGACGATGTTTCCCCCGAATGATGTGACCCTATGAACTGCGACAGCGTCTGCATGGAGACCCGCGAGTTTGTTTCAATTTATGCACAACCTACAATAGTTGCTTTCAAAAGGCCAGCTGTACACAACTTTGTGTGTTCTGGCCTTGCCGATGCATCGTGCCCCACCCGCCGCGCAAATCAGCCAATTGCATCAACGCTGCGCCGAACTTCAAAGTTCCGCATCCGGCATGGATGCGGGTCGAAAATGACTTTTTCCGCTTTGGCGATTGCGCGGCCCATCCGAGGAAGGCGGTGACTACCCGGCGCGCGGGCGCCGCGCGGCGAACACGCCGCGGCCTGTTCCCGGATAAGTTGAGAGGCAAGCGGGCTCCGCCTTAGGGCAGGCGTCGATGGCATCGACGGGACAGCAGGGTCACCTCGTCCGCCGGCTTCGCGGACGCCGCCCGTGAAGTCCAAGTCTCAGGCGTTTCCTTTGGGATTGGCGTCACGCAGCCACTGCGTCTCCAGGGCCGTTCCGTCGGCCCGGATCACCGTTTCGAAGGCGTCGATCAGTCTTTTGGCGGCTCTGCTTGCAATGTGTGACTCCGGGTATCTGGCCTTCACCTCCCGGGCGCGGTCGTAGACTTCCTTGAGCTGCCGGAGTTGCTTGGCTCGCAGCGCACCCTGCATGACCTGGCCGGTCATATCGTTTCTCCTCCTCCTCTCGGAACGCGAAGCAACCCGTCGACCGCCCGTGTGCTTGTGTCCTCCCAGCCGGCATCCAGCCAGCAAGGCAGCTTACATCGTGCCGAGGTCTCCAGCACATTGACCCCGCTTAAGCTTTAGTACGTATCGTCAGCCCGGCCGTGCGCAGGCTCATTCGGAAGGAGTATCGGCTGCCATCCTACTGCCGTGGGATGTCCAGCTACGTCCTTTGGCTTCCTTGTCCGGGCCCCTGGTCTGCCGAAGTAGGGGGGTGTGAAACACAGGCAGCCTGACGACATCCAACCCGCGACTTGTGCGAGAAAGGCCGAGCGACCATGCAGGTCTCGATTCCGGGACTGACAGGGTGCGCTGCCATCTTGATTGTCGCTTACTATTCCCGCGGCATGTTGGTCATCGGACTGATTGCATCCATGGCATTCGGCGCCACGGCTGCCATGATCCTTACGGCGCTCGAACGCGGCCCTGGCCGGCATAGTGGCGAGCTCGGTGTCGGCCGGCGGCGCCGGTCCAGGCATTCTCTTCTTCATAGCATTTGCTGTCGTTGCCACCGCGAGGGTTCGCGCCCGGCGCGCGATGGCTGCATTTGAACAGACTTGGCATCGGCTGGTCACGCAGCCAATATGAGCGGCTCGCCGACGGCGAAAATGGTGCGAAATTCGATCGCAGACGGCAGGGCAGGAGCGAGCCTCGATCATGCCAGCAATCGCGCCGGCACGCCGAGCAAGGACCGACCTCGGCAAGCCTCTGGTCGTTTGTACTCTGGCGCCATGTTATGACGCCGTTACGAGGCGCAGGGCATCGCCGGCGCGCAGGCCGCGCCGGAGCTTACTTGCGCCCGTCCTTGCGGGCCGACGCCTGCTAGACCAGCGAGGTCCAGCTGTTGCTCGAGGCGAGGTGGCAATAGAGCATTCCCAGCGCGCCCGATTTCCTGAGGTCGAAGAAGGCCTCGTCGCTCAGTTTGTTGAACGCGACCTCGTCGATCACCTGGAAATCGGTGAGGTTCAGCACCTCGCCGCCCTCCAGTGTCACCTTGCTCTGGCGCGGCGCGAACAGGCCGTGCGCGTCGATCTTCTCGATCATGGCCCGCGTCGCGTTGAAGTCGGGCTGGAACTGGTTGCAGAAGGCCAGCGCCTGCCGGGTCGCCTCGGTCGGCTTGGTGCCGTTGAAGAAGGGCGCGATCTGGCCGCCATCCTCGCGGAACGGCGCCAGCAGCTGGTCGATGACGCGCTCGCTGGCGCGGTCGATGCCGGCCGGCCGTCTTGGTCTCGTCGGCGAGGATGAAGGGATAGCGCCGCACATAGGCCGGAATGTAGTGCGGCTCGCTCCAGCGGCCGTCGGCATCGACGAACAGGTTCTCGTTCTGGCGCACGCCGGTGATGATCACTGGCGCCTTGGCGACGCCGATGAAGACGATCGGATAGGAGCGCATCGCCGCCGGCATTTCCGAGGCCACCACGGGGATGGCATGGGCGGACAGGGCGAAGGAGAAGTCGGCACGCGCCGTCAGCCCGAGCGAGCCGTGCCGTATCGGGTTGAGCGCCTCGGGCTTCGAATAGAACAGCGGCAGCCCGGTATCCGCCGCGGCCGGTGCCGTCTGCGTCTTCAAATCACTCATCCGTATCCTCCTCTGGCGCCATCTGGGTTTAGAGCAATTCCAGGAAAAGTGTGTAACGGTTTTCCGTCCGGGATTGCGGCAAGGCAAGAAATAGAACGGCTCAACGTTTCCGCCAAACGATGAACCGCTCCGGTGACCCGCAAGCCGGTGACCATTCCGATCTCGCTGGCCGGCTTCACCGCCGCGATCGACAAGCTCGCAGCCGTGAAGTGATCAGGGAAGCCCGAACGGCTCCGAGTGCAATTGACCCCACCGCGATGATCGAGGCCGCTTGCGAAGAGTGGAGCGAACGGCGTCGATCGACTAGCTTCATGGTCCTCGGTCGCTTTCGAGCGAGCGCATCACGGAGGATCGGATGGTGACGGGTGGCTGTCTTTGCCGGCGGCGTGCGTTACGAGATCGCGGGCGAGCTCTTCCAGCCGATCGCATGCCACTGCTCGCAATGCGCGCGCACCAGCGGCAATTTTGCCGTCATGACGGCATGCCGGTCGTCGGATATCAGGCTGCTGACCTCGTCGACGTTCAGCTGGTACCGCTCGTCGCCCAAGGTCGAGCGCGGCTTCTGCTCGCGCTGCGGCGGCAACCTGTTCTGGAAGGCGGAACCCGGCGCCGAGACCTATGTCACGGCCGGCACCCTCGACCGGCCGACCGGCCTTCGCCTTGGCGAGCACATCTTCGTCGGCTCGAAATCCGACTTCTACGAGCTGACCCTGCCCCAGAAGCATGAATGGTAGGTTGCAAGAGCCTATCGTTCCCGGAAGCCGCGATTGAATGAGTCGCGAACCGAGGCCAGTGTCCGGCGGCTATTTTTCCCGCATCGCCCGGCGGAAGTTCTGCGTGATCGGCTCGGCGATGTAGGAAAGCACGGTGCGGGCGCCTGTCCGGATCATCGTCTCGCTCGACATGCCGGGCAGCAGCTTGCGGCCCTCCAACTTCGCGAGTTCGGTCTTGTCGATCAACACGGTCGCCGCGAAATACGGTGCCCCGCTGCGCTCCTCCGTCATGCGGTCGGCCGACACGACCTCGACGACGCCGTCGAGCGGCGGCAGGTTGTAGCGGGCGAAAGCCGGGAAGCTGACGCGCGCGGGCTGTCCGGGGGCGATCGTCTCGACATCCTCCGGTTTGACCATCGCCTCGACCACGAGCTGTTGCCCGAGCGGCACGACTGTCATCATTGTCTCGCCGGGTTTCACGACACCGCCGGCCGTGTGGACCTTCAGATCCATGACGATCCCGTCGACCGGTGCGACGACATTGGTGCGGGCAAGCACGTCCCTGGCGGAACGCTCCCCCTGTCTGAGGTCGAACAACTCCGCCTCGACCTTGCTCAACTCCTCGACAGCCTCGTTCAGCCGCACAGTGTTGAGGTTCAGGGTCTGCATGTCGATCTCGGCCATGGCGCTTTTGGCGCGCGCGATCGCCGCGACGTTGGTGGCGCGCTCGCCTTCGATCTCGCGTTGTTGCTGCCTGAGCGACAGATTCCGTTCGCGGGTGGTCAGCCCCTTCTTGAGCAGGCCCTCAAGGTCCTTGGTCTCGGCCTCGAGCGCCTCGATCTGCCTGTCCTCGGTGGCGACAAGCTCCTGCAGTCCCGTTATCTCTTCCTCGGTCTGGTGACGGCGCTGGGCGAGAATTCCCCGCTCGTCCTCGAGATTATGATGCTTGGCCGCGAACACGTCGCGCTGCGCGGCCACCGCGTCCCTCGCGGCGGTAGTGGGATTGGCGAGCAGCGTCGGATCGAACTCGATCTCGGCCTTGCCGTCGCGCTCGGCCCGCAGACGCGCCGCCAGCGCCTCTCGCGTCGCTATCCGGTTCTGGACCAGGTCGAGCTGCGCCTTCGCCTGCGTGTCGTCGAGCCGGAGGAGGACCTTGCCCGCCTTGACGATATCGCCGTTGGCGGCGTTCAGGTCCGCGATGATGCCGCCCTCAAGGTGCTGGATGAGCTTGCGGTCGCCGGCGACCTTGATAACGCCCGGCGCCACCGCGGCGCTGTCCAACGGTGCCAGCGCCGCCCAGCCCCCGGCGACGCCGAAGAACAGGAACATGATCGCGAACCCGGTGGATGTCACGCCGGCGAGACGCAGTGGCACCGGCTCCAGCCGCGACGGTGGCGGCGCGGGTAACTCGACGACGTTCATATCCGCCCCCGTGTCCTTGGTTGCGCGGCACCGGCCTCACCCTCTCGAACGCTGCCCTGTCGCGCGGGAACGAGGTTGAGGCTCGGACGCAATTTTCGTTCCGCGTATCGGCGCGCCGGAGGTGGGGCGCTGTCCTGGTTCGCCGGCACGGCCTGGTTCGCCCCTATGGCCTGGTTCGCTATGGCCGGCACCTGACTGATCTGTCGGATGCGCGCGGCGAGTTCGCCGAAGACATAATCGCGCGGACCGTAGAGGTCCTGCTGGCCCCGGTTGAGCACCAGGATCTTGTCGACCTTCTCCAACATGTTCGATCGGTGCGCGATCAGGATAATGGTCGTGCCCGCCGCCTTGACGGCGCCCAGGGCAGCGACCAGGGCATCCTCTCCCTCGCGATCGAGGTTGGAATTGGGCTCGTCCAGGATGAGCAGCGGCGGGTCGCCGTAGAGCGCGCGCGCCAGCCCGATGCGTTGGCGCTGCCCGCCTGACAGCACCGCTCCGGATTCGCCGATCTCGGTGGCGTAGCCTTTCGGCAGCCCTTTGATCAGTTCGTGGACTCCCGCCAGTTGCGCGGCCTTGACCACGTTGTTGAACACCGTCGGGTTGAGCTGCGCGAAGCGGCAGATGTTCTCGGAAATGGTGCCGGCGAAGAGCTCGATGTCCTGCGGCAGGTAACCGACATAATGGCCGCGGTCCTCCGCCGCCCATTGGGCGACATCCATGCCGTCGAGCAGCGCGCGCCCGCCGGATGGACGCCAGGCGCCGGCCAGTATGCGCGCCAGGCTCGTCTTGCCGGCCGCGCTCGGGCCGATCAGCGCCATTGCCTCGCCTGGATTGAGCCGGAAGCTGATGCCTTTCAGGATAGGTTCGCCGCCCGGTCGGCCAAGCACGAGATTGTCGGCCTCGAACTTGCCTTTCGGCCGAGGCAGCGGCAGCACCGGCGTGGCCTCAGGATGTTGTCCGGCAACCGCGGTGAGGCGCCGGTAGGCGGCGCGTGCTCCGACCGTCGCCTTCCATGTGCCGATCGCCTGCTCGACCGGGGACAGAGCGCGACCCATCAGGATCGAGGCGGCGATCATGATGCCGGGCGAAGCCTCGTTGCGAACCACCAGGTAGGCGCCAAGGCCGAGTATCGCCATCTGCAGGGCCAGCCGGTGACAGCGCGCGATGGCCGAGATGACGCCGCCGCGGTTGGCGGCGAGAACCTGTCCCTTGTTTGCCTCGTCCTGCTGCTCCTTCCAGCCTTCAAGCAGCGGCTTCAGCATGCCCATCGCCTGCACGACCTCGGCGTTGCGGATGGCCGCCTCGGCCTGCACGTAGGCCCGCGACTGCGCGTTTGCCGCCTCGGTCAGCGGCTTCCGCGTGAGGTATTCGTTGAGCAATGCCAGCCCAAACAGCAGGATTCCACCGACCAGGGCCAGCCAGCCCAGCCAGGGGTGCATCAGGAATATCGCGGCGAAGAACAGCGGCGCCCAGGGCGCGTCGAGGATCGGGAAGATGCTCGGGCTGGTGAAAAAATTCCGCACCTGATCCAGGTCGCGCAGCGGACGGGCGTTGGCATGACCGGGCGCCGAAGCGGAATATTCCACCGATGCGGTCAAGAGTACCGGCGCCAACCGTGCATTCATCCACGATCCGACCTTGGCCAGGAGGCGCCCGCGAACCACCTCCAGCCCCGCCATCGCCGCGAGTGCCGCCGCCGCCATCAGCGACAGCATCGCCAACGTCTCCAGGCTGTGGCTGGACAGCACGCGATGGTAAACCTGGAGCATGTAAAGCGCCCCGGTCAGCATCAGCACATTGATGCCGGCGCTGAACCAGATAAGCGGCCGGATGGCGCGTCTGGCCTCTTTCATCACGACCTGCAGCGCAGGGAGCTGTTGGCTGGCTCTCATCATTATTTCTCTGTGCGGGATGACATCGGAGCGTCGTCCACAGCATCGTAAGTGGACACTGCAAGCCGCCGCTTTGCCCGTCGCCTGGTTTTAGTCCAGGGCCTTGATGTCTCGTGAACGACCGGTCCCCCAAGGGGGACCGGATCGCCAGGCTTTGAAGTTCTTGCAGGCTGCGAGGACGCCATTAAATGAAGTCCTGGCTTGCGAGGATGCTCAGGTCTTGCGTGGCAGCATCGCCGTCGAGGTCGGTGTTTGCCAGCGTGAAGTCGAACTGCTGATCGGGAACCGGACCCTCGATGCTCGTCGAGAAGTCGAGGATGCGAACACCCGAGTTGGCACCGGGGACCGTGAACTGAACGTAGGCCGTGTCGAAGGCTTGACCACCATCGTCGTTGATGGTCACGGTCTGATTACCCGAGCGCAAGCCAGTAACGTTGTCGATATTGTGATCGATCAGATTACCGGCATTGTCGTAAAGCCACGATTCTACAGTGATGGCATTGATGTTTCCAATTCCTGCGACCGCAAAGGTTAGATTGTTGATATCAGAACCGTCCGCAGTATGGAAGGTGAAGCCCTCGTTGTTATTAATCTGCGAAGCCTGACCGCCTTTCACCCCGAATCCAACCGCATCGGGGTTAAGATCGTCAGCAGCTACAGTCGGGCCTCCCAGTGGAGCCGTGTTGAACGGCGTAAAGGCATCCTTGGTCGCGTCCGCTGCGGGGTGAGTGTTGAAGATAAGACCGTCAAAGACGATGCTGCCGGTGTTGTCCACCGTGGGTACCGTCAAGGTCTCCTGAGGACCGCCCGACTTGACCGCATTGAAGTTGAGGTCGGACTGCTCACCGTGGGGTGTGAAGAGCACGTCGAAGGTGTACCCCGTGTCCGTCACGTTCAGTTGGTAGAGGTCCGTATCGGTGGCCACGTCGTGGTAAGTCAGCGTGGTTCCGTCGTTGGTGAGGATCTCCGTGATGTCATCGCCTCCGAGATCGGTGTATTCGGTGATGATAACGTGTGAGCCATCGGCTCCGGCAGTAAGGTCGAACGTCCCTGTGTCCTGTTGACCGGCGGCCAATCCGACCTGGAACGGCGAGGTATCACCAGTGATGTCGGTGAACGTCGGCCCGGCGTCCTCGAACACCAGGTGCGTCCCGAGATCCTCGTGGTTGACGACCGTCACCTCGGACGATGATGGGAACGCGACTTCGAGGTTCTCAACGCGTACGCCGGAGGTGCTTACCTTTGTGTCGTAGTAAAATCGAACGTAGATTTGGTCGACGCTATCGGCCGTTTCGATGGTATAATTCTCAAAGACGGCGCTGCCGGAAGGTAAGTTTACGGTGTCGGTGTCGGTAGCAACTACTACTCCATTATCGACAGCCCACCACTCAATGTTCACTTTCTTCACGCCGCCTACGGCCTGGATGTCGAACCTGATGCCGCCGATTTCGTTCGCATCCTGATCAGCAGAAGTCCAGGCCGCGTCTTGAACCAAGAAGCCCTCATTTTGATTCATCTGAGAGGCTTGACCGCCCTTCACACCGAAGCCGATGGCGTCGGGGTTCAGATCATCATTGGTTCCGGGGTTGGTTGGGACTGTCGTTGGATCGGCCACCGTCCCCGGGAAGATGAGTCCATCAAACTTGGCGCTGTGATTGTCAGTGGGATCGGTTGTCGCAACCGTGAGGGTCTCCTGCGGGCTACCTGACGGGATCGACGCGAAGTCGAGTGTCTGAAACGTCGTTACGATCTCGGTGGTCGATACATCCAGTGTGATCTTGCCATCGGCAAACGACAGGATGTCGTCATCGTCAACGTTGAGAGGATCGCTGTGCCCCAGCGGCTCGTATTGAATGAGGTAAATTTGCGCCGAGGACAGGTCGCTCTCGTCCAGCGCAACAGCGAACGCCAGGTCGCCGTTCGGGTCAGCGTCACCATTCGCGTCGGCCTCGCGCCCATAAATGATGCCGCCTTCGTTGTAGAGGAAGATTGCCACACCGTCGACGGTAGAGAGGCCGCTCGCCGTGCCGTCATCGGGGATCGATAGCGCCAGATCGGTCACTCCGGTTGTGTCAAGGAGGGCGTCGTTGACGGCCACCTGCGGGAAGCCTGTTGTGGCGTCGGTACCGCCACTGATATCAGCCACGCCGAGAGTGGTGAGCGTGTTGATCAGCGTCGCGTCGAGTTCTTTATCATTATCATTGGTGACGGTCTGTACGCCGATTTGCTCGTCGAGAACGAGATTGCCGTTAATAGTAGCCATAATCTGCCTCCCAATTGTGATCGAGTTATTCCAGGGTCAGTTGGAATTAGGTCAGGGCGCGCCGAAAATGGTGGATTCGAGAACCAGAACAGAACACGCCTTAACGTAAGCAAGTTCCGGAAGCGTCGAAAACTACGATTGCCCGTCCGCCATGACTTGGATGCTGGCAAACCCCAGTTGCTGAGGATCGATCTGAAATGCGGCCCTCGGAGTCATTGTCCGGCCAAGGCAGAGGGCGCGTCCATTCGCGTTTCGATAGCTTTTCGGTCAATGATCGTCCTGATCGAACGATATATATCCTTCGATATACGGGCGGACGCGGGCCTGAACGCGCTGGGTCTTCGTGTCAAACACGTCGACAGACACTCGCGCGCCGGCGCGATGCGCTTCAGCCTGAAAAGGGGATCAGATCAGGTCTGTGTTGGGACGGTCGCCCTTGCCGTGCGTCGCCCAAGCGAGCTCGGCCCTGCTGCCGAGGTTGAGCTTGGCGTAGACGTGGTGCAAATGCATCTTCACCGTGCCTTCGGACACATGCAACCGCTGGGCGATGGTCTTGTTGCGCAAGCCGCGCGAGACGAGGTCGGCGATTTCGCTCTCGCGCCCCGTGAGCTTCGACAGGGGCTGCGGCTGCGGCCTGGGCATCAACAGATGCTGGACGATCTTGTTGTCGATCCACTTTTTGCCGCTCGCCACCGCGTTCACGCATTCGACGAGAAAGCGGTTGCTGATGCCGTCAAGCACCACGCCATCGGCGTCGAGCGCCTGTATTTCCTTGATATCGAAGCCGCCGTTTTGCTGCAGGATGAAGACAATGCCGAGCGCACGGTGGGTGGCTCTCAGCCGGGAGGAAAGACTGGCCGTCTGCGGGTCCGCTGTGTCCAGGCCGACGATGACAATATCGGGCAGATGGCGCTCCACATGGGGGAGAACGTCAACAGCGCGGTGGCACTCGGCGACAATCTCGTGACCGGCCTTCCGCAACACCCACTCCAGACCGGCGAGATACACCCCCCGCGGGTCCGCGACAACCACTGTCGACATGCGAACACCGTCCGTAAAAAACGCAACGAACTTTGTTTAAACCCCTAGGAAAAAGGAAACCAGAGGTTAGGCTAATTGTCAAGAAGTCCCTAATATAGTTGCGGCTATAACCGTAGTCCAAGGCTGTTCTTGCCCCGGTGCGCCGGACGGTCCGGCAACGCCGATGTTTTGAGCTTCGGCTCTGAATGCTAGCCGAAGCCGCGAATTCTCTCAGTAGCCGACGGTGAAGCGCTGCCGGATGTGCCTCGGCGTCTCGATCTCGTCGGCCATGACGATGGCGTAGTCCTCGAAGGAGATGCTGCTGCCCTTGTCGGAGGAAAGCAGCGTATCCTTGCCGAGCCGGAACGTGCCGGTGCGCTCGCCCGCGGTGAACAGCGCCGACGGCGACAGGAAGGTCCAGTCGAGATCGCCGACCGTCCGCAGCGTGTCGAGGAAGTCGCCGCCCTTCTGCGCCTCGGCCTTGTAGATGGCCGGAAATTCCGGCGTGTCGACCAGGCGCTTGCCAGGCGCGACCTCGAGGCTGCCGGCGCCGCCGACGACAAGGTAGCGCTTGACGCCGGAGGCGCACGCGGCGGCGATCAGCGTGTCGGGATCGCTGGCGGTGAAATGAACCGAACTGACGACGGCGTCATGTCCCTTGATCAGCGCGGCGAGGCCCTCCTTGTCGAAGACGTCGCCCTTGACAGCGGTCACGCCTGGCAGCTTGGCGATCTTGTCCGGGTTGCGGGCGATTGCGGTGATGGTGTGGCCGCGATCGGAGAGTTCTTTCAGGATGCGCGAGCCGGCCTGGCCGGACGCGCCGATGAGGGCGATCTTCATGGCATTTCCTTTCTGCTTGGGGGAGGGCTGGGAGGATCACGCCGCCTGGATATGGGCGACGAGATCGTCGTAGCTGCCGAACAACGCGTTGGCGCTGATCAGGCGCGGCGCCGCGTTGCGGATCACGGCGAGCGCGGGGACGCCATTGGCATGCAGGCGCTGGAACAGCGTGCGGCCATGGCCGACAAGGTCGCGGTGCGCGGCCAGCAACGCCGGCGTCGGCGCCTTCAGCATCTGCGCCGCGTCCGCCATGCCGACGTCGGTCAACACCGCGGCGACACCGTCCACCGTCACGATGTCGCGTCCGCCGACATAGCGGGCATGCTGGATTGCCTTCAGCGCCGCAAGCCGCTGGCGCGGGTCTTCGAGTCCGCCGGCGACGATGCCGAGGGTGGCAGCGCCGGAATCGAGCAGGGTACCGCGAACGTTCAGCACGTTGTCGAGATAAGCCTGGCTGAAGCGCTGTCCGCTCAGCCGCTCGATGCGCTGGTCGTTCGCCCAGGCATGGGCGGCAAAGCCGGCGTCCAGCGGCCGCGCGCCGGCGCCGGAGAAGAGGCCGGTCGGCAGGAGATCGAGCGCGATGCCGCTCTGCTCCAGCCTGTCCAGCATCGGCGTCGCGCCATAGCACCAGCCGCAGAGCGGGTCGAAAAGATAGGTCAGCGTTGCATTGTTCATGGCCGTCTCGTCCGGTGTCTGTCACGGATCTAGATGGCAGTTCGCCCAATTGCGAAAAACAGCGATCAATCGTACAGACTGTCTGACCAGATCAGACAATGGCTTTGCCGATGGCCGAACTTCTGAACCTTAACCGGCTCGTCTATTTCACCACGGTTGTCGAAACCGGGTCCTTCACCGCGGCCGCCGACCGGCTCGACGTCGCCAAGGCGGTGGTCAGCCACCAGGTCGGCAGGCTCGAGCGGGAACTGGGCGCCACGCTGCTGCGGCGCACGACGCGGCGCGTCACGATGACGGAGGAGGGGCGGCTGTTCTACGACCGCGCCGCCATCATCCTGCGCGAGGCGGAAGCCGCCTATGGCGACATCGCGCGCAGCGCCGACAAGCCGACCGGGATGCTGCGGCTGACGGCGCCGCTCGACTATGGCGAGAAGGTCGTGGCGCCGACCATCGCCGCCTATCTCAAGAAATATCCGAGGATGCGGGTCGAGACGATCTTCGACGACGCGGTCAGCAATCTCGTCGACGAGCAGATCGATCTCGGCATCCGCGCCGGCTGGCTGGCCGATTCCAGCAATCTGGCGCGCCGCCTTGGGAGCTTCCGGCAGGTCGTCGTCGCAAGTCCGGAGCTTGCGGCCAGGCTGCCGCCGGATGTGGCCCCCGGCCAGGCGAGGTCGCTGCCCTGGGTCGGCAATGTCCAGCTCCGCGGTATCGGCCAATGGCTGTTCTCGAAAGACGGCGAAACAGTGCTGGCCGAGCTCAACCCGATCGTCAGCTGCGACAAGAGCCCCGGCGTCCATGCCTGCGTGAAGGCCGGCATCGGGCTCGGCATCTTTCCGGACTACAGCGTCGATGACGACATCGCCAAGGGGCGCCTGGTGCGGATGTTCGCCGACTGGAGCCTGCCGACCGGCGGTATCCATGCCGTCTTTCCGCCGGCGCGCTTCAGGCCGGCCAAGGTGCGCGCCTTCGTCGAGCTTCTGGCGGCGGCCGAACGAAAGCGCGCCCGGGGCTCAAAACCGGACTGATGTCTCGACTGGTCAGCCCGGGCGGGGGGAGCAGGTCAGGGGAACCTTTGTCCGGCTGGCGATTTTGGATATGGTGGAACTTCGAACCGGTTAGGAGGGGTATGCGAATGACGACGAAACGCCTTGCGATCCGCGCACTCGTTTTCGCTGTGGCTTGCGGCATGGCCGCCTCGGCCTTCGCCGGAAGCCGCGACCATCGGGCCGAATCCGAACGCTACGTCCCCGCGCATCGCGATATCATCGACATCCTGTTCGCGGGCCCGCACTACTATGACCAGCAATTGTTCACGACGGCGGCCGGAGCCTGCTCGTACCAGCGTGTTGGCCCTGACGCCAATGCGTTGAACAAGATCAACGATCACCACTGCGGTAAATAGGCGGCCGGCCTCAGCGCCCGCCGCTCTCCCTCATCTTGCCGATGATCTCCGCCATCAGCGCCAGGTCGGCGCGTGAATCCGCGAGGTCGGTCAGCGGCTTCGTGCTTTCCATGATATGGCGGTGGAAGGTCTCGAGCTCGTTGGAGAAGGCGTCGCCATAGAGCGGGCCGAAGGCCTTCGTCACCGGACCGAGCGGACCGGCTTCCGTCACCTCCAGCCGCGTCGGGAGGCTGCGGACATAGGGCGTGTCGTAGATGATGCGAACCCGCCTGGTGTTCGAGCGCACCTCGATCATGGCATCGAACAGGCCGAGGTCGTCGACCACCGCGTCATAGAGGCAGGCGAAGTGACCGTAGTCGAAGGTCACGCTGGTGTTGGCGCCGCCATTGGTGCGGTGCGCCGCCACCACGCGCTTCGGCTCGCCGAGCAGCCCGCGCATCGCCGAGATGTGATGCGAGGAGAGCGCCGTCAGCCCGCGATAGGCGCGCACCAGGTCGGCGGAGGCATCCTGCCCCACCACTTCGCGGATCAGCGCGTCGCGTTCCTTCGCACCGCGCGCCAGGATCGCCGGATCGATGTCTGTGGGATAAAGGACGTTCTGGCTCTTCTTGAGGAAGTGCCGGCCCTCCGAGATCAGGTCGAAGATGCGCACATGGATGATGTCGGCGTGGGCCGGCAATTCCTCCCGTGCCGCCAGATAGGCCGGCGCATAGCGGCGCATGTAGCCGACGAACATGGTCTTGCCGTAATCCTTGCTCAGCGCCAGCAATTCGTCGATCTCGCGCACCGTCAGGCAGGCGGGCTTTTCCAGCAAAATGTGCTTGTTGGCCGCGATCGCGGCGCGCACGAAGCGGCTGTGCGTATCGTCGGACGACAGCACGAACACCGCGTCGATATCGGGCGAGGCGATCAGCGCCTCGGCGCTCTCGAACGCCTTGGCGGTCGGATATTCCGAGGTGACGAGCGACACCAGGCTTGGCGAGACGTCATGGACGCCGGCGATCACCCAGCGGTCGCGCTGGTCGGCCAGCACCGGCAAATGGATCGACTGCGCCACCTCGCCAAGCCCAACAAGTCCGACACGGATCACAGCCACGGCAAACTCCCTTGCATTTCCATTCTGTCGCCGGCCACCGAGGCCCGCGTTTGACGTCACGAATGACGGGCGATCACGCCGCGCCGGTGACCAGCGCCACCAGTTCGTTGCCGGTGGTTTCGGAGGCGCGCACCGTCGCCGCCATCCGCCCGGCCCGCATCACCCAGATCTGGTCCGAAAGGCGCCGCACCTGATCGAAATTGTGGCTGACCAGGATGACGCTCACCCCTTGCTCGCGCAGCCGCCGGATCAGCGCCTCGACATTGCCGGTCTCCTGCACGCCGAGTGCGGCCGTCGGTTCGTCCATGACGACGAGCTTGGCGCCGGAGCCGGCGGCGCGGCAGATCGAGATCGCCTGTCTTTGCCCGCCCGACAGGCGCCGCACGCGCTGCGTTACTGAAGGCACGTTGATCGACAGGCGCGACAGCATGGCGCGAGCCTGCGTCTTCATCGCCTTGCGGTCGAGCAGCGCGAACGGGCCGATGCGGCGCACGATCTCGCGGTTGAGGAAGAGGTTCTGCGCCACGGTCAGCTCGTCGATCAGCGCCAGGTTCTGGTGCACCGTCTCGATGCCTGCCTTGCGTGCTTCGTCGGGATTGGAGAAGGGATGCGGCCGGCCGTCGAAGAAGATCTCGCCGCCGTCCGGCGCATGCACGCCGACCAGGCAGCGGATCAACGTCGACTTGCCGGCGCCATTGTCGCCGATGACAGCGGTGACCTCGCCGCGGCGGGCCTGGAAGGCGACATCGGTGAAGGCGCGGATGCCGCCGAAATGCTTGCTTAAGCCGTCGCAGGCGAGGATCGCTTCGGTCGAGGGGGTGTGATGGACGGCGCTCATTTCTGGTACCGCATGATCAGCGCCGCCAGCACCACGATGGCGCCCACGGCGAGCGGTTGATAGAAGGCCGAGACGCTGAGCAGCGTCAGCCCGTTGACCAGCGCGGTGAGCATCAGCGCGCCGATGGCGGGCCCGAGGATGCTGGCGCGGCCGCCGAACAGGCTCACGCCGCCCAGCACCACGGCGGCCACCGAATTGAGGAGCAGGCTGGTGTTGATCAGCGGCTCGGCCGAGCCGATCCGCGCCACCAGGAGCAGCGAGGCGATGCCGGCGCAGAAGCCGGAAATCGTGTAGGCGGCGATCTTCACCCTGCCGGTGCGGATGCCCAGCGCCGAGGCGCTTTCGGCCTGGCCGCCGGTGGCCAGCAGATGCACGCCGAAGCGCGTGTGATAGAGCGCGACATGGGCGACGATGACGGCCGCGATCGCCACCCAGACCGGATAGCCGAACGGTCCGAACGAGCCGGAGGCCAACCGCAGCAGGAAGGTCGAGCCGACCATCGTCGGTTCGCCGCCCGACAGGATGAGGCCGAGGCCGGTGATGCCCGACAGCGCGCCCAGCGTCACCACGAAATCGGGAATTTTCCCGGCGGTGATGAGGACGCCGTTGAGGAAACCCACCGCGCTGGTGGCAAGGACGGCGAGCACGCAGGCCGCGAATATGCCCCAGCCGGCGGCGTTGACCAGGCCGAGGATGATGGCGCCGAGCATGACGGCGGCGGCCAGCGAAAGATCGATGCCGGAGGTCGCGACGACGAAGGTCTGGCCGATCGACAGCACCACCAGGATCGCCGCGGCCAGGAGCAGCGCCTGCAGATTGGCGACGCTGAGGAAGACCGGCTGGGCGATGCCGAAGACGATGACGAGGCCGACCAGGCCGACGACCGAGGCCCAGTCGGCCCAGAAGGAAGGATCCAGGAGGAGAGCCGACAGGGAGGAACGGCTCTCCTCCGCCGCGCCCGCCGTCACTCGAGCGGGCGCGCTTTGTTCAGGTGTGCTCACTTCAACATCTCGCGGAAGGGATCGGGATACTCGCCGCCGGGCGCGGGGAAATTCTTCAGCGACGCTTCCGCATTGTCCTTGTTGATCAAGAGCACCGGCGCCGGAACATTGGCGGGCAGTTCCTTGCCCTTGGCGGCAATGGCGCAGGCCTCGACGCCCATTGCGCCGACGACATAGGGATATTGCGCGACGGTGGCGGTGAGCTCGCCGGCGGCGATCGATTTCAGCGCGTCGACGATGCCGTCGAGGCCGATCACCTTGACGTCCTTGCCCGAGGTCTGCACGGCGCGTTCGACGCCGAGCGCCATGACGTCGTTGGCGGCGAAGAAGCCGGCGAGATCGGGGTGCGCGGCCAGGATGTCGGTGGCCGCGGTCAGCGCCTTCTCGCGATCCCAATCGGCGCTCACCATCACCACCACGTCGAGCTTGCCTTCGACGGCCTGCTTGAAGCCCTTGATGCGCGCGTTGGAGCCGACGTCGCCGACGATGCCGGCGACCAGCGCCACCTTGGAACCTTTCGGCACCAGCTTCAGCATCTCCTCGCCCGCCAGCGCGCCGGCGGCGACGTTGTCGGTGCCGATATAAGTCGAGATGGCAAAGCCTGCCGCCTTGGCTTGTTCGGCGTCGATGGTGCTGTCGATGTTGACGATCGGCTTCTTCTTCTGGGCGACCGGCACCAGCGCCTGCACCAGGTTGGAAACGCTGATCGGGTTGACCAGGTAGCAGTCGAAATCCTGCATCGCCATGGCGGTCAGGCGATCGGCCTGCCCGGTCGCGTCGCCCATGTTGGCGGCCGCCTGCACGGTGACGCCGACGCCGTCGGCCTTGGCCTGGTCCTCGATGCCCTTCTGCATGGTCTGGAAGAACGGATTGTCGAGACCCTTCACGATCGCCCCGACTTTCGGCGCTTCTCCGGCATGCGCCGGTACGGCAAGCGTCGTTGCAAGCAGGCCCGCGCCGAGCGTCAGGCAGTTCAACATGCGCATATGTCTTCCTCCTCCGAATTTTGGTTTACGGTTGGTTGTTCTGCGAACGGAATGCCTGACGGCGCGCAAGCGACCCAGGCGCTCGTGCTGGAGAGGTGCAGGGTGTCTTCCATGTCAGGCATGCTCCTCCCAGAGCGCTGGCCGATGTGCCCTGCCAGCATTTCCGCATGTTTTAGAAAAATTTGACACGCGTCAAGAATTAAAGTGGTGTGCAGCGTGTTTTAATGTGCTGCGGTGCGGTAGGAGACGGCTGCGCCTTCTTGTTTCGTCATCCACGGGCGGAGCGGGAACGAAGCGGACGCGCAGACCCGAGGATCCATGCCGCTCCTTGCATGCGTCGCAGCGGTGCAGAACGTATGATTCTGCAGCGCCCTGTCGTTCGAAAGTCACGGGTGTGGATCCAGGGTCTCCGCGACGTCGCTTCGCTTCTGCTCTCGCCCTGGAATGACGAAGAAGGGTCTGCTCAGGCCCGCGGCGCCAACGCTGGCTCATCCTGCCCGCCGGCGCCGCTCCTGGTCTCGTCGTTCTGCACCATCGCCAGCGCCGTGCCGGGCTCGCCCTCCCACAGGATCAGGCTGGCCGCGCCGACCAGGCCCGCCCGGTCGCCGAGCTCGGCCGGCACGATCGGCACGTCGCGGTAGGCCGGCATGGCGCGCTCCTCGACCGTCGCCCTGATCCCCGGAGCCAAAAGGTCGAAGCCATTGGCGAGGCCGCCACCCATCACGATCAGGTCCGGCGAATAGAGATGCAGAAGATTGGTGAAGCCGATGCCGAGCCATCTGGCTTCCGCCTCGACCAGTTGGCGGGCGGTCGCGTCGCCCGTCCGCGCGGCCTCGACGACATGGCGGGCGGAGATGTCGCCGTCCTTCGCAAGGCGCCGGAGCAGCGATCCGTCGCCGGGCGCTGTCAGCCGCGTCGCCTGGCGCCCGAGCGCCGTGCCGGAGGCGACCGCTTCGAAGCAGCCGACCGCGCCGCAGAAGCAGCGGTCGCCTTCGCCGGTGATTGTCATGTGGCCGATCTCGGCCGCCAGCCCGCGCCTGCCGTGATAGATGTGGCCGTCGGCGACCACGCCGCCGCCGATGCCGGTCGAGACGGTGACGAACACCAGCGATCCGGTGCCGCGGCCGGCGCCGAAGCGCCATTCGCCGAGCGCTGCCGCATTGGCGTCGTTCTCCAGCCGCACCGGCAAGCCGAACTGCCGGCTGAGGATGTCGATCAGCGGCACATTGTGCCAGCCGGCCAGAGTCGGCGGTCCGATGACGATGCCCGCCTTGGGGTCGAGCGGGCCGGGCGCGCACATGCCGATGCCGACGACCTTGGCCTGCGGGTGCTGCTTGAGCAATTTGTCCGCCAGCGTGATGATCTGGCCGATCACCGCCTCCGATCCGGCACCTGCAAGCGTCGGCGCCGAGACGCGGACGATGACGTCGCCGCTGCGCTCGACCAGCGCGCCGCGCAGCTCCGTGCCGCCGAGATCGAAAGCGAGCGCGACCGTGTTCATCACGCGGCGGCCTTCAGCCCGTGCAGCCAGGCCATGCGCTGCGCGAGGTCGGGGTCGCCGAAGGCAAGCGAGCCAAGCACCACCGTGTCGGCGCCGGCGGCGCGCAAGCTGGGCACCGTCTCGTGGCGGATGCCGCCGTCGGCGGCAAGGATGATATCGGCCTCGCGCCCGGCCTTCCTGATCAGCGCGCGCGCCTCGATCAGGCGCGGACAGGCCTGCTCCGACAGGCTCTGGCCCTTGACGCCGATCGACGTGCCGAGAAGCGTCACGAACGCCACCTCTGCCAGGAACGGGACGATTGCCGCGACAGGCGTTTCCAGCCGCAGCACGACGCCGGCCTCGGCGCCGAGTTCACGCGCCAGCCGCACGGCGCGTAGGCCCGCTTCGCCATTCTCGGCGTGGATGGTGACGAGGTCGGCGCCGGCCTCGATGAACTGGCGCGTCTGCGCCTCGACGATCTCGGCCTCGACCATCAGATGCACATGGATCGGCTTCGCCGTCAGCCTGGCGATGCGCGCCACGAGGTCGGGGAAGAACAGGAAGCCGGGGGTGAAGCGGGCATCCGCGACGTCGACGTGATGCAGGTCGGCATAGGCCTCGATGCGCTTCAGGTCGCGCTCCATATTGGCGAGGTCGGCCGACCACAGCGAGAATTCGCCGAGCAGCCTGTTGCGCGGCAGGGCGGCGATTGCGGCGGGGCCGGAGAGGGATTTGCTGGTCATGACGGAATGAGGCTCCGGACTTTCGAGTGGGACTGGAGGAACGTGGTGATCTCAGTGTGCAACTCACTGAAATGCTGCTTGCTGTCGCGGGCCTTGGGTGTGACCTCGGCGAAAACCGCGTTTGGCATCGTGGCGGCAAGCGTGTAGGCGCTCGACAGCGGATGGACAGCGTCCATGGCATTGCCGACGAACAGCGCCGGAATGGCGAGCGCGGCCACTTCGTGTTGCGAAACACCCGGTCCGTCGGCGGCAATATTGGCCAGCACCTGCGCGAAGGCCTTGGCGTCGGGCCGGTCGAAATAGCCGAGCAGCGAGGAAAGATTGTCGGGCGCCTCGTGATAGAGGCGCGTGGCCGTCGCCGTTTGCGCGAAGATCGTCCTCGCCTTGTCGGGCCCATGCTCGAGGATCAGTTCGGCGACCTCGGCTATGGGCTGCATGTTCGGCGGTGCCGCCGCGAAGGTCCAGGCAGGCCGCACCATGACCAGGGCGGCGACGCGTTTCGGATGGCGGCAGGCCAGCCGCAGCGCGATCCCGGCGCCCATCGAGACGCCGCCGGCAATGAAGCGGTCGAGGCCGGCCCGATCGGCGGCCGCGAGAACGTCGTCGGCGAACATGTCGAAGGAAAACGGGCGCCGCTCGCCAAGGCCGGAGCCGCCATGCCCGCGGCATTCCAGCGTGATGCGGCGGAAGCCGGCGGGGAAGGTCTGGGCGACCTGCGCCTCGCCGCCACCCAGCCCATGCTGGAAGACGACCGCCAGACCTTCGCCGGCGTCGGTGAACCGCAGCGTGGCGCCGTCGCGAGAGAGCGTCGCCATCACACCAGCCCCTTCAGGAAACGGGCGACACCGGGCGCTTCCTCGGCGGAAAGCCCATGCGTCACCAGCGGCCCATCGAAGCCGGTGCGCTTCAGCCGGGTGATGAAGTCGGCAAAGTCGACCACGCCGTGGCCGGCCGTGGCGAAGCGGGCGTCGGCGAAACGGTCCTTGGCATGCGCCATGGCGACATGACCGGCCGTGCGTTCGACCGCATCGGCGACGATGGCGCGCGCCTGTGCGGCATCCGCCTGCTCGAAGAGGTTCGCCGGATCGAGCACGACGCGCAGCCGCTTCGAGCCCATCTCGGCGATCAGGCGCGTCGCGTCGGCGGCGGAGGTGACGATGTTGGCCTGCTCGGGCTCGATTCCGAGGTCGACGCCGTGGCGCTCGGCAATCTCGAGCGCCTTCTCCATCTGGCGCGCCATATCGGCCCAGGCCGAGGGGTCGGCATTGTCGGGGTGATGCGCCCACTGGTCGTCGGGGTTGCGTGTTCCGGTGCAGAGCGTCACCAGCGGCGTGGAAAGCCTGGCGGCCGCCTCGATCACCAGCGCCAGCCGGCGCAAGCCGTCGTGGCGCACCGCCTTGTCCGGATGCGCCATGTTGTAGGTGCCCGACAACGCGACAAGGGCCACGCCCGAAGCTTCGGCGGCGGCCTTGATAGTCCGGATTGCCTCGTCGGGGACGGCATCCGGCATCGATGGCAGGCCGGCGCAGGCGAGATTGAACTGGGTGACCGCGAAGCCCGCATCGCGCACGGACGCAAGCACGCCGGCCGGCTCGGTGCCCGGAAAGGTCTTGGCGAACACCCCGACCTGCATCAGACCGCTCCCGTCACGCTGGCGATCTCGACGCGCTCGCCGCTCTCGACCGAGCGGGCGATCGCCACCATGGCGCGGATCGAGGCGAGCCCGTCCTCGACATTGGCGCCGCGCATCGGCTTGCCGTCGAGCACGGTTTCGGCGAGGCCTTCGATCTGGCGCCGGAAGAAGTGGCCGTCGGCGCCGAGCGGCTTGCGCGAGGTCGCGTCCTTCTCGTGGAAGATGTCGACCTCGCTCGCCCGGAAATACCAGGGATTGAAGGTCTTCGCGATCACGGAGCCGTTCTCGCCATAGAGCTGGAAACCTTCGTGCCAGTCCATGCGCACGGCAACGGTGAGATCGAGATGGCCGAGGGCGCCATTGGCGAACTCGGTTTCGACGAACCAGCAATAGGCGCCGAAGCGCTCGTTGAGGCGCGCCCGCACGGCGGTGATCTCGCCGGCGAGGAAGCGCGCCGTGTCGACCAGATGCGAGCCGTGCGCCAGCATGAAATATTGCCTGAGATCGGCTTTCGGGTTGCCGGCCGGCTTCCGCGCCAGCTTGCTGGTCACCGGCAGCGGCTGCACCGCGTCGGTGTTGGTGTAGCGATGCGTGGAATCGCAATACCAGGCCTTCAGCGCCAGGATCTCGCCCATCTCGTCGCGGACGAAATCGCGCGCCGCTTCCAGCGCCGGATCGAAGCGCTTCATGTGCCCGACCTGCAGCACCTTGCCCGAGCGCTTGACCGCTTCGGCCAGCTTCTCGCCTTCCTCGACCGAGACGCCGATCGGCTTTTCGCACAGCACATGCTTGCCGGCCTCCAGCGCCTTGATCGACATCGGCACGTGATAGGCATCCGACGTGGCGACGATCACCGCTTCCAGCGCGGGGTCGGCGAGCATCTCGTCAAAGTCGCCATACATCTTCTGCGGCTCATAGGTCGCGCCCATGCGCCCAAGCAGGTCGGGCGCGGCGTCGCAGATCGCGTAGAGGTCGGCGTTGCTCGCCTTCGCGCAGGATTCCAGATGCGCGAACTGCGCGATCGGCCCGCAGCCGAGCACACCGACACGAAGGCGACGGTCTTGCTTGCGGATCATCGTCTCAGGCTCCGTATCCGCGCATGGTCTGGCGGTTGGTCTTGACCGCGCCGGCTGGATCGGCGGCGGCGGTCTCGGATTCCTCCTCCAGCACCAGCCAACCGTTGAAGTTGGGCGCCGCGCTCGCGATCTCGATCACCTTCGCCGTGTCGCAGACACCCTTGCCGAGCATCGCCCAGGTGCCGCCGGCGTCGACGTCCTTCAGGTGCACGTAGCGGATGCGGTCACGGTAGGTGGTGAGCGTGTCGGCCATGTCCTTGTGGCCGCGCAATATGTGCCCGGTGTCCGGCACCCAGCCGACCAGCGAGGCGTCCAGCAGGGAAAAGATGCGGTCGTAGTCGGCGCGGTCGAAGAGCAGCGTGTTGTGGTGCGAGCTTGGATGCACCGCGACCTGGACGCCGACCTCGCGGCCGATCTCGCCGGCCTTGCTATAGAATTCCGCCGCAATGGCGAACTTGTCGTCGCGCGGCCCGTCGGAGACGACGGTCGCCGAGCCCATCGAGACAAGCGCGCCCGGAAAGGCCGCGGCAAAGTCGATCCAGCGCCTTGCGGTTTCGAGGTCGGCGCCAATCTGGTCCTTCAGCGTGAAGCCGCTCTTTGAACCGAAGGCGAAGGAGACCAGCGTCAGGCCGGTGGCCTTCAGCGCGGCGGCAAATTCCGCCGGCTTGCCGGCGTAGCGGCCGATCATCGTGTCGGTGATCTCGATGCCGGCATAGCCGCCATTGGAAATGGCCTTCAGGAGATCGTCCGGGCCGCCGGCAAAACGGTCTCCGAGCATTTCCCAGGTGAAGGTCTGGCAGCCGACTTTGAGGTCTTTCACGTTCATCCTTTCAATCCTTGATACCGCCCATTCCGTGATGTCGCTTTGCGTCTTCATGGGATGGACGTCTACTTGACCGAGCCCGCGGTCATCCCGGCGAGGAAGTACCTCTGGGCAAGAAGGTAGATGAGCAGGAGCGGCAGCGAGCCGAGCACGCTCATCGCCATCATCTGGTTCCATTCGAAAGCGTGCTGCCCCATCAGCAGCTGGATGCCGATCGGGACCGTGCGCATGGATGTCGACTTCGTCAGCGTCAGCGCGAAGAGGAACTCGTTCCAGCACAACAGGAAGGTATAGACCGAGGTCGCCACGATGCCGGGAAGCGAGATCGGGACGATCACCCGCCAGAGTGCGGTCCAGCTGCTGCCGCCGTCGACGGCGACGGCCTCGTCGAGATCGCGCGGCAAGGTGTTGAGATACCCGGTCATCAGCAGGATCGCGTAGGGCAGCGTGAACACCAGATAGGTCACGATCAGCGCGACATAGGTGTCGAAGATGCCATACGAGACGACTAGCCCGAAGAAGGGGATCAGAAGCGTGATCGGCGGAATCGTCTGCGTGCTGATGATGAGCGTGTTCAGGCTGCCCTTGCCGCGGAAGTTGAAGCGGCTGAACCCATAGGCTGCCAGCAACGCGATCAGCACCGTCAGCACGGTCACTGCTCCGGCAACGAAATAGCTGTTGAAGAAGAAGCGCAGTTTTACTGGGTCGCCAAGGATGGCCGCATACGCTTCCAGCGTGAAGGCCTTCGGCAGGATGGTTGGCGGCAGGGCAAAGATTTCGGTATTCGATTTGAACGAACTGGTCAGCATCCAGTAGATCGGGAAAGCCGCGAAAAACAGCCCGGCGGCAAGCGCGACATGCAGCGCGACGGTGATCAGTCGATCTTTCGGTGTGTGCCTTTTCCTCATGGTGACTACCGAGCCTTCTGATAACGGATGTAGAACAGCGTCAGGCCAAGAGAGATCAGCAGGATGATCACGGCGCTCGCCGCCGCCTGGGACAGGTTGTAGCTCGAGAACGCCAGCTTGTAGGTGTAGGTGCTCAGCACCTCGGTCGAGTAGATCGGACCGCCGCCCGTCGTTATCCAGATCAACGGGAAGACCTGCATGGTCCAGATGAAATCGAGCAGCGAGATGCTGATGATGATCGGCATCAGCTGCGGAATGGTGATGAAGATCAGCTTCTGGTAGGCCTTCGCGCCGTCGATGTCGGCGGCCTCGTAGAAATCCTTGGGAATGCCCTGCAGGCCCGCGAGCAGGCTGACCATGAAAAGCGGGTACCCCGCCCAGATATTGGCGAAGGTGACGGCGTGCAGCGCCGTCTCGGGCGAGGAAAACCACTCGACCTTGGAACCGATGATGCCCAATTGCATGAGGATGCTGTTCACGACGCCGTTGGGCTCGAGCAGCAGGCGCCAGATCACCGCGATGATCACGGCGGTGAACAGCCAGGGCAGGATGTAGAGCACGCGCAGGATATTGCGCAGCGTCGGATTGATGCGGTCGCTGTTCAGCATGAGCGCGAAGATCATGCCGATGGTCATGTGGAAGACGACGCTCATGCAGGTGAAGTAGAGCGTGTGCCACAGCGAAGCCCAGAACACGGGATCGGCAAAGATCGCCTGGTAGTGTTTCAGTCCGGCAAAGGAAGGGTCGCGCCGCAGCACCGCGCTGTTCTGGAACGAATAGCCAATCACCGTCACCATCGGCAGCAGCATCAGCAGGCTGATGATGATGAGCGAGGGCGACAGATAGAGATAGGGTGCGACCGCTCGTTTCAGCCGATGGTGGGAGCGCTTCTGCGGGGTCATATGCCAACCTTGGGATACGCCTTCAAGAGAAGGGGAGCTTCGGAAACGGGTCCGTCCGCATTGCCGATGCGTTGTTGCCGGGAGGCCTGCCCGAAGTCAGGCCGCCCGGTAGAGATCGCAAAACAGGCCGATCAGAATTTCGCCATCCAGCCCTTTTGAGCGTTGGCCGCGGCTTCTTCCGGAGATTGTTCGCCGGCGAGCATCTTCTGGGCTTGCACGTCGAACTGGGTCATCAGGTCTTCCGCCACCGGCAGGCCCGTGAACTCATTGGCAAGATAGCCGGTCTTGAAGATTTCGAAAGCCTTGCCGAATGCCTTGTCGGAGGTCACGAAATCTGGCTTGGCGTTGACGTTGCCGGGGAAGGCGTTGGCAAGCGACACGAGCTTGGCGTTCACCTTTTCGCTCATCAGATACTGGACGAGTTTCCAGGCCTCTTCCTGATGTTTCGAGCCCGCGGAGATGCCGATGCCCCAGGAGGCGTATGGCAGGCCGCGCTTGCCGTCGTAGTTTTCCACGACCGGGACCGGGATCAGGTCGAAGTTCAGATTGGGATTGCGTTTGCGGATGAGGTTCACATGCGCGAGCGAGTCGATCATCATCCCGACCCGGTCGTTGACGAATTCCTCGACCTTTTCCTGTTCGGTTTTGGTGGCGATGCCGGGCGAGATGGTGCCCGCGTCATTAAGCGATTTGACGAAGGTCAGCATATCCACCACCGGCTTGGCCTCGAGAGCGGGCTTGCCGTCCGCCATCATCGATTGACCCGACGCCCAGACCCACGACATCATGTCGTTCTGGACACCGGACGGCGTCTGCAGCGACAGCGGCAACACCCAGCCATACTGGTTCTTGTCGGCCTGGGTCATCTTCTTGGCGGCTTCGAGGAACTCCGCGCGGGTCGACGGCAGCTTGGTGACGCCCGCCTTGGCGGCGAGGTCCAAATTCACGAAGACCGGATAGACGAACGAAGCCACGGGAAACATCACCGCTTTGCCGTCCACCTTGATGATGTCCGCGACCTGGGCTTTGTCGAAGCCGCTCGCATCCATCATCGGGTTCATGTCGGCCAGCGCGTTCTGCGCGTTCAGATTGTTGACCCAGGCGCCGTCGAGACCAACGACGTCGCTAAGCGTTCCCGTCGCAGCACCAACCGAGATCTGGTCTCGCGTGGTCGCATAGGGGCCGCTGACCAGCGTCACCTTGATCCCGGGATTCGCGGCCTCGAATTCGTCCATGATTTTCCGCAGCGAGCCGGCGGGCAGCTCAGGCTCCCACCATTGGGTGAACTCCAGCGTCGTGTCCGCCATGGCGCCGGTTGCGCCAAGCAACCATGCGGCCGCGGCCATTTTCAGCACCGCGGGTCTTATCCGAAACGTCATTTTCTCCTCCTTCTTTAAGATCGGCTGCACAATGCGGACGATCGTCTGGTTTATTCAGAAGTCTTCATTCGCGGGCGCCTCGCTCTCGCCCGCCGGCTCTGCCGCAATTCTTCAGATCGCCAGATGCGTCTCGGGATCGAAGAAATGGAGCTTGCTGTCATCCAGGGCCAACCGGATTTCCGAGCCGGAGCGGACTGCGCTGTCCGGTTCGAATTTCGCCACCGCGTTCGACGTCAGGCCGTAATCCTCCACCGCGTCCGGGTCGCCGGAGTCCACCCGGACCGCGTCGATGTTCAGATGGACGATATGTTCCGACCCGAGTTCCTCGATCGAGGTCACCTTTGCCGGTATCGTCTGATACTTGCGGCCGGATTCGAGGCTGCTGTCATAGAGATGCTCCGGGCGGATCCCGAACACGACCTTGCGCCCCGCATACGACCTCAAGCCCGGCCTGCGCACGAAGGCTGCATCCTGCAGCCGGACGCCGAAGGTGCCGGACGTCAGTTCGTCGCCCGTCAGGGTCGCCTCGAAAAGGTTCATCGAAGGAGAACCGATGAAGCCGGCAACGAAGGCGTTCACCGGCGATTCATAGAGCCGCTTGGGTGTGTCGACCTGCTGCAGCACGCCGCCCTTCAACACCGCGACCCTGTCACCCATCGTCATCGCTTCGGTCTGGTCGTGGGTCACGTATATGGTCGTGACGCCGAGCTGCTTTTGCAGGCTGGTGATTTCCGCGCGCATCTGGACACGCAGTTTCGCGTCCAGATTGGAAAGGGGTTCGTCCATGAGAAAGGCGGCCGGCTCGCGCACCATGGCGCGGCCCATGGCAACCCTTTGACGCTGTCCGCCTGAAAGGTTCGCGGGTTTGCTGTCCAGCAGCGACGTCAGCTGCAGGGTCTTGGCGATCTCGTCCACGCGCTTCCTGCGCTCGGCCTTCGGCTTGCCCGCCAGCCGCATCGAAAAGGCGATGTTTTCGAACACTGTCATGTGCGGGTAGAGCGCATAGCTCTGGAAGACCATGGCAATGTCGCGGTCCTTGGGCGGCATGTCGACGACGTCGACGCCGCCGATCCGAAGGCTGCCGCTGGTGACGTCCTCCAGCCCCGCGATCATTCGCAACGCGGTGGATTTACCGCAGCCGGACGGGCCGACGAGGATCAGGAACTCGCCGTCCTCGACCGACAGGTTCAATTGGTCGATGGCGTGAAAATTGTTCCCGTAGGTCTTGCAGATATTCTCAAGAATGACTTCTGCCATCTTCCTCCTCCACAAGTCTCAGTTCGACCGCTGACGGAGCGTTCGCAGAGGTCAGAAGTTTCGTGACCTGGTCGTTGGTGGGCAGCGCTTCGCGCCCGCCACGTCCCGTTACGGACAGGGCTGCGGCCGCGGCCGCGAACGCGACCCGGCCTGCGGTGTCGGCCCCGCGCGTCAATGCATGGGCATAGGCGCCATGAAAGCAGTCACCGGCGCCGGTCGAGTCGACGACGTCAACCCGGTGCGGGGGCAGGTGCCAGAGCCCTGTCTCGTCGCGCCCGCGATAGTAGACGCCCCTGCCGCCATCGGTCAGAACCACGGCGGACCGCGACGGCAACCATAGCGCATCGAGCATCTCGGCCGGCGATCGGCGGCCCGTGGCAGTCCGCGCAAAGCCGAGGGGAAGAATGAGATGGTCGCAGAGCGCGATCAGCCTCTGGGTGTCCGGGCCGCTGCTCCATTCGATATCGCCGAGGATCGCAAGGCCGAGATCGCGAGCCCGGGCCACGACATCCAGCGACCGGATCGCGTAGCTATCGACGATCAGGACGGCTGCCCGGCTGAGGATATCGTCCGGAAAGTCCGGCGTGGTGCCCAGCATCGCTTCGTCGTCATAGGCGATGAACCGTTCCCCGTCCGAGCCGACTGTGATGCGCGAGCGCACCGGGCGCGCGTCCGGGTGGCGCGGTGCGAATGCGGTTTCAACGCCGCTCGCAACGAGATCGCACAGCACGGCGTCGTCCGCGGCACTGCCCAGCCATCCGACAAACCCGGCGGTTCCGCCGAGCCGCGCGACGGCGGCCAGCGCCGTCGCGACATTTCCGCCGAAAGCCCGGGCACTTTGCAGAACCTTTCCCTTGCCCGCCGACAACGGCTGATCGACATAGACGATGTCGTCGATCGCAATAGCGCCGAAGCCGAGGATCGAGGGGACGGCGGGCATGGTTCAGGCACCCGCCTTCGCCAGGGCGTCTTTTGCCGACAGGCCGTCATGGATGACGCCGCGAAAGGCAAGCGCCGCCTTCTGCGGATCGCCATGCCCCCAGAGATTGCGGCCGACCACGGCACCGCGCGCGCCGGCACGGATGGCGTCCGCCGTCTGCTGAAGCGCGCCGAGCAGCGTATCGGTCTTCGGACCACCCGCGATCACAACCGGCACCGGGCAGGTCCGGACGGTCTCTCGGAACGACTCGAAATCGCCCGTGTAGCCGATCTTGATCACGTCGACGCCGGACTCGTAGCCGATGCGCGCCGCATAGGCGATCTCGTCGGGGGTGAAGACGATTTTCGCCCCGTCGGTGAAATCGCGAGGGTAGATATGCGCCACCACCGGCATGCCGTAGCGAGCCGCCGCGTTCACCGAATCGGTCAGCCAGCGTATGTACTTGCCCTCGGTCGCGCCGCGCACCGGAATGGCCACTGCCAATGCATCGGCCCCCGCGCGCACCGCATCCTCGGGCGTTGCGATCAGCTCGCTGATGCGATCGTCCGGAGTGAAGCAGCCCGCCTGGATCACCAGGGAAGCCTTGCCCGCATATTGCGGCCACAAATGGCGGGCGGTGCCAGGCTGGATGCTGACATAGTCGGGTTTGCCCGCCATGACGCGCGCCAGCGCCCCCGGCAGGTCGGCAAGGCCGCCTTTGCGCACGTCGCCATAGCCGACGAAGTGGTCGACCGCGCCGCCAAAAAGGTTCCCCGATGGATGCGAGAAGAGGCGCGCAAGGCGCACCTTGGTTCCGAGGCTCATGAGTTCAAAATTCCCCAATCGGTTGTTTTCAAAATCCTGCTGCGTCAGCGTTTTCATATGCTCCATAAAATTTTTACGCGCGTCAAGAATTAAAATGTTGTATAGCGGCTTTCGATTGTGATCCATTGCTTGCGCCAGGGTGCGGCCAAGCCGTGGCCGCGTTGGGAGGTACGATCGAAAATGCACGGAAAATCAAAGACAAAGCTCGGCATCGGTGTCATCGGATGCGGCAACATCTCGATGACCTATCTGCGCAATGCGGCTCTGTTCGGCGGGATGGAGTTGCGCGCCTGTGCCGACATTTCCGCCGACATGGCGGCGCTCCGTGCCAAGGAATACGGCATCCGCGCGCTCGGCGTCGACGCGTTGCTGGCCGACCCGGACATCGACCTTGTCCTCAACCTGACGATACCGGCGGCGCACTTCGACATCTCGTTCTCGGCGCTTTCGGCCGGCAAGCACGTCTTCACCGAAAAGCCGCTGGCAACCTCGGCCGGCGACGGCCGCCGGCTGGTCGCCGAAGCAGCCAGCCGCGGCCTGCTGCTCGGCTCGGCTCCCGACACCTTCCTCGGTGCCGCCGGGCGCCGCGCGCGCCGCCTGATGGATGAGGGCGCCATCGGCCGCGCGGTGACCGGCACCGCCTTCATGATGGGGCGCGGCATGGAGCACTGGCATCCCAATCCGCAATTCTACTACCAGCCCGGCGGCGGCCCGGTCTTCGACATGGGCCCTTACTACCTGACGATGCTGGTCAACCTGCTCGGCCCGGTCGCCAGCGTCATGGCCATGGCGACGCGCGGCCAGGAGGAGCGGCTGATCACCGCCGACGGTCCCTTCAAAAACACCAGCTTCAAGGTCGGCACGCCGACCAACATCCTGTCGCTGCTCGAATTCCGCTCCGGCGCCAGCGTCACCTTCGGCGCCTCCTGGGATGTCTTCAGGCACTCCAACCATCCGATCGAACTGCACGGCACCGAGGGCTCGCTGAGACTCCCCGATCCCGACACGTTCGGCGGCACCGTCTCGCTGTCGGCGCGCGGCGCCGAGTGGAAGGATTTCGAGAGCGACAGCGAGCTCTACGGCGCGCGCAACTGGCCCTATGCCGCGCCCGACCGCGCCAACTACCGCATGCTCGGTGTCGCCGATCTGGTCCGGTCGCTGTCCGAGGGCAGGAGGCCGCGCGCCTCCGGCGAACTGGCGCTGCATGTGCTGGAGATCATGGAGGCGATCCTCGCCTCGGGCGAGCGCCGCGGATCGGTTGCTGTCAATGGCACCGTCGACCAGCCGCCGCTTCTCGCCGAGGACGAGGCGACGAGCCTGCTGGCCTGACGGGAGGCCGCCCGATGACGACATCGCCCTCGACGGCAGCCGGGCTCGATCCGCAAGCCCGCCACGTGCTCGATCTCGGCCGGCAGGCCGCCGCCCCGCCGTTCGAGACCGGCACGCCCGAAGAGGCGCGCCGCGCCTATGACCAGGGCTCTCCGGACCTGCAGGGCGAGCGCGAGCCGGTCGGCCTGGTCGGCGAGCGCACGCTCGCCGGACCCGGCGGATCGCTGGTGGTAAGAATCTATCGCGGGCAGGGGGCTCCGTCCCGGGCTGCTCCCGCGCTGCTCTATCTGCACGGCGGTGGCTGGGTGATCGGCAATCTCGACTCGCATGACGAGATCTGCCGCTGGTTCGCCAACATCGCGGCATGCGTCGTCGTTTCGCCCGCCTACAGGCTGGCGCCGGAGCACAAGTTTCCGGCGGCGGTCGAGGACTGCCGCGCCGCGCTCTCCTTCATGCGGGATGAGGCCGCCGCTCTCGGCATCGATGCTGGGCGCATCGCCGTTGCGGGCGACAGCGCCGGCGGCAATCTCGCCGCCGTGCTCAGCCTGCTCGCGCGGGACGACCGGATTCCGGTGACCGCACAGCTTCTGCTCTACCCCAACACCGATGCCGCGCAGACGGCGGACAGTTACCGACGCTTCGCCGAGGGTTTCGGCCTGACCGCCTCGACCATGGCATGGTTCCGCGACCAATATGTTCGCGACGCCGGCGACATCGACGACTGGCGCGTCTCGCCGCTGAAGACCAAAGGCCTTGCCGGTGCCGCCCCCGCCTTCGTCGCCATCGCCGGCCACGACATCCTCGCCGACGAGGGCGAGGCCTATGCCAGGCGTCTCCATAACGACGGCGTGCCGGTGGTGCTCAAGCGCTGGCCGGGCCAGATCCACGGCTTCGTCTCGATGGGCCGCCACGGCCCGGCATCGCGGCAGGCTGTCGAGGCGGCGGTCGCCGCCTGGCGGAGCTTCGATCCCGGTTGAGTTGGGTCGGGTCTGTCGAGGTTCAGGTCACGCCGACTGGCGCATCACCAGCGTCGCGTCGAGATTGACCTTGGGCGCCACCGCCGTCCCGTCCTCGTTGAGCAGCCCCAGCAGCGTTTCGACGCTGCGCCCGGCCATGGCGGCGAAGTCCTGCGCCATGGTGGTGAGGCCGGGGCAGGTGTAGCGGCTGAGCGGATGATCGTCATGCGCCGCGACCCTGAGGTCGCAGTCCGCCTTGCGGCCGACCTTGATCCCCTTCGAGAAGGCGGCCGCCATCACGCCGAAGGCGAGACGATCGTTGTTGCACAGGATGGTCTTGCCCGGCAGGCCGCCACTGCCGAGCATCCTCTCGGTCTGTTCGTAGCCGATCCGCTCGAAATCCCAAGTGTAGTCCCTGGTATTGCCTATGACGATCGGCTCATGCCCGAGCCGCTTCATCGAGGCGACATAGCTGGCCAGCCGTTCGGGCGAGTTGTGGTTGACATGCGGGATGTCGAAATAGACCGGCGCGTCGCCCGATCGGCAGAGATACTCGACGATCGTCGCGACGCTCTGCGTGTTGTTGTTGCCGACGAAGGGCGTGCCGCCATCGAGATAAGTGTCGAAATAAACGATCGGGATGGCCTGCGTCAGCTTCTCCAGCGTGCGGTGATCGGAGCGCCGCCCGAGCGGCGCGACGAGCGCGCCGGAGACCTTCAAGGACAGGATGGTCCGCGTCGCCTCGACCTCGAGCTCGGTCGAGCCGTGCGAGGAAATGACGATCGGCCAATAGCCTTCGTCGCGCAGCCGAAGCTCGATGCGGCTGACCATTTCCGAATAGAACGGGTCGGTCACCGTCGGCACGACGATGCCGATGCTGCGGGTGCGCTTGCGGTTGAGGTTGCGGGCGAACAGATTCGGCTGATAGTCGGAGGAGCGCAGCGCCTCCTCGATGCGCTTTCTGGTCGCCGGCTTGACGCTGGTCGGATCGTCGAAATATTTCGACAGCGTCGGTCTGGAGACGCCGCAGGAACGGGCGAAATCCTCCATGGTCTTGTGCGTCATCGCCATTCCAACCCTCGCGGCATGGACATCCGAAGAATCCTCGGTTCCATGCGACTGCCCCGGCACCTACTTAGAGCGCGCCGGCGCGCACCTGCAAGGTGAAACTTTACAGACAAGTTTTCAAGTTTCAACGCGTTATGAGAAATTATTGCATGCGTAAATTTTGTGCAGAAGCGTGTGCAGCTTTCAGTGAGGGTAACGCCTAGAGCCGGATGATTTCAGGTCGAATCGACCTGAAATCTGAATCCGGCTCTAAATCAGAGAAATAGAGCATGATGTCGCCCGAAAACCGCTTCACACTTTTCGGCATCATGCTCTAGTAGACCGGCGTCGCCATATGCCGGGGCGCCGGCCATTCCTGGGTGATGCCGGGCTGCACCGGCCGCTCGAGATACGTCGACAGCACCACATAGCTGCGCGTCGAGGTGACGCCCGGCGTTTCGTAAAGCCGTGACAGCAATCCCTCCAGCGCGCGCGTGTCCTCGGTGCGGACCTTGAGCAGCATGCAGGTGTCGCCGGCCACCGTATGGATCTCCTCGACTTCGGGGAATTCGGACACCGCCATCAGCTCCGGCGTCTTGCCCCAGCCCCTGGTGTCGATATGCACGAAGGCGAGCAGCGGCTTCTTCACCGCTCTGGGATCGATGATCGCCGCCGTGGCGCGGATGGCGCCGCTGCGCTTGAGGCGCTTCACCCGCTCATGCGCCGCCGGCGGCGACAGGCCGACGCGATCGCCGAGCTCGGCGTAGCTGATGGTCGCGTCGTCGACCAGGATGCCTAATATCTTTCGGTCGATAGGGTCGATATCGCGGGTAGGCTGCCTGTTCCGCTGAATGCCATCTGTTTCTTCATCCATATCGGAATTCCTCATTGATGCCGAATTAAATACGGCCATTATGAGCATATGTCGAACAGTGATCAATCAGCAATTCTGGTGGCGGCGCCCCGGCCGCCGATCCCGGCGCTCGCCTATCTCCTGACCGGCTGCATCGCCGTCATCGGTTCCAACTCGCTGGTTCTCGGCCCGATCGCGCCCGCCGTGGCGACCTCGTTCGGGACGAGCGTGCCGGCGGTGATGAGCGCGGCCGCTGCCTTTGGCCTCGGCACCTCGGCCAGCGCGCTCTTCCTTGCCCGCTATATCGACCGGGTGGGCGCGCGCCGCATGCTGCAGGGCGCATTGCTGCTGCTGGCGCTGGCCCTGGTCGCCAGCGCGCTGGCACCGACGGTGACGGCGCTGGTCGCGGCCCAGCTGGTCGCCGGCATCGCCGCCGGCGTCGCCATGCCGGCGATCTACGCGAGTTCGGCGGCGATCGCGCCGCCTGGCCGCGAAAGCGGCACCATCGGCGTCGTGCTGACCGGCTGGACGCTCTCCATGGTGGCCGGCGTCTCGCTGTCGGCCGTGCTTGCCGATCTCGTGCACTGGCGCGCCGTCTTCGCCGCCGTCGCGCTCCTGGCCGCGACCGCCGTCGTCGGCCTGACAATGAGTTCGCTGCGCGACAGCAAGAAAAGCGGCCCGGCGCCTTCGCCGCTCGGCGCCCTCGCCGTTCCCGGCATCCTGCCGCTGCTGATCGCCTGCGGCGCCTTCATGACCGCCTTCTACGGCGTCTACGGCTATCTCGGCGATCACCTTCACCAGGGCCTCGGCGAGCCGGTCAGCGCCAATGGCCTGGCGGCACTCGCCTATGGTTTCGGCTTTGGCGCGGCGGCACTGCTCGACGGCGTCATCGACCGCCTCGGCGCCCGGCGCGTCATGCCGTTCGCCTATCTGCTGGTGGCGGCCGTCTATGTCGCCATGGCCACCGCCAGCGGCAGCTTCGGCCTGCTCATGGCGACGATCGCCCTCTGGGGCCTTGCCAACCATTTCGGGCTGAACGTCCTGGTGATGCGCCTGACCGCGCTCGACCCCACGCAGCGCGGCACCATCATGGGCCTGAACAGCTCCGTCACCTATCTCGCCGTCTCCATCGGCACCGCCGGCTTCGGCCCGCTCTATACGAGCCTCGGCTTCGCCAATTGCGCCGTGATCGCGGCCCTGCTGATGCTGGTCGCCGCTTCGGCGGCGGCATGGCGCTCGGCAGGCACTGCCCAGCAGTAAGCTTGCGTCCCTGTTCGGTCCTTCGCTAAGGCTGGCAAATGGAACCGAACTGGACGAAGCGATGAAGACGACGCTTGAGACCACCGCCGATCCTTCGGCGCAGGAACTCGCCTTCCTCGGCGAGCAACTCACGGCCTTCAACGACGCCGATGTCGGCGCCTCGGGCCGAAAGGCGCTCGCCGTCTTCGTTCGCGACGAGGCTGGCAAGGTCGTCGCCGGCATCTCCGGCTACACCGCCTGGGGCTGGCTCTTCGTGCAATGGCTGTGGGTCGACGAGAGCCTGCGCGGCCAGCACATGGCGGGCCAGATGCTGCAGGCGGCCGAACAGGAGGCGGTGGCGCGCGGCTGCCACGGCGCCTGGATCGACACCTTCAATCCCAAGGCGGCGAGGGCCTATGAGCGCCAGGGTTACCAGCGGTTCGGCACGCTGCCCGATTTCCCCATCGGCCGCAGCCGCATCTTCCTGCAGAAGAGCCTGACTGCCGCCTGATCGGCGGTCCGGAATTGCGTCAACCAAAACCTACCCGGCGAGCTTCCCGCCGCGCATCGGCTGCGGCACGCCGGTCGTGCTCGGAAAACTGATCGGCAGGCCGCGCAGCACCCGCACCGCCAGGAACGCAAAACACTCCGCCTCGACCGCGTCGCCCTTCCAGCCCAGCGTCTCGGCTTGCACGGCCTCGACGCCGGAACGGCTGGCGAGCATCGCCATCATCGTCGGGTTGTGGCGGCCGCCGCCGCTGACCACCAGCCGTTTCGGCCGATGCGGCAGAAGGTCGAGCGCCTTGCCGACGGCGGCGGCGGTGAAGGCGGTCAGCAAGGCTGCGCCATCCTCGGCGCCGAGGCCTTCGGCCATCGCGGCGGTGAAGTCGAAACGGTCGAGCGATTTCGGATAGGGCTTGGTCAGATAGGGATGTTGCAGCAGCCTTGCGAGCCGCGCCTCGTCCACCGTGCCGGCGCGCGCCAGCGCGCCGTCGCGATCCATGTCGCCAAGCCCCTTTGCCTTGATGAAATCGTTGAGCGGCGCGTTGGCCGGTCCGGTGTCGAAGGCGACGACATTGTCCTTGCCGTCCCACCAGGTGATGTTGGCGACGCCGCCGAGATTGAGCACCGCCATGTCGCCGTTGGCATCCGCCGCGCGCAGCAGCGCGGTGTGATAGGCGGCCGCCAGTGGCGCGCCCTGTCCGCCGGCGCGCATGTCGGCCGAGCGGAAGTCGTAGGCGACCTTGGTTCCGAGGATAGAGTGCATCAGCTCGCCGTCGCCGAGCTGGCGGGTCTGGCCGAGCCGGCCGGTCTCCGGCGCGCGATGCAGCACCGTCTGGCCGTGGAAGCCGACGACGCCGATATCGGCCATGGTCAGGCCATGGCCTTCGACAAGGTCCTTCACGGCCGCCGATTGCGCGCGCGTCAGCGCCTCCTCGGCCTCGCGGAAGATCGCCGGTTCCGGTCCGGTGAAGTTCCACGCGCGCGCCTTCAGCAGCGTCTCCTCCAGCAGGGTACGGATCGATTGCGAGTAGGGCGCCAGCGCATAGGTGCCGAAATCGGCGATCCGCTCGCCGTCGGTCCTGATCAGCGCGACGTCGATATTGCCGTCAAGCACGGTGCCGGTCATCAGGCCGACGGCCCAGATTGGTTGCATGGGTTGCTAGTCCTCGTTGATCCGATCGCCGACAGCCTGGCGAAGCGCGGCGATTCCGCTGTTGAAATGACGTGTCGGATGGATCCGGTTGGTGAGCAAGGTCCAGGCCCTGCCTTTGTCGAAGTCGATCCACAGCCCGGTGCCGGTGAAGCCGGTATGGCCGATCGTGCCGGGGCTGCAGAGCCCGCCGCCGGACCAGCCTTCGTAAGGGCGTTCCCAGCCATGGGTGCGGGTGGCCGACAGCGGCGCCCGCATCAGCGCGATCGAGGCCGGCGAGGCGCCGGTGCCGTCGAGCAGCCCTTGCGCGAAATCGAGGACCGAGGCAGCCGTGCCGAACAGGCCGGCATGGCCGGCGCCCTCGAGCGCCGAGCAATTGTCGTCATGCACCTCGCCTGAGAGCACGCGGTGGCGCCAGGTGCAGTCTTCCGTCGCCGCCGCCTGGTCCGGCGCGGCCGAGAAGGCGAAGCCCGGACCGGGATCCATGGCGCGGATCCTCTTGCCCGACAGGCGCTCCATCGCGAAGCCGAGCAGGATGAAGTTGATGTCGGAATAGACCGGCATGCCGGCCTGCCATTCGCGCTGCAGGATGAAGGCGCGCAAGAGGTCGGGATCGCGGCCATAGGTGTATATGGGCGCGACGGCCGGAAACGGCGTCTGGTGGCCGAGGCACTGGCGAAACGTTACCTTTCGCTCCCACGCCTTCTCGTCATATTGGCGCAGGTCCGGCAGCGCCGAGATCAACGGCGTGTCGAGGTCGATGACGGCATCCTCCGCCAGCTTGAGAATGCGCGGCGTGGTGAAGATGACCTTGGTCAGGGAGGCGAGATCGAACCAGGTTCCTTCATGCATGGGCCTGGGTTCGGGCACGCGTTGGGCGAGGCCTGTTGCACGCACAACGCGGGCGCCGCCGCGCTCGACAATCCCTAACACGCCGCCCGGAATGCGGCCCTCGTTCACCGCGGTTTCGAGCGGCGCGAAGGCGTGAGTGAAGAGCTCGGCGAGGGCGGTCAATATCGGCCTCCATCGGAGAGGCAGCGATCCGTCCCACACCCCTCTGGCCGGCAGGCCGGAGGGGAGTGCTGTCCCGCCAAGCCTGCGCATCTTTGAGCGCTATCCTTCACCCCTCGATCCTCACTCTGTGATCCGACCCAAACACATCCCACTTTGCTGGCCCCGGTTCAAACCCCAGCGGCCGCACCAGCGACGGCACTTGCCGCGTGTCCAGTTCGAAACGCTGGCGCCGCCGCTCGATGGTCGGCACCGCCGCGATGAGCTTCTTCGTGTAGGCATGCCTGGGCGCCGACAGCACCGACTTCGCATCGCCGATCTCGACGATCTGGCCGGCATAGATCACGGCGATCCGGTGCGCGATGCGTTCCACCACGGCCATGTCGTGCGAGATGAACAGATAGGCCAGGCCAAATTCGCGCTGCAGGTCGACCAGAAGCTCCAGCACCCGAGCCTGTACCGAGACGTCGAGCGCCGAAACCGCTTCGTCGAGCACGACGACGGACGGGTTGAGCATCAACGCGCGCGCTATGCACAGCCTTTGCCGCTGACCGCCGGAGAATTCGTGCGGATAGCGCTCCAGGCTGTTTTCCGGCAGGCCGACGCGCTTCAGCAGCGTCGTCATCCTCGCCCGCGTCTCTGCATTCACGCGGCCGCCGCTGGCGATCACCGGTTCGGCGAGGATGCTCTCGATCGTCAGTCGGGGATTGAGCGAAGCATAGGGGTTCTGGAACACCATCTGGATCGGCAGTGCGCTCTGCCCGGCGGCGGCCTTGCGGACGCTGGCCGAAAAGCTGCCGCGCGTCGAGCGCACCAGGCCTAGCACCGCGCGGGCCGTGGTCGACTTGCCGGAGCCGCTCTCGCCGACAATGGCCAGCGTCTCGCCCGGCATCAGCTCGAAATCGACGCCGTCGACGGCATGCACTGCGCCGGTGGCGCGCCCGAACAGGCCGCTCCTGACCGGATAGCGCACGGCAAGCCCGTCGACCTTGAGCGCCGGCTCGGCGTCAGGCGCCTTCTCGCGCCGCCCGTCCGAACGCGTTGCCTTGCCGCTGGCGAAATGCGGCACGGCGTGCAGCAAATGCTGCGTATAGGCATGCCGCGGATGGTCGAGGATCTGGTTCAGCTCGCCCTGTTCGACGGCCTGTCCGTTCTGCATCACCATCACCTTGTCGGCGATGCCGGCGACGAGGCCGATATCGTGGGTGATGAAGATCATCGACATGTCGGTCTCGCGCTTCAGCTCGGCCAGCAGCGCCATGATCTGCGCCTGCACCGTCACGTCGAGCGCCGTCGTCGGCTCGTCGGCGATCAGCAGGCGCGGATTGCAGGCAAGCGCCGTGGCGATCATCACCCGCTGCAGCATGCCGCCGGAAAGCTGGTTCGGCGTGTATTTCAGCCGCCGCGCCGCATCGGGGATGCGCACCCGGTCGAGCGCATCCTTGGCCGCGGCAATCGCCTGGCGGCCGGTCAGGCCGCGATGCAGGCGGAACGATTCCGCGATCTGCGTGCCGATGCTCAGCACCGGGTTGAGCGAGGTCATCGGCTCCTGGAAGATCATGCCGATCTCGGCGCCGCGGATCTTCGTCAGTTGCGGTTCGGCCGCCCCTGCCAGATCGAGCACGCCGCCGTCGCCGCGCCTCAGCCGGATCGAGCCGCCGGTGATCTTGCCGCCGCCGAAGTCGACGAGCCGGTTGATCGACAGCGCGGTGACCGACTTGCCGGAGCCGCTCTCACCGACGATGGCGAGCGTTTGGCCGTCGGCGAGATCGAAGCTCACGCCACGGACAACTTCATTGGCCTCGGCCTTGCGGCCGAAACCGACGCTGAGATCGGATACGGAAAGCAGCGGGATCACGCGATCGCCCTCCGCATCTTCGGATCGAGAATGTCGCGCAAGGCGTCGCCCAAGAGGTTGAAGCCGAGGATGCTGATCATGATGGCGATGCCCGGGAAGATCATCAGCCACGGCGCCGTTTCCATAAGATTGCGGCTGTCGCTCAGCATCAGCCCGAGCGAGGCGGCGGGCGGCTGCGTGCCGAGGCCGAGGAAGCTCAAGCCCGCTTCGGTGAGCAGCGCCCAGGCCAGCGCCAGCGTGACCTGGACGGTCAGCGGCGCGACCAGATTGAGCAACAGGTGCCTGGTCAGGATGTAGCCCGAGCTGCTGCCGAAGGTGCGCGCGGCATCGACGAATTCGCGCGCCTTGAGCGACAGCGCCGGGCCGCGCACCACGCGCGTGAAGATCGGCGTGTAGACGATGCCGATGGCAAGCACGCTGGTCCAGGTGCCGGGGCCGGCGACGGCGACGATGAGCAGTGCCAAGAGGATCGCCGGGAAGGCGAGCAGCACGTCCATGATCCGCATCAGCAGGCCGTCCCAGCGTCGCCCGAACCAGGCCGCCGCCAGGCCGAGGACGGTGCCGGCGAGCGTGGCGAAAGCCACCGAGAAGAAGGCGACGGTGAAGGACTGGCCGATGCCCGTCATCAGCCGGCTCGCGACGTCGCGGCCGAACAGGTCGGTGCCCATCCAGTAGGCGGCGCTTGGCGCATGCAGCCGGTCGACACGGTACTGTGTCAGCGGATTGTGCGGCGTCAGCCCAAACAGGCCAAGCATGGCAAGCAGCAGATAGAGCCCGACGATGAAACCGCCGATGCGGCCGCTGGTATGGGCGAAGATGGCTTTGAGGATGCGCATCAATTTTCCCCCAGTCGGATGCGCGGATCGAGCGCGGCATAGGCGAGGTCGACCAGGAGATTGACGATCATGAAGTTGAAGGCGATGAACAGCACGCATCCCTGCACCAGCGCGTAGTCGCGCTGCAGGATCGCGTCCAGCACCAGCCGTCCGAGGCCGGGCAGCGCATAGATCTGCTCGACGATGACGGCGCCGCCGAGGAGATAGCCGAATTCGATGCCGCTCAGCGTCACCACCGGGATCAGCGCATTGGGCAAGGCATGGCGCCAGATGACGCTGCGCGCCGAGGCGCCCTTGCTGCGGGCGGTGCGCACATAGTCGTCGCTCAAGACGTCGAGCATGGCCGAGCGCGATATACGGGTGACCGAGGCGGCGAAGGCGAAGCCGAGCGTGATGGCGGGCAGGATCAACTGGCCGAGATTGCGCAGCGGATCCTGCCACAGCGGCGCGAACTCGCCCATCGCCGGCAGCACGCCGAAACCGGCCGACAGCGTGTAGATGATCAGCAGCGCCAGCACGAAATTCGGCGTCGACTGGCCGATCATGGCGGCGATGCGCACGCCGAGGTCGGAGAGTTTCTCGTTGCGCGTGGCGGCGAAGACGCCGGCGGGCACGCCGACCACAAGCGCGATCAGCATCGACAGTAGCGCCAGCTCGAGCGTCAGCGGGAAGCGCTCGAGGATGACATCGAGCACCGGCCTGCCATAGGTCGTCGAAATGCCGAGATCGCCGTGCAGCAAGCCGAGCAGCCAGCGCCCGTACTGGACGAACCAGGGTTGGTCGATGCCGAAATAGGCGGCGAGCGCAGCGCGCTGCTGCGGCGTCAAAAGCCCCGCCTCGGTGCCCAGCATCGCCGTGATCGCGTCACCCGGAACCATCCGGATGGCGACGAACACGACGATGGAGACGCCGATCAAAACGAGAGGAAACACCGCCAGGCGTCTGAGCAGATAGGTCACGCGAAGAACACCTCTCGCCCGCTCGCTTCGGCCGCTACTGCTGGATCGTGACCTTGCTCAGGCTGAACAGCGTGCCGGTTGGCGTTGGCACGAATCCCGCGACATTCTTCTGCTGCGCCGTGTAGCTGTAGGAGGTGTAGAGCCAGATCCACGGCGAAACCTCGGCGATGTGCTTTTCGAACTCGGCGAAGATGGCCTTGCGCTTTTCCGGATCGGTCTCGGCGCGGCCCTTCTGCATCTGGCTGTCCAGCGTGTCGTCGATGTAATTGGCCACCTTCTGCAGATTGCCGGCCTTGGTCCAGTAGCGGTTGTACATTGTGTAGGGGTCGGCCCTGCCGCCATTGAGCGCCACCGCCATGTCGAAATCGCCCTTCAGCCAGGCGTCGACATAGACGTTGAGCTCCATCATCTTGATGTCGAGCTTGACGCCGATCTCGGCCAGCTGCGACTGGATGACCTGAGCTTCCGCCGCCGCCGTCGGCGGCTCGCCGTTGGCGCCGATCACGGTCGCCGAAAAGCCGTCGGCAAAGCCGGCTTCGGCCATCAGCTTCTTCGCCTTCTCGACGTCGCGCTTGTAGCAGAACAGCTGGCCGGGATCGGTGGCCATCGAGGGAATGGTCAGCGGCCCGGTCACCTTGCCCTCGCCGAGCGAGGCGGTGTCCAGCACCTCCTGCCGGTCGATGGCGCAGGAGATCGCCTGCCGCACCTTCAGCTCGGTCATCGGCTTGCGCGACGGGTTGAGCTGCAGCACGTGATAGGCAAGCACCGGCACGCGGTTGAGCTGCAGGCTGGCTTCCTTCGGCACCAGCGTGGCGACCAGCGGGTCGTTGAGCAGCGCGAAGTCGATCTGCTTGGTGCGCATCGCCGCCAGGATCGCCGTCTCGTCCGGCAGCACGCTGATCTCGATGCCGTCGACGCCGGTGGCGCCGCCGGCCCAGTCCTTGTTGGCGCTGAGCACTTCCTTGGCATTCGGATCCCATTTGTCGAGCTTGAACGGGCCGGAGCCGATCGCCTTGGTGCCGATCGAGCCGGCGGCGATCTCGCTGGCCGGAACGATGGCCGCGTTTACGTCGCTCATCGCCGTCAGCAGCGGCACGTCCGGCTGCGACAGGTGGAAGACGACGCTCGCCGGATCGGGCGTGTCGATGCTGGCGATCGACAGGAAATTGGCGCGGGCAGCCGCCCCGGTCTTCTCGTCGAGGATGCGCTCGAACGAGGCCTTCACGTCGGCCGAGGTGACGGCGGCGCCGTTCTGGAACTTGGCTTTCGGGTTGAGCTTGAAGCTCAGTTCCTTGCCGTCGGCCGAGAACTGCCAGCTATCGGCGATCGCCGGCACGATCTTCAGGCTGGCATCGACCCTGACCAGCGGTTCATAGACCAGCTCCAAGAGCCTCAGGGACGAAAAGGCGGTCTGCTTGTGCGGGTCGAGCCCGGTGGCATCCTGCGCCCAGGCCATGTGCAGCGTCGCGGCACTTGCCTCCAACGGCGCGGCGGCGATGCCGACCAGCGCAGCAAGCGCCATGCCCGAAACCAGTTTCCTCGTCAGATGCTTGACCATTGTCGTCTCCCATTTCGTTCGACCTTGCTTTGCAATTCCGCGGACCGCTTCAAAGGGGCAGGCGCCCCGGACTGTCGGCCCAGTTTTCTCGTGCGGCTTCACGCCGTCTTTTCGCTGATCGCCTTGCGCAGGAACCCTCCCGCCTTGCCGAGCGCCTCGCGCGCATCTTCCACGCCCATGCCGGTAATCACCATCAGGATCGCCAGCTTCACGTCCTTGCCCGTCGCCTCCAGCGCCTGCCGTGCCTGCTGCGCCGTGCAGCCGGTCGTCTGCATGATGATGCGGACGGCCCGCGCCACCAGCTTCTTGTTGGACGGATTGAGGTCGACCATCAGGTTCTGGTAGCTCTTGCCGATGCGGATCATGCTGGCGGTGGTCAGCATGTTGAGGACCAGCTTCTGCGCGGTGCCCGACTTCAGCCGGGTCGAGCCGGTAAGCACCTCCGGACCGACGACCGGCGAGATGGCGATGTCGGCAATGCCGGCAATGGTCGAGCGCGGATTGCAGGACAGCGCCACCGTCGTCGCGCCCACGTCCTTGGCGTAGTTGAGCCCGCCAATGACGTAGGGCGTGCGGCCGCTGACGGCGATGCCGACCACCACGTCGTCGGCGGTGAGGACGATATCCCGCAGGTCCTCCGCGCCCTGCTTCGGATCGTCCTCGGCGCCTTCGGCGGCGCGCACCAGCGCTTCGGCACCGCCGGCGATGAGGCCGATCACCATATCTTCGGGAACGCCGAAGGTCGGCGGGCATTCGGAGGCGTCGAGGACGCCCAGCCGGCCGCTGGTGCCGGCGCCGATATAGATCAGCCGAGCGCCCTTCTGGAAGGCTTGCACGATCCGGTCGACGGCCATCGCTATCTCCGGGATGACCTTGTCGACGGCGGCGGCGACGCCCTTGTCCTCGTCATTGATCCGGCGCAGCACGTCGGCGGTGGGCAACAGGTCGATGTCCATCGTGCGCGGGTTCCGGTCCTCGGAAACCAACCGCTCCAGCTCGGACATCAAGCCGTGTTCGCTCATCCGCTTGCTTTCAAACGCTGCCTTTTGGCAGGGAATCTGATGCAGCACCGGACGCCGACCAGTGCCGCGGTCGCGGCATTGGCGCTCATATTTGTGGCCGGTTCTGCTTCGTTAACTTTTTAGAATTGAATATTCGCAGTGTCAACGACAGAATGGAATAGAATATTCCTATCGACGAGACGCGTCAGCGACCGGCGAGGGACCTTTTGGCCAGGATGATCGCCCCTGAAACCGCGTCGCCGTCGGCGGGCTTCAGACGCCGGCGCACGTCGGGCGCGAGCCACGGCTCGAGCGGGCTGGACAGGCCCCCGAGCAGCGTCACCCGCGGCGCGCCCTTGTCGAACAGCACCCGCACGAAAGTGTCGACCTGCTCGGCCGCGCTCTGCACGATCCGCCGCCCGGCCGCGTCGCCCTGGTCGGCATGGCGGATCACCATCGGCGCCAGCGCCGCGTAGTCGGTGGCGCTGGCGCGGTCCATCCAGGCGACGGCCTCCATCGGATCGTCCTTGAAGCGCTGCATGACTTCGGCGAGCAGCGCCGTCCGCTCGTAGCGTCCGTCATGGGCGCGCAGGGCAAGCCGCACCGCCTTCAGGCCGAGATCGGCGCCGCTGCCTTCGTCCGAGATCGGAAAACCGTAGCCGCCGACGCGCAGGTCGCGCCCATCGACGAAGCCGAGTCCGATCGAGCCGGTGCCGGCAATGACAATGGCGCCGTCCTGGCCCGAATGCGCGCCAAGGCAGGCCCCGACCCCGTCGCTGACGAAAGCGATGCTGGCGAAAGGATGCGCGATCGCCTTGAGCGCCTCCAGCGCACCCTTGCGGCCGATGCCGGCGAGGCCGATGCCGGCGCGGATCCGGGCGATCTCCGCCGGCCCGAAACCGGCCTCGTCGATCGCCGCGCCGAAGGCCCGCGAGACGGAGCTCCAGGCGGGCTCGATGCCGAGCCGCGTCGTCGCCGGGCCGGACAGGCCTTGCCCGAGAACGGTTCCCGCCTCGTCCTCGATGCGGGCCCGGCAGCCGGTGCCGCCGCCGTCGACGCCGAGGAAGAAATACGGCGAGCCCGCGTCGACGCTCATCTGCTGATCCGCTCGATCTCGGCGCCGCAGAGACGCAGCTTGCGGTCGAGCTGCTCATAGCCGCGGTCGAGATGGTAGACGCGGTTGATGATCGTCTCGCCTTCCGACACCAGCGCCGCCAGCACCAGCGAGACCGAAGCGCGCAGATCCGTCGCCATCACCTGGGCGCCTCGCAGCTTTTCGCCGCCGCGCACCAGCGCCGTCGTGCCCTGCAGCTTGATGTTGGCGCCGAGCCGCGTCAGCTCCGGCACGTGCATGAAACGGTTCTCGAAGATCGTCTCGCGCAACAGCGAGGCGCCGTCGGCACAGCACATCAGCGCCATGAACTGCGCCTGCAGGTCGGTCGGAAATCCCGGATAGGGCTCGGTGGTGACGTCGACCGCCTTGAGCGGTCCGTCGCGCGACACGATCAGCCCACGATCGCCTGGCCAGATTTTCACCCCGGCGGCCTCCAGCAATTGCACCACCGATGCCATGTGCTCCAACCTGGCATGGGTGAGCTCAAGCTGGCCGCCGGTGATGGCCGCCGCGACCGCATAGGTGCCAGCCTCGATGCGATCGGGGATGATGTCATGCGTGGCGGCTCGCCAGCTGGTGCCGCCCTCGATCAGGATGCGGTGCGTGCCGGCGCCCTCGATGCGCGCGCCCATGGCGTTGAGGCAGGCGGCAAGGTCCGCCACTTCCGGCTCGCGCGCCGCGTTGAGGATCTCCGTCTCGCCCTTGGCCGTCGTCGCCGCCATCATCGCCGTTTCGGTCGCGCCGACCGAGGGCGAGCTGAGCACGATGCGCGCGCCCTTGAGGCCGTTCGGCGCCGAGGCGACGATCGATCCGCCTTCGATGCCGATTTCGGCGCCGAGCGCGGCGAGCGCCGCGACATGCATGTCGACCGGCCGGGCACCGATGGCGCAGCCGCCCGGCAGCGACACCCTGGCATGGCCGAAGCGGGCAAGCAGCGGCCCCAGCACCAGGACGGTGGCGCGCATTTTTCTGACCGTATCATAGGACGTTTCCGCCGAAACGGCGGCACCGGTGTCTATCGTCGCCGCGTGCGCGGACCTGGTGACCGCGGCGCCGTGAAGGCCGACGACGCCCAGCATGTTCTCGACGTCGGTGACGGAAGGCAGGTTGGTCAGCTGCAGCGGATAGGGGCTGAGCAGTGCCGCCGCGATCTGCGGCAGCGCCGCGTTCTTGGCGCCCGAGATCGTCACCGCGCCCTCGAGCCGCTTTCCGCCGATGATCCGCAATTTGTCCATGCCGACTCCCGGTTCGATCCGCTTCCATTGACACTCGATCGACCATTCTTGGCTGTCAATTGAAATTGGAATAATTTATTCCATGGCATTGCCAACCGCGATGGGCGGCTGGTGACCAGCGCAAGGGAACTCGATGTCCGTCCTGAAGAAGATCGAGGCCAAGCTCGAGACGATGGCGCAGGGCGATCGCGAGATCGGCCGCTACATCGTCGACAATCCCGACCAGATGCTGCGCCTGTCGACGGCGGCGCTCGCGGCCGAGATCGGCCGCAGCCAGTCGAGCGTCGTCAAGTTCAGCCAGAAGCTCGGCTATGCCAGCTATCAGGAGCTGAAGCTTGCCGTCAGCGAGGCCAAGGCGCAGGAATGGCAGGTGCCGGCCGGCGTCATCCACGGCTCGATCGAGGTCGGCGACAGCCATCAGGTCATCCTCAAGAAGCTGATCGGCAGCAAGCTTCTGTCGATGCAGCAGACCGTTGCCGCCAACAGCGAGCGGATCCTTTCCCGGGCGCTGGACCTGCTCGATGGCGCGCGCCGCATCCATCTGGTCGGCGTCGGCGCCTCCTCGCTGGTGGCACGCGATTTCTCCTACAAGCTGATGAAGCTCGGCCGCAATGTCCTGCACGACAGCGACAGCCACATCCAGATGGCCAATGTCTCGACGCTTGGGCCGGATGACGTGCTGTTCGCGCTCTCCCATTCCGGCGCCAGCATCGAAACCTTGCGCATCGCCGAGCTTGCCCGCAAGCGCGGCACCACCGTGATCGCCGTCACCGGCCTGCACGACAATCCGCTGAGCCGCGTCGCCAACATCCGCCTCTACACCATCGCCGACGAGGAGCGCGCCCGTTCCTCCTCGATCACCGCGCGCGACGCGCAGCTGACCCTGACCGACCTTCTGTTCCTGCTGCTGGTGCAGCGCCAGCCCGACGCCAACGACCATATCCACAACAGCGAGGCGGCGGTCTCGGTGCTGAAGGCGGAACGGTCCTAGGAAGTCGTGCAACCCGGGTTGAGCCAGGCCGTTCGGATTTGCATGCCAGCTTCTTGCGAGGCAGGCCTTTGGTATCCACGTCCTCCTGACGCAGGCACCGGAGCAGGCCTTCTTGCCTCTTGTCGTCGAAGGCGCGACGCTGCAGGCGGAAAGACGTTTGCAAGGAGGACAACATGGCAACCGATGTCGCGGTGATCGCAGGGGCGGGGCAGGGCTTGAGCGCCTCGCTGGCGCGTCTCCTGACCAAGGAAGGCTTTCGGGTGGTGCTGGCCGCGCGCAACACCGGCAAGCTCGCCTCGCTGGTCGAAGAAACCGGCGCTCTGGCCGTGGAAACCGACGTCGCCGATGCTGCGTCGGTGGCCAGGCTGTTCGAGGCCGCCGACAAGGCGGGCCCTCTTGCGCTTGCCGTCTTCAACGCCAGCGGACGCACGCGCGGACCGATCGCCGAGCTCGACCCGGACGCGGTGAAACAGGCGCTGCTGGTGGGCGCCTATGGCGGCTTCCTCGTCGGCCAGCAGGCGGCGCGGCGGCTGCTGGCGCGCGGTTCCGGCTCGATCCTGTTCACCGGCGCCACCGCCAGCCTCAAGGGTTTTTCCGGATCGGCCGGTTTCGCCATGCCGAAATTCGGCCTGCGCGGACTGGCGCAGTCGATGGCGCGCGAGCTCAGCCCAAAGAACATCCACGTTGCGCATTTCATCATCGACGGCCAGATCGAGCCGCCCGGACAGGCGACCGAGCCGGACCGGCCGGATCGCCGCCTCTCGCCGGACGCGATCGCCGAGACCTATCTCGCTGTCCACCGCCAGCACCGCAGCGCCTGGAGCTTCGAGGTCGAGCTCAGGCCCTGGGTCGAGACGTTCTGACTTCCCGATCATGGCCGCGCCGCCGATTCCAGGCGGCGCCTCCCGCCGCTCACCCGCACCCCGGCGGGCGTGCTCGCTGTCGTGAAATCTTTGAGAGAATATTTCCTGCTCTGTTCCTGAGAAGAAAAGCAGTTCTTTGATCGGACGCCCAGCATTGCCGATGCTGTCATCAAGGCTTCGCATTCCGCCAAGCCGAAACGATTTCAGGATCGCAAGGAAAGAACCATGTCCGGACACGGCAACGCTTCAAAAACTCTCTTTACGTCAATCACCAGGCGCGCCGGACTTGCGGCGCTTCTTGCCTCGGCGCTTGCCGTTGTCGGCCTCACAACGCCGACGCCCTCCTTCGCCGAGGACAAGAAGGCGATCAAGGTCGGCATCATCAGCGGCGAGGACGAGGATGTCTGGCGCGTCGTCGTCGCCCAGGCGGCCGAGAAAGGCCTCACCATCGAGACCGTCGTCTTCAACGACTACACCCAGCCGAACGAGGCGCTGGAACGCGGCGAGATCGACGCCAACGCCTTCCAGCACAAGCCCTATCTCGACAACCAGATCAAGACGCAAGGCTATCACATCGTCCCCGTCGGCTATACCGGCGTCTGGCCGATCGGCCTCTATTCGAAGAAATACACCAAGGTCGCCGACCTGCCGGAAGGCGCCGTCATCGGCCTGCCCAACGATCCGTCCAACGAGGGCCGCGCCCTGCATGTGCTGCTGAACGAGGGCGTGATCAAGCTGAAGGACGGCACCGGCATCCTGGCGACCACCGCCGACATTTCGGAAAACCCGAAGAAGGTCGCCATCAAGGAACTCGATGCCGGCATCGTTGGCCGCTCGGTCGAGGATCTCGACGCCGCCGTCGTCAACACCGACTGGGCGTTGAAGAGCGGCCTCGGTCCCGACAACCGCATTGCCCAGGAGCCGGTGGCCGACAATCCCTACCGCAACTTCATCGCCGTCAAGGTCGGCAGCGAGAACGAACCCTGGGTGAAGACGCTGGTCGCGTCCTACCAGAACGAAACGGTGAAGGCCGAATTCGACAAGGTCTACAAGGGCACCGGCATCAGCGCCTATTGATCGGCGCCTGGCTTGCAGCAGCAGGCGGCCCGCTGTTCGGCGGGCCGCCATCGCGTTTGCGGATCGCTGAAACGGAAACAAAGATGAACCAGCATGTCACGGCCGAAGTGGCCGATCCGGCGCACAGCCCTCCGGCAGATCGGGAAGATGTCGTCCGCCTCGTCGACCTGAAGCGGCGCTTTGGCGCGACGCCGGCGCTCGACGGCGTCTCGCTGGCGGTGCGCAAGGGCGAGATACTGGGCATTATCGGCCGCAGCGGCGCCGGCAAGTCGACGCTGATCCGCTGCCTGAACGGGCTGGAGCGCCCGGATACCGGCGAGGTCGTCATCGAGGGCCGCGAGATCGGCCGGCTCGGCGAGCGCGAACTGCAGCCGCTGCGCCGCCGCATCGGCATGATCTTCCAGCATTTTAATCTGCTCTCGGCCAAGACCGTCGAGGACAATGTGGCGCTGCCGCTCAAGATCGAGGGCCGGCCCAGGGCCGAGCGTCTGGCGCGCGCGACTGAACTGCTGGAACTCGTCGGCCTGTCGGAGAAAGCAAAAGCCTATCCGGCCGCGCTGTCGGGCGGCCAGAAGCAGCGCGTCGGCATCGCCCGGGCGCTCGCCGCGCGCCCCGCGCTGTTGTTGTCCGACGAGGCGACCTCGGCGCTCGACCCGGAGACGACGCGCTCGATCCTCGCGCTGCTCAAGGACATCAACCGGCGGCTCGGCCTCACCATCCTGCTCATCACCCACGAGATGGAGGTGATCCGCTCGATCGCCGACCGCGTCGCGGTGATCGATGCCGGGCGGATCGTCGAGGAAGGCCCTGTCTGGTCGGTCTTCGCCGATCCGAGGTCCGAGATCACCAGGAGCCTGCTCGGCGGCATCCGGCCGCAGCTGCCTGATGAGATCGCCAGCCGGCTCGCTCCGGCAGGCGGCGGCGAGACGATCCTGAGGATCGATGTCGCGGGCGAGGCCGCGCGCGGCCCGCTGCTGTCGGACCTCGCCACTGCGGTGCCGGGACCGTTTCGCCTCGTCCATGGCGGCATCGATCATGTCCAGCAGCAGCCCGTCGGCACGCTGTTCCTCGCCGTGCCCGGCAACGATGCAAAGCATCTGTTGGAAGTCATTGCGTTCCTGAAGACCCGCGAGGCGCGGGTGGAGGTGCTTGGCCATGTCGCCGGTTCTGTTTGAGCTTCTCATCCGTTCGATCTGGGAAACGGTGCTGATGACCGGTGCCTCCGGCCTCATCTCGCTGGTCTTCGGCCTGCCGCTCGGCCTGGCGCTGGTCGCCACCGATCGCGGCGGCATCGCCGAAAGCCTGTGGGTGAACCGCGCCCTCGCTGCGGTCATCAACGGCTTCCGCTCCGTTCCCTTTATCATCCTGCTCGTCGCCTTGATCCCGGTCACGCGGCTGATCGTCGGCACCTCGATCGGCACCTGGGCGGCTATCGTGCCGCTGTCGATCGCCGCCACGCCCTACTACGCGCGCATCGCCGAAGTGTCGCTGCGCGAGGTGGACCACGGACTGATCGAGGCGGCGCGCGCCATGGGCGGCAACCGCTGGACGATCATCCGCGAGGTGCTGGTGCCGGAGGCGCTGCCGGGCATCGTCGCCGGCTTCACGGTGACCCTGGTGACGCTCGCCGGCGCCTCGGCCATGGCCGGCGCCATCGGCGCGGGCGGGCTTGGCGATCTCGCCATCCGCTACGGCTACCAGCGCTTCGAGACCAGCGTCATGGTCGCCGTGGTCATCGTCCTGATCATCCTTGTCTGCGGCATCCAGTGGGCGGGCGACCGGCTGGTCGCCAGGCTGGATCGACGCTGATGATGGCAGGGCCGGAAGTTCTTTGCCCGCCGACAGCGGAATGCAGCGCCGGCTTTGCGTCATTCGCGCCGAGATTGGATCGTGCGTTGCTTGGGTCAGGGCCGCGCGCATGGCATCGTGGGGTGGGGTCGCACACTGCCGCGAAAGGAGCCTGACCATGGCCAGAATCATTCCCGTGCTCGATCTCGACCGCCTCGACCAGGGCGCCTCGGAACGGCGGACCTTTCTGTTCGACCTGCGCACGGCCGCGCGCGACGTGGGCTTCTTCTATCTCTCCGGCCACGGCATATCGGCTTCTGAAATCTCCGACGTGCTCGATGCCTCGCGGCGGTTCTTCGCCTTGCCGGAGGCCGACAAGCTGGCGATCGAAATGGTCAAATCCTCGCAGTTCCGCGGCTATACGCGCGCCGGCGGCGAGCTGACCAAGGGCAAGGCCGACTGGCGCGAGCAGCTCGACATCGGCGTCGAGCGGCCGACGATCGCGCAGGGGCCGGGCATTCCGGCCTGGACGCGGCTGCAGGGGCCGAACCAGTGGCCGCACGCCCTGCCGGAGCTGAAACCGGCGCTGCTTGCCTGGCAGAGCAAGGCGACCCAGGTGGCGATCCGCCTTCTCAAGGCCTTCGCGCTCTCGCTCGACCAGCCGGAAGACGCCTTCGATGCGATCTATCGCGACGAACCCAACCATCGCATGAAGATCGTGCGCTATCCCGGCCGCGACGCCACCGGCGACGACCAGGGCGTCGGCGCGCACAAGGACGGCGGCTTCCTGACGCTGCTGCTGCAGGACGAGAACAAGGGGCTGCAGGTCGAGTACAACGGCAATTGGGTGAATGTCGACCCGATCCCGCAGACGCTGGTGGTCAACATCGGCGAGCTGCTCGAACTGGCCTCGAACGGCTATCTGCGGGCAACGGTCCATCGCGTGGTGACGCCGCCGCCCGGTGTCGAGCGCATTTCGGTGCCGTTCTTCTTCAGCGCCCGGCTCGACGCGACGATCCCGCTGCTCGACCTGCCCGAGGACCTGGCGGCGGAGGCGCGCGGTCCGGCAAGCGACCCCGACAATCCGCTGTTTCGCGACGTCGGGACCAATGTGCTGAAGAGCCGCCTGCGTTCCCACCCGGATGTGGCGCGCCGGCACTATGCCGATCTGCTGGAGGCGGCAGCGGCTGGCTGAGGCCGCGGTCCTGCTTGCGCGATATTATTTCGCGGTTCGGCTGATATTTGGAATTCTGTTCGTCGCAAACTTGCCGGTCAAAGCCCACATAGGACTCATCGTTCGGCGTTCTCCTCCCATTGCGCCGAACGGTGTTCCCCTCTGAAGGTTTGACCTTCATTTCTGGCCGGGCTGCATTCGCGTCCGGCCTTTTTTCTTTCGGGATGGGCGCTGTCAGGCGAAGGCGATGCGGATGGTTCCGTACGGGCCGAAATCGGCGGCTATCTGGTCGCCGTGCCGGCATTCCACCGGCCGGATGAAGGAGCCGGACAGCACCACCTCTCCGGCGGAGATGCGCATGCCGTACTGATGCAGACGGTTGGCGAGCCAGGCGATGCCTTTCGCCGGATGGTCGAGCACGCCGGCGCCAAGCCCGGTCTCCTCGACCTCGCCATTGCGCGACACGATGGCGCCGATCCAGCGCAGGTCGGCCTCGCGCGGCCCGGCCCAGCGGCCGCCGACGACGATGCCGGCATTGGCGGCATTGTCCGAGATGGTGTCGAAGAAGGTGCGGATCCTGCCGGTCTCCTTGTTCATCCGCTCGATGCGGGTGTCGAGGATCTCCAGCGCCGGCGTGATATGGTCGGTGGCGTCGAGCACGTCGTCGACAGACACGTCCGGGCCGGCGAGCGGCGCCTTCATGACGAAGGCGATCTCGGCCTCGATCCGCGGCTGGATGAAGCGGCCGGCCGGAACCGTGGCGCCGTCCTCGAAGAACATGTCGTCGAACAGAATGCCCGAGTCTGGAATGTCGATGCTGAGCGCCGACTGCATCGCCTTCGAGGTCAGGCCGATCTTCCAGCCCTTGATCGCCAGCCCCGACGCCACCTTGCGCTTCACCAGCGCCGCTTGCACCCGGTAGGCGTCGTCCATGGTCGCTTGCGGAAAGTCGAGGCTGAGCAGCCTGATCTGCCGGCGCTCGCGCTCGGCCTCGAACAGCCTCGCCGCGGCATCCTCGACCTGCGCTTCCGTCATCATCGGCCAGCTCCTTCGTCGACCACGCCGTTGCGGAGCAGGCCGATGCCGTCGGCCTCGACCTCGATGACGTCGCCCGGCTTCAGCCAGATCGGAGGGTCGAAGCGGGCGCCGGCGCCGGTCGGCGTGCCGGTGACGATGATGTCGCCGGTCACCAACGTGGTGAAGGTCGAGATGTAGGCGATGATCTTGCGGAAGGAAAAGATCATGCGGCCAGTGCGGTCCTGCTGGCGGACCTCGCCATTGACGCGCGTGGTGAGCGAGATGTCGGCGATCTGCGCCTCGTCGGTGAACGGCACCAGCCACGGGCCGATCGAACCGGAACGGTCGAAATTCTTGCCTTGCGTGACGTTGAACTTGGCGTGGCGCACCCAGTCGCGGAGCGTGCCCTCGTTGCACAGCGACAGCGCCGCGATATGGCCGAGCGCTTCGGCCTCGGCGATCCGCCTTCCGGCCTTGCCGATGACGATGACGATCTCGCCCTCATAGTCGAGCTGCGGCGATTCCGGCGGCCGCACCAGCGGCGCGCTATGGCCGACGAAGGAACGCGGGAAGCGGATGAACAGCGACGGGTTGGAGGGCGCGGCCTGTCCGTCCTTGTACTCCTCGTTGCGGTCCGGAAAATTGACGCCGACGCAGATGATTTTTTCCGGGGAGGGGATCGGGATCTCGTAGGCGATGTCCTCAACCTTGAAGTCGGGCGCGAAGGCATCCGCCTCCTCCGCCAGCCGGCGCAACGCGCCGGCCTCGATCACCTCGCGCAGCGTCGGCCATTGGGTGTGGCGCGCCGAAAGGTCGACGATGCCCTTGTCGGTGATCGCGCCGTAGCGCGTCTTGCCGCCGACGGTGAAAGTGGCGAGGCGCGCCGCGCTCATGCTGAAACTCCGCACACAGTTAGGGCGCCACGATTGGCGACGCCGCCAGATCGGACAGACGCGGCTTCACCCCGGCAAAGACGCTGCCTTCCTCGAACCAGCTCTTCGGCGCCGGCGCGCCCCAAAGCGTCTGGCGCTGCGGATCCTTGAGGTCCCATTTGATCGGCTCCAGATCGGGGTCGACCGTCTGGTAGTCGGAGCAATAGATCTCGATGCGATGGTTGTCCGGATCGCGGATGTACAGAAAGAACGCGTTGGAAATGCCGTGCCGGCCGGGGCCTCGCTCGATGTTCGGCAGCCAGCCGGTGGTGGCCATCAGGTCGAGCAGGTCGATGATGTTGAGCGGCGTCGGCACCCAGAAGGCGACGTGATGCAGGCGCGGGCCGAGGCCGTTGGTGAAGGCGATGTCGTGCACGCCGCCCTTGCGATGCGTCCAGGCGGCCCACAGCCTGCCGGTCTCGCCATCCTCGGTGTATTCGGTCACGCGGAAGCCGAGCTCGTTGTAGAACGCGACCGATTGATCGACGTTCGGCGAGAAGCAGTTGAAATGGTCGATGCGCAGCGGCTTCACGCCCTTGTAGAGCGCGTATTTCTGATGGATCGGCGGCAGCCGCTCCATCTTCGAATAGAACTCGAGCGGGATGCCGTGCGGATCGCGGGTGCGGAAGGTGCGCGACTGGTAAGGGCGCTCCACCCACTCCACCGGTAGGCCCTTGCCGTCGAAGAAATGCGCGGCCTTGTCGAGGTCCTCATCGGAAAAGACCTTGAAGCCGAGGTCGCGCGCTTCCGCGACCGGGCCTTTCCTGAGCACGATGCAGTGATGGCCGCGTTCTTCCAGCGCGCGCAGATAGATCGCGTCGCTGGTCTCGTCGGTCACCTGCAGGCCGAGCGTGTCGACATAGAACGCGCGGGACTTCGCCAGATCCGTGACGGCGAGCTCGACGTGGCTGAGCCGTACGATGTTGAAAGCCGGGTAGAGGTTGGGTTGGGGCAGGGGCATCTTTGGGTCTCCGGTCAGCCGCCGAGCTTCTGGATCGAATGCGGCGCCGTGGCGAACGCGATGTTCTTGGTTTCCATGTAGAAATCGAACGACCAGTCGCCGCCGTCGCGGCCGATCCCCGAACTTTTCACGCCGCCGAACGGCGTCGGCAAATGCCGCACATTCTCGGAGTTGACCCAGATCATGCCGGCCTCGAGCGCGTCGGTGAAGCGGAAGGCGCGGGTGACCTCGGAAGTCCAGAGATAGCCGGTCAGGCCGTATTGCGTGTCGTTGGCAAGCGCCAGAGCCTCCGCCTCGTCCTTGAACGAGATCGCGGTCAGCACCGGCCCGAAGATCTCCTCCTGGGCGATGCGCATTGTGTTGGTGGCGCCGGTAAACAGCGTCGGGCTGACATAGCAGCCGCCGCCCGGGCCGTTGAACTTGCCGCCGCCGGCGGCGACGACCGCGCCTTCCGACTTGCCGATATCGATATAGGACAGGACCTTTTCCTCATGCACCGGATGGATCAGCGGACCGACCACGGTTTCGGGATCGAGCGGATGGCCGACCCTGATGCGCTTGGCCTTCTCCGCCACCAGCGCCGTGAACTTGTCGTAGATGCCTTCCTCGACCAGCAGGCGCGACGATGAGGTGCAGCGCTCGCCGTTGAGCGAATAGATCATGAAGACCGCGGCGTCGGCGGCGCGTTCGAGATCGGCGTCGGCGAAGACGATCACCGGGTTCTTGCCGCCAAGCTCGAAATGCACGCGCTTCAGCGTTTCAGCGCCCTGGCGCATGATCATCGAGCCGGTGCGGCTTTCGCCGACGAAGCCGATCGCCTTGATGTCGGGGTGCTCGGTCAGCGCGCGGCCGGCGTCCTCGCCGAAGCCGTTGACGAGGTTCCAGACGCCCTTGGGCAGGCCGGCCTCCTCGGCGATCTCGACCAGCAGGCGCGCGGTCAGCGGCGACAGTTCCGCCGGCTTGTGGACGATGGTGCAGCCGGCGGCCAGCGCCGGCGCGATCTTCCAGGTCGACAGCATGAACGGCGTGTTCCACGGGGTGATCACGCCAACCGGACCGATCGGCGCGCGCGTCGTCATGTTGACCTGGTTCGGCGCGCGGATGGTCTGGCCGTCGCGGGCTTCGGGCGCGCGGTCGCCATAGAAGCGGAAGTTCTCGGCGCCGCGCAGCGCCGCCTTGGCCATGAACTTCAGCGACTGACCGGTGTCCATGCATTCGACGAAGGCGATCTCCTCGGCGCGCGCGACGATGGCGTCGGCGATCCTGTGCAGCAGCTTCTTGCGGGTATCGCCCGATATCGCCGCCCACTCCTTGAAGGCGGCCTTCGCCGCCTTGGCGGCACGGTCGATGTCGGCGGCCTTGCCGCGCGCCACCGTGGCGATCGGCTTCAGATCGATCGGCGAGATCGTCCCATAGGTCGAGCCGTCGGCGGAAGGCACCGCCTCCCCGCCGATCTGGTTGAGCACGCCGTGCTTCCTGAAGCGTTCCAGATAAGCCTCGGCCTTGCGCAGATTGTCGTCCAGTGCCGCCATGGGTCTTTCCTGTTTTCTAGCGCTCAGTCACTTGCCGCGAAGCCGCGGGTGGATGGCGTTCTTCTTCCAGCTGAGTTCGGCGTCGATTTCGCGGATTTCCAGGGAGAGCGCGAAATGCGGCGTCGCGAACAGCGTCGCCAGATGCTCGGACACCGCCGCGAAGATCGCTTCGCCTGCGCTCTTCTTTTCCGCCGCGCTGCGGCCCTTGCCGATACGGAAGTTCATGTCGATGAAGCCGTTCTCGGGCAGGCGGTCGGCGATCGCATAGGCCTCGGCGCGGAAGGCGCGCACCCGGACGGCACCTTGTTCGAACAGGCCGGTTTCGAGGATGGTCCGCGAGACCAGCTCGCAGAGCGCGCCCATGTCGACCTTCGCGTCGAGATTCGCGGAATATTCGATCGCCATATGGGGCAAAGGTTCCTCCACCTTTTAATTAACATGTGAATTACATCTTGACGATCGAATGTCAAGCGTCGTTCTCTGTGTCCCGGCGGCGGGATTGCCGCTCCCGACAAAATCGCGGATATAGCTGCGATCGGGGTGCTAATATTTACTGCGACTCGTACTGGATTGGATTTTTCGGAGACCTGATTTTGCTACCACCGAGCACTCGTCGCTCCCTGCCGATGGCTCTGCTTCGCGCTCGCGAGGTGATCATGGCGCATTTCCGGCCGATGCTTGCCCGCCACGACATCACCGAGCAGCAATGGCGCGTGCTGCGGGTGCTTGCCGAGACCGGTCCGCTGGAAGCGACCGAACTCGCCAACCGCGCCTCGATCCTGCCGCCCAGCCTCACCCGCATCATCAAGGCGATGGAAGAGCGCGAATTCATCACCCGCAACAAGGTCAAGGACGACGGCCGCCGCGCGCTGCTCGCCATCAGCCCGGCCGGCCTTGCGCTGATCGAGGACCTGGCACCGGAGCGCATCGCCATCTACGACGCGATCGAAAAGCGCTACGGCGCCGAACAGCACGAGCGCCTGCTCGACATGCTGGAAGGCCTGATCCAATCGGAGTCGACGGAGGGGTGAAGGTCGCGCGGGACTTCCCTTCTCCCACAACAAGGGGAGAAGGGAAGGCACCGCCGCTCCTCACCCTCCGAAACTGCCGACAGCGCTCGGCTGCATGTAGTTGCGGCCGACATAGAGCAGCGCCGCCTCGTCGCTGCCGTGGCGGATGTCGACGACGCGGCCGAACATCACATTGTGCGTGCCGACCTTGTTCACCGCGCCGATCTCGCAATCGAAGCTGACGATGGCGTCGAGCAGCGCCGGCATGCCGGACGGCAGTGTCTGCCAGCGCGCGGCTTGATAGCGCTCGGCCATGTCGCGGATCGCGCCGGCGAACTTTCCCGCCAGATGCATGTGCGACTGGGTGAGAACGTTGACGCAAAAGCGCTGGTTGGCGAGGAACAGGCCGGTCTGCGCCGAGCGCTCGTTCATGCACACCAGCAGCGTCGGCGGATCGTCCGAAACGCTGCACATGGCGGTGGCGGTGAATCCGCCGCGCCCCGCCGGGCCGTCCGTGGTGACGATGTTGACCGGCGCGCAGACCCGCGCCATGGCGTCACGGAATTCCAGCCTCGAGACCTGCGCCTCCATGGCCGGCCTCCTCAACTCGCCGCAGCTGAGAGCGGCGGCAGCCAGGTGTCGCCGGTCCAGCCTTTCTCGTCATAGTCGGCCATGCATTGGTCGACCAGCTCCTCCATCTGCTTCAGCCGGCCGCCGCGCTCGGCGCCCTTCAGCACCTGCAGCCGCACCTCTTCCGGCGCACCGGCATAGTTGAGCTCGTAGAGCGCGTGGCGGCCGCCGAATTCGGTGCCGGTTGCGTCCCACAACAGCTTCATGATCTTGATGCGCTCGACATGGCCCATGTCGTTGGAGCCGCGCACATATTGCGCCAGGTAGCGGTCGATCTCCGGATTGTCGAAATCCCTGGCCGAGGACGGCAGGTAGATCAGCCCCGAGGCGATCACCCGGCGCACCGTGTCGATGACGCGCGGATAGGCCTCCGACATGAAGGTGCGGTAGGAAAGCGCCGCTTCCAGATTGGGCAGCACCGCGCCGCTGGCCCACGGGATCGGATTGTGCGCCATCGCGTTGGAAAAGCTCCAGAACATGTGGCGCAGCGCGATCACCTCGCCGAGCGCCGCCTGGTTGCCGCGGAAGGCATCGCCGCCGGTGGCGCGCAGGGCCTTGGCGAGCAGGCCGCAGAGGAAGTCGAGCTTGACGGTGAAGCGCGTGCAGCCCTGGAAGCAGTAGCCGTGCATGAAGCCCGACGCCGGATGGAAGGACAGGATCTTCTGCGCGTCGCGCAGCACCAGCACGTCCTCCCAGGGGATGAAGACGTTGTCCAGCACCAGGATCGCGTCGTTCTCGTCGAAGCGCGACGACAAAGGATAGTCGAAGGGCTGGCCGACCGTATTGGCGGTCTGCTCGTAGGAGACGCGGCAGAACATCTTTATGCCCGGCGCGTTCATCGGCACGATGAACATCACCGACAGCGACGGGTCCTCGGTGACCGTCGCCGAGCTTTGCGCCAGGAAATTGTAGTGGGTCAGCGCCGACGACGTCGCCACCACCTTGGCGCCCGACACCCAGATGCCGGCATCGTTCTCCTTGGTGATGTGCACGAACACGTCCTTCACGGCCTCGGCCGGCTTGTGGCGGTCGATCGGCGGATTGACGATGGCGTGGTTCATGAACAGGACCGCTTCCTGGGCGCGTTTGTGCCAGGCCAGCGCATTGTCCTTGAACGGGCCGTACCACTCGGCATTGGCGCCGAGCGTGTTCATCAGCGCCGCCTTGTAATCGGGCGTGCGCCCCATCCAGCCATAGGACATGCGCGACCAGTCGGCGATCGCGGTCTGCTGCTGGGCGAGGTCGGCGGCGGAATGGGCGACGCGGAAATATTTATGCGTATAGCCGCCCGAGCCGGTATCGGTCGGCGCGGTCAGCGCCGCCTGCCGGTTGGGGTCGTGCAAGGCGTCGTAAAGCCGGGCCAGCGAACGCGCCGAATTGCGCATCGCCGGATGGCTGGTGACATCGGCGACCCGCTCGCCATTGATATAAACCTCGCGCCCGTCGCGCAGGCTCGCGAGATATTCGGCGCCTGTGAACGGCCGTTTCGTGTCGGCCCGGAAATCTTCCGATCGCATCATGATCCTCCCTTTGATTGGTGGAGAGTAGCCGCAAGCCGCGCGATGGTTTATGGACGAAAGCGATAAATCACTTGGACTTTTTCGGGCCGCCATGAGCCAGACCGCCATTCCCGAATTCTTCGTCTACGGCGAGCCGGCACGGGCGCTCGACGTCGGTTTCCTGCATGTCGAGACGGTGCAGGCGCGCGCTTCCGTGCATCGCGGCCAGGTTCTGGCGCACAAACATCCGCAAATGGCGCAGATCACCTTCTGGACGGGTGGCAGCGGCACCTATCGGATCGAGGACAAGACCTGGAGTTTTTCCGCTCCCACCGTGAGCTTCATGCCGAGCGGCGTGGTGCATGGCTTCGACATCGAACCAGGCACCGATGCCATCGTCGTCTCGGTCGCCGATGCCGCACTCGCGGTGCTCGGCGAGCAGTCCGCGCTGCAGCTCGACCAGCCGGTTTTCGTCACGGGGCGCGGCGAGGGCGCGCTGTGGGAGAGATTGGGTAATACGGTCAGGATGATCCAGGCGGAATATGCCGACAGGCTGCCCGGTGTCGAAAGAATCCTGCCGCCGCTGATCGCGGTGGCGCTGTCGGGCATCGCCCGCCTCGATGCGCAATCGCATGCCATCGCGGTGCCGGCGGCGGTGGCGCTCGGCGGGCGGCTCAGGCGGCTGATCGACCAGCACTTCCGCGAGGACTGGCCGGTGGAGCGCTATGTCGAGGAACTCGGCACCACCCGCCACCTGCTCGACAAGGCCGCGCGCCAGGTGCTCGGCGCGGGCGTGCGCGAGGCGATCGGCGACCGGCGCCTGGTCGAAGCCAAGCGCCTGCTGCTCTTCACCATCCGGACGGTCGAGGACATCGCCTACGAGACCGGCTTCAATGATCCGGCCTACTTTTCTCGCTTCTTTCGACAGGCGGTTGGGGTGTCGCCGGCGGCTTGGCGGAGACAAAGAGTGAGTAGTGAGTAGTAGGTAGTAAACGGAGCGAGGATTGAACAAATGTTCGAACCGAAATTCTACTCATACTCACTACTCATACTCACTACTCACTACTCACTACTCACTACTCACTACTCACTACTCACTACTCACTTACTCACGCCGCAGCAGCCAACCCCGCATCCAGCGCCTCGCCGATCTTCGCCACATCGGCCGCCGAGATGACCAGCGGCGGCGACAGGATGATGGTGTTGCCGGAGACGCGCAGCATGACGCCGGCCTGGTAGGCGGCTTCGGCCACCACGGCCAATGTCTTCTTGTCGCCCGGCTTCTTGGCGGCGCGGTCCGACACCAATTCGAGCGCCGCCATCAGGCCCTGGTAGCGAACGTCGCCGACCAGCTGATGCTTCGCCTTCAGCGCCTCCAGAACCTTGCCGAGCTCGACACCGCGCACCGCCGCGTTCTCGTTGACGGCGAGCCGTTTTGTCTCGGCGAGCGCCGCCAGCCCGGCCGCGCAGCCAACCGGGTGGCCGGAATAGGTGTAGCCGTGGCCAATGGCGCCGAAGCTCGTCTTGTCGGCCTCGAACACGTCGGCGACCTTGGCGCCGATCAGCGCAGCACCGAGCGGGAAGTAGCCGGACGTGATCGCCTTGGCGATGGTCATGAAGTCGGGTTTCGTGCCGGAGAGCCGCGAGCCGGACCACGCACCGGTGCGGCCGAACCCGGTCACCACCTCGTCGGCGATCAGAAGGATGTCGTGGCGGTCGCAGATCGCGCGCACCAGCGGCATGAAGCTTTCATGCGGAACGATGACGCCGCCGGCGCCGAGCACCGGCTCCATGATGAAGGCGGCGATGGTGTCGGCGCCCTGGAAGGCGATCTCGTCCTCGATCGCCCGCGCGCAGAGCTTCGCCAGCTTCGCCGGGTCGGTCTCGTCGAACGGGTTCCGGTAGGTCCACGGCGCCGGCGTGTGGAAGACGCCGGGCAAGAGCGGCTCGTAGTTGCGGCGGAAATTGGCGTTGCCGTTGACCGAGGCGCCACCGAAATGCGTGCCGTGATAGCCCTTCTTCAGCGCCAGGAATTTCGTCCGGTCGCCTTGGCCTCTTATCTTCCAGTATTGGCGCGCGAGCCGCAGCGCCGTCTCCACCGAATCCGATCCGCCCGAGGTGAAGAAGGCGCGCACCATGCCCTCCGGCGCGAACCAGTCGGTGAGCTCGTAGGCGAGCTCGATCGACGGACCGGTCGAGGTGCCGCGAAAGCCGGAATAGTAGGGGAGCGCATCGAGCTGCGCGGCCATCGCTTGCTTGATCGGGTCGCAGCTGTAGCCGAGGTTGACGTTCCACAGGCCACCGACCGCATCGAGCACGGTGCGTCCCTCGGCATCGGTGACCGAGACGCCGTCGCCCTTCATGATGATCTTCGGCGGCGTCGCCCGCATCTCGGCCGGATGCGCCATCGGATGCCAGATCGGCTTGGCGTTGTTCTCGGTGAGGAAGTTGATGTCACGCATCGGTGGGAACTCCGGTTTCCGATTGGGAGAGGGCAAGGCCGAAATGGCCAAGCGCCTCGGCATAGCTCTGCGCCGGCCGGGCGACGTCGAAATGCACAGTCAGCATGCCGGCGGCGATGGCGCCGTCGATGTTGCGCTGCTGGTCGTCGACGAACACGCACGCGCCGAGTGGCAGCTCCAGCGCCTCGCCGACCATCGCATAGGCGCGGCGGTCTGGCTTGAGGACGTGCGTGTAGGTGGCGTCGACGATCGTCTCGAACAGCGACAGCAGCGGCAGCCGCTGGCGGAAGCTCGTGCCGTAGAAGAGGTCCAGCTCGTTGGAGAGGATGGCCAGCCTGACGCCGGCCGCATGCGCCGTCCGGATCGCCTGCTCGGCCTCCGGCCGCACCACCGCTTGCGGGTCGGCGCCGCGCGCCCGCTGCACGAAGGTCGACATGTCCCGCCAGTCCTCGCCGACCAGCTGGCCGACCTCGCGCGTGCGCGTCCTCCAGTAGTCGCGCTCGCTGATCTCGTCCGCCTGCATGGCCCGCCACAAAGGATCGGAGGCCGGGTCGAACGGGCCGCGCCAGGCAAGCGTGCCTGGCGCCAGGCCCAGCGCCCGTTCGGTCAGCGCATGCGTCTCGAACAGCGTGCGGGTGACGACGCCGCCGAAATCGAGCACCAGCGCCTTTGGCGAAGGACGGCTCATGCGGCGTGCCCACGGCCGGGCGGAACGATGCCCTCGGCGACCCAGCGGTCGAAGATCTCCAGCGCCTTGGCGCAGAAAGCGGCGTCATTGATGTGTTCGGCGATCTCGTGCAGCTCGGCATTGGCAGGGACGCTGGCACGCATCTCCTCGACAAAGGCCGACAGCGCCTCTGGCTCATGCAGCGGCTCGCCTTCCTGGTCCCATTGCTGGATGCCGCCGGCGGGCAGGATGAAGGCGGTCGGGCCGGTCGCCGCGGCGAGCTTCTCGCCGATGGCGCGCGCGATCTCCTTGCGGGTCGAGGCGTCCGAGGTCACCGAGGCGAGCAACCGGTTGTGCGCATGGTAGGGCCGCTCGATGAAACGCGACGGCACCGTTTGCCAGGTCGGGAAATCCACCATGTCGATGGCGCCGGGCGCGACGATCTGCGGGATACCTTGCCGGCCCGCATTCTCCAGCCGGTCGGTGCCGGAATTCACCACCGAGCCGGTGAGCTGGTTGGCGAGTTCCTGCAGGCTGAAATCCATCACCGCGACAAAACCCTTTTGCGCCGCGATTGCCTCCAGCGCCCGTCCGCCCATGCCGGTGGTGTGGAAGACGATCACCTCGTAGCCGCGCTTTTCCAGCTCCGGCTTCAGCCTCACCATATAGTGCAGGCAGCTTTTGCCGAGCGAACTCATGCCGATCCGCGGCTTTGCCGCGTCCGGCTTGACGACGGCCTGCGCGGCACCCACCACCGCGCCGCAGGCCTGCGACAGCACCGCCTTGCAGGCGCTGTTGAGGCCATAGAGCCCGCCGGCCCAAAGGATCATCATCAGGTCTGTGGCGATCCGCTCGGGCGGCAGGAGATGCGAATAGGCGATCGTCGAGACGACGAATTTCGGCACGCCGAGCGGCAGCGCCAGCGCCACGTCGAGCGCAAGGTCGGTGCCCATCGAGCCGCCGAGCGCGATGACGCCGTCGATCTCGCTTTTGTCGTGGAGCGCGCGCGCCAGCCGCGAGGCGCCGAGCGCCATCAGCGTCATCGCCGAGTTCTCGTCGCCGCTGGCGATGATCGCCTCGATCGTCGTGTCGGCGGCTCTGGCCACCGCTTGCCTGTCATAGGCCGGCCGGTAGGGCGGGTCGCCGAGCACGCTGACATCCATCATCACCGCGACACCGCCGACGGCCTCGATGCGCTCGCGCATGAACAGAAGCTCGTCGGCCTTGGTGTCGCCGGTGCCGATAACCAGGATACGGCGTGTCTCCTCCACAGTCAGTTCTCCCTGCAATGTCGTTGTTGTCATGCCTGCTTGCGGCCCGGCAGGCGGCCGAAGAGCCGCTCGCTGATGCCGCGCGCCGCCGCGGCGACGCTGGCGCCGTGGCGCTCGATATCGCCTTTCTGGATCCGCACCCGGGGCGCCGCGACCGCGATGGCGCCGATGGCCAGGCCGTCGGCGCCGAGGATCGGTGCCGCGACGCTGAGCACGCCTTCCTCATAGCCTTGCGAGCCGGTCGAATGGCCGCGCGCGCGGGCGGCGGCGATATGTTCGGCGAGCGTTTCGGCGTCGCCGATCGTGTGGGGCGTGAAGGCCGGCAGCGGTCCCGCGAGGACGCCGGCGCGGACATGCTCCTCGGTGAACGCCAGGAAGGCAATTCCCGACGCCGTCGCATGCAGCGGCAGCACCTCGCCAAGTTGCACGCTGACGCGGTTGGCCTTGGCCGATTCGATGACATGGACCGAGATCAGGCCGCGCTTCGAATATTCCGACAGATGCACGGTCTCGCCGGTCTCGGCCGCCAGCTGCTCGACCACCGGCACCGCCATGCGCAGGAACGGAAACTGCGCCTCGCGCAACAGCGCCAGCCGCGCGATGCCGGCCCCCAGGCGATAGAGCCGCGTGGTCTCGTCCTGCTCCACCAGCCCGTGCTCGATGAGCGAGACCAGCAGCCGGCGCGTCGTAGCCTTGTCGAAGCCGGCGCGCCTGGCGAGATCGGCAAGCGCCGCCTCGGGCGCGCCGCGACCGAGCTTTTCCAGCAGCGAAACGGCTTTGCCTACCGTGCCCATGCAGGTCTGATCCTCCATCAGATACTTAACGTGCGAATTAACTTGACAGCAAGTCGATTCCTTTGCAAGTCTATATTCGAAATGTCGTTGCAAATAGTGAAACGATCATGGCCCGGCAGAAGGCCACGGCATTTCAGGGACACTTGGTTTCCGCGAGCGCGGATCTGGAGGGAAAGATGACCACAATTGAAGCCGGCGAAGCGAACCGGCTAAGGAAGAACAGCCTTGGCGTCGGCGCCATCACCTTCATGGTGATCTCGGCCGCGGCGCCGCTCACGGCTGTGGCGGGTGGCACGCCGCTCGGCATGCTGATGGGCAACGGCGCCGGCTTTGCCGGCACCTATCTCATCGTCACGGTCCTGTTGCTCTTGTTCGCTGTCGGTTACGTCGCCATGTCGCGCCACGTCGGCAATGCGGGCGCCTTCTATGCCTATGCGGCACGCGGGCTCGGCGGGCTGGCAGGCGGCGCGACGGCGCTGATCGCCATCCTGTCCTACAACGCCATGCAGATCGGCGTCATGGGCCTGCTCGGTGCCGCGACCGCCGGCCTGTTCGCCGGCTGGGGCATCGCTCTGCCCTGGTGGGCGTGGAGCTTCATCGCCATCGCCATCGTCGCCGTGCTCGGCTACCGGCAGGTCGACCTGTCGGCCAAGATCCTGACCGTGCTGGTGCTTGCCGAATATGTCGTGGTGCTGATCCTCGACCTGACGATCCTCAAGACGGGCGGCGACAGCGGCCTGTCGGCGGCGCCGTTCAGCTGGAGCCAGATCACCAGCGGCGCGCCGGCGATCGCCATCCTGTTCTGCTTTGCCGCCTTCATCGGCTTCGAGGCGACCACCATCTATGCCGAGGAGGCGCGCGACCCCAAGGTCACCATTCCGCGTGCCACCTATTTCTCCGTCATCCTGATCGGCCTCTTCTACATGGTCACCGCCTGGCTGATGGCGGTCGGCGCCGGCGTCGACAAGCTGCTGCCGGACTTGCAGGGCCTGCAGGATCCGACCACCTTCCTGTTCGGCCTGTCCGACCGCTATTCCGGGACGGCGCTCACCCACGCCATGAGCATCCTGTTCGTGTCGAGCCTGTTCGCCGGGGTGCTGGCGTTCCACAACGCAGTCGCCCGCTACATCTATGTCGCCGGCCGCGAGAAGCTGCTGCCGCAGACCATCGGCGTGACCCATTCGGCGCACCAGAGCCCGCATGTCGCTTCGGTCATCCAGACCGTGCTTGCCGCTGTTGTCGTCGGGCTCTTTGCGGTGCTCGGGCTCGATCCGGTGCTGGCGCTGTTTTCGTGGCTGACCAATGTCGCGACGCTGGGCGTCATCGTGATGATGGCGGTGGCCTCGCTGGCCGTGGTGATGTACTTCCGCGCCAATCCGTCCACCCAGGAAAACGCGCTGAAGACAACCGTGCTGCCGGGGCTGACCTTCATCGCCTTCGTCATCATCATCTATCTGATCGTCATCAATTTCGGCAGCCTGTCGGGTGCTGGCGGCTTCCTCGGCGTGTTCCTGCCGTCGCTGGTGCTGATTGCCGCCGTGGTCGGCCTGTTGCTGGCGAGTGCATTGAAGGGCCGCGATCCGGTCGCCTTCGACAATCTCGGTGTGCCGCTGAAGGATTGAGACAGACAAGGGGCGGCGCCTGGCGCCGCCCCTTCCATCGCAAAGGGAGTGACGGCATTGAGCTTTGCCGACGAGATCACCGTCGAGGCGTTGGAAGCCGATCCTTACCCGATCTATGCCGAACTGAGGCGCAGCGCCCCGGTCGCCTATGTTCCGGCGGTCAACCTCTGGTTCGTCACCCGCTGGAAGGATGTCGAGACCGTCGCCAAGTCGCCCGACATCTTCTCGGCGGTGGTCGGCACCTCGCCGGTCGAACGCTCCTTCGGCAAGCCGACCATCCTGACCACCGACGGCGAGACGCACAGGGAATTGCGGCAGGGCGTCGATCCAAAATATCGGCCGCGCACCGTCGCCTCCTTTGCCGGCGACCTCGTGTGCTCTATCGCCGGGCCCTTTCTCGACCAGATCGCCGAACAGGGCACGGCGGAACTGATGGCAGACTATTTCGAGCCGGTGTCGACGCTCAGCCTGGCGCGCTCGCTCGGCCTCGACGACATCGACATGCCGACCCTGCGGCGCTGGTTCTATGGCCTCGCCCAAGGCGCCATCAATTTCGAGAACGACCCGAAGCGGCAGGAGATCGCCGATGCGATCAGCGCCGAGGTCGGCGCCGCCATCCTGCCGACGCTTGAGCGGCTCGCCCGCGAGCCAGACGACTCGGCGCTTTCGCACATGCTGCATGACTGCATGCCGGATGGGAAAACCCGTCCGATCGATTTCCTGATGCCGAGCATCAAGGTCATCCTGCTCGGCGGCATGCAGGAGCCCGGCCATGGCGCCGGCTCGATCCTTGCCGGCCTGCTCGCCCATCCAGAACAGCTGCGGCAAGTGCTCGACGATCTTGACACCTTCGTGCCGAAGGCCGTCGACGAGGGCCTGCGCTGGGTGGCGCCGATCGGCACCCAGACGCGCCAGACGACACGCGCGGTGGAGATCGGAGGAGCCGTGATCCCCGCGGGGGCGCCGGTCGCGGCGCTGGTTTCCTCGGCCAGCCGCGACGAAAGCCGCTTCACCGACCCCGATCGTTTCGACATCCATCGCGACGAAGGCAACCACGCCGCCTTCGGCTTCGGCCATCATTTCTGTTCCGGCCGCTTTTTCGCGCGCGAGCAAATGTGCCTGGCGCTACGGTTGTTGCTCGAGCGCTTCCCGGACCTGAAACTGGTGCCCGGGAAGGAGCCGATCTTCCGCGGCTGGGAGTTCCGCGCGCCTACCACTCTCAATGTCGCTTTCGGAGCCGCTGCCCAATGATCAGCCAGACCACCATCGACACGCTGCGCAAGGCCGAGGTCGGCGCGCGAAATCTGTTCATCGATGGCGTCCAGACGGCAGCCGCGACCGGCGCCACCTTGCCGGTGATCTCGCCGATCGACGGACGTCCCTTCGCCAGCATCGCCGACGGCAATGCCGCCGATGTCGATCGCGCGGTGCTCGCTGCCCGCAAGGCCTTCGAGAAGGGGTCCTGGTCGCGCGCGGCTCCCGCCTTTCGCAAGAAGGTGCTGACGAGGCTCGCCGAACTGGTCGAGAAGCACGCCGACGAACTCGCCGTGCTCGGCGTGCGCGACAACGGCACCGAGATCGGCATGGCCTACAAGGCCGAGCCGCTGTCGGCGGCCGGCACCATCCGCTACTACGCCGAGGCGATCGACAAGATCTATGGCGAGATCGCGCCGACTGCCGACAATGTGCTGGGCCTGATCCACACGGAACCGCTCGGCGTCGTCGGCGTCATCGTGCCGTGGAATTTCCCACTGATGATCGGCGCCTGGAAGATCGCGCCGGCGCTCGCCGCCGGCAACTCGATCGTCGTCAAGCCGCCGGAAATCGCTTCGCTGACGCTGCTGCGGCTGGCCGAGCTTGCTGCCGAGGCCGGGTTGCCGGAAGGCGTTTTCAATGTCGTCACCGGTCGCGGCGCGGTGGCCGGCGAGGCGCTCGGCCTGCACATGGATGTCGACGCGATTGCCTTCACAGGTTCCGGTCCGGTCGGCCGCCGCCTGCTCGACTATTCGGCGCGCTCCAATTTGAAGCGCGTCTTCCTCGAGCTCGGCGGCAAGTCGCCCAACATCGTCTTTGCCGACGCGCCGGACCTGAAGCAGGCAGCGACCGTGTCGGCCAACGGCATCTTCCGCAATTCCGGCCAGGTCTGCGTCGCCGGTTCGCGCCTGCTCGTCCAGGCGTCGATCTACGATCGCTTCATGGACGAGCTCCTCAAGGCAACCGCCAGGCTGAAGGTCGGCGATCCGCTCGATCTCGGCAGCGACATCGGCGCGGTGTCGAGCGCAGAGCAACTCGACAAGAACCTCGGTTTCGTCACCAAGGCGGCGGAGGAGGGCGCCCGCCTCGTCACCGGCGGCGAGCGCATCCTGACCGAGACCGGCGGCAGCTACATGGCGCCGACCATCTTCGAGAACGTGACGCGGGACATGCAAATCGCCCGCGAGGAAGTGTTCGGGCCCGTGCTCGGCGTCATGCGCTTCGACACCGAGGAGGAAGCGGTGAGCCTTGCCAACTCCACCGTCTACGGGCTGGCTTCCGCCGTGTGGACATCGAACCTGTCGACCGCGCACCGCATGGTGCGCGCCATCAATGCCGGCGTCGTCCATGTCAACACCTATGGCGGCGCCGACATCACCGTGCCGCTCGGCGGCGTCAAGCAGTCCGGCTTCGGCCGCGACAAGTCGCTGCACGCCGTCGAGAAATACACCGACCTGAAGACCGCCTGGATCGCGCTCGGCTGACGGCGGTCTAACGCTGCTGGATCAGTGTCCGCGCCGCATCCGCTCCCGCCGAAAGGATGCGATCCGACAACTCCGTGCCTTCGACCGCGCGGGCCAGTTGCAGCGCGCCGATGAGCGTCGCAAAGACGCCCAGCGCCACGCCTTCCGGATCCTTGCCCGGCGGCAAAGCGGCGGACACCTGGCTCACCAGTGACAGGAAGCGCTCGGTATAGACCTGGCGGGTTTCAGGCGGCTGGCGCGCTATCTCCGGCAGCAGCGCGGCGGACGCGCAGCCCTTGTCCGGATTGTCCCGATGCGCGGCCGACAGATATGCCCCTATGGCCATTTCGGGACCGCCCGAAGCCAACAACTCCTGCATTTGCTGCGACTGGGTATCGAGGGCCGCCGCCACGCTTTCGCGGACAAGTTCCGCCTTCGACTGAAAGTGCGGATAGAAGGCGCCGTTCGTCAGCCCGGCGTCGCTCATGATGGTCGCCAGTCCGGACGCGGCGATGCCGTCGCTTCGAAAGCGTTCGGCGGCGACTTCCATGATCCGGCCGCGTGAGGCGTCCTTCCGGCCCTTTTCATAGCGCATGGCTGCACGTCCTTTCGGCTATTGCATTATGATCATAATGTGTTATTATACTCGTAATTTAATGGGCTGGAAAGAGCCGGCCTTGGTGATCTTGGAGTATGACATGAGCGCGAATTCCGGAAAGACCGCTATCGTGACCGGAGCCTCGTCGGGCATCGGCTGGGCCAGCGCCGAGGCCTTGGCCCAGGCGGGGTTCACCGTTTTCGGGACGAGCCGCCGCGCGGCCGGCAACGGCCCGGAAGGGGTGACCATGCTGGCCTGCGACGTGACCGACGGCGATGCCGTCGCGGCGCTCATATCGACGGTGCTCTCGCGCACCGGCCGGATCGACGTGCTGGTCAACAATGCCGGCGTCGGCATGCTTGGCGGCGCCGAGGAATTCTCGATCGCGCAGGTACAGGGCTTGTTCGACGTCAATCTGTTTGGCGTCGTGCGTATGACCAACGCGGTATTGCCGTCGATGCGGCGGCATGGCGAAGGGCGCATCATCAACATCGGCTCGATATTGGGTCTCGTGCCGGCGCCGTATTCGGCCCACTATTCGGCGGCCAAGCACGCGATCGAGGGCTATTCGGAATCGCTCGATCACGAGGTTCGTGCCTTCAACATTCGCGTCTCCGTCATCGAGCCGGCATTCGTGCGCACCGTCTTCGACCAGAACGGGATCGAGCCGGATTCCCCGTTGCAGGAATATGATCGGGCGCGCGCCGGGGTCGACGCCCTGCTTCGCGATGTGATGCCGAAGGCCGACCGGCCGGAAGTGGTGGCGGATGTGATCGTCAAGGCCGCGACCGATGCCCGTCCGCGGCGGCGCTACACCGCCGGCAAGGCCGCGCGGCAGGTCAGCATGCTGCGCCGCTTTGTCCCCGCCGAGATGTTCGACAAGAGCTTGCGCAAGCAGTTCCGCTTGCCGGTCTGATCAGGCGCAGGGCAGGGGGATGCTCACCGTGCGGCACACCAAAACCACTTTCAGGAAGTTACTGCCATGAAGGCATTCGTTGTCGACAAATATAACAAGAAGGGCATCCTGCGGCTGGCCGAGATGCCGGAGCTGAAGCTCGGGGACAGCGATGTCCTGGTCGAGATCCATGCGGCGGCGGTGAACCTTCTCGATTCCAAGGTCAGGACCGGAGAGTTCAAGCTCATCCTGCCCTATAGCCGGCCCTTCATCCTCGGCCACGACGTGGCCGGCAAGGTCATCCGCGTGGGATCGAAAGTTCGCAGGTTCAAACCTGGCGACGAGGTCTATGCGCGGCCGCGCGATGGGCGGATCGGGGCATTCGCCGAGTTCATCGCCATCGATGAAGCCGACGTCGCCTTGAAGCCCAGCAATCTCAGCATGGAGGAGGCGGCCTCGATCCCCCTGGTCGGTCTGACCGCCTGGCAGGTGCTCGTTGAACGGGCAAAGCTGAGCAAAGGACAGAAGGTCTTCATCCAGGCCGGCTCCGGCGGCGTCGGCATATTCGCGATCCAGCTGGCAAAGCATCTCGGCGCGACCGTTGCGACGACGGCGAGCGCAAAAAGCGCTGCCCTGGTCAAGGGCCTCGGCGCCGATGTCGTCGTCGACTACCGGAAAGACGACTTCGAAAAAATCCTGTCGGGCTACGATATCGTTGTGAACAGCCAGGACGCCCAAACGCTCGAAAAGTCGCTCACTGTGCTCAAACCCGGCGGCAAGCTCATCTCGATCTCCGGCCCGCCGGATCCCGAATTCGCCAGGGAAAAGGGGTTGAACCTGGTGCTGAGGACGCTCCTGCGCCTTCTAAGCCGCGCCATTCGGTCCAAAGCCAGGCGCCGTGGCGTGAGCTTTTCGTTCCTGTTCATGTGGGCGCAGGGCGACCAGTTGGGCAAGATCACCGCCCTCATCGAATCCGGCGCGATCCGCCCGGTTGTCGATCGGATCTTTCCCTTCGAAGCGACCAACGAGGCTCTGGCCTACGTCGAAACGGGACGCGCCAAGGGCAAGGTCGTCATCAAGGTCAGATAGCGGCATCCTGGGCGTGCGCGGCTTTTGGAGCGCGATGCGCTCAGACGGCGATTTGAAGCGTCCCGTAGCGCTTTACTTCGGCCTCGATCTCCCTGACCAGCGTCTCCAGCGCGGGGTTTCGGGGGCTGCGCGCGCGCCTGACAATATAAGCCAGGTCTGGAGGCTTGGGGAATTTGTGGTCGACTATCTCCATATCGGGCTGCAGGTGCCGCTGACTCAAGAGTGCGACGCCGAGCCCGGCGGTCACGCCTGCAATGATCCCGGCTGCGCTGGAGCATTCGAACACGGTCTCGAACACCGTGCCCTCGTCCTGCCCGACGTCCATGCCCCAGCGCCGGAAGAAGCAGTCTTCATCGAAGGACAGGAATGGGACCGGCTTCCCGTTCGACAGAGCCAGGTCGCGCGATTTCACCCAATGCAGCGTCTCGCGAAACAGGAGGATATCGGCGGGCCGGACCTCGTGCTGGAACACCTGGATGATGGCGGCATCAAGAGCTCCTTGGCTGAGCTGCTCCTGCAGGACGAGGCTCATGCGCACATGCGTGCGGACGCTCACCTCCGGGTAGAGCCGGCGAAACCGGCCAAGAATGCGCGAAAGGTCGGTGCAGGTCGTATCCTCGGTCATTCCCAGCGCAATCTTGCCCTGCAACGTGCTTTTCGACAGGCTCAGGACCGCCTCGTCATGGATGCCCAGAATGCGCCGCGCATAACCAAGCAAATCCAGTCCGGCCGTGGTAAACATCGGCGCGTTTGCCTTCCGAGCGAGGATTTCGCAGTCGAGGCTCGCTTCCAGTCTCCTGATCTTGTGGCTGACCGCCGACTGCGACAAGCCGAGGATCTCGGCAGCGCGCGTGACGCCGCCATGCTTCTCGATCGCGACCAGTGCGCGCAAGGCGTCGACATCCAGGCGGCGGCTCATCACTCCAGCCATGACAATCCTCAATCGAAACCAATGCGATACGCCGATTTCTGATCCGGCGACGCTTTTCAGGCAAGCCAGTATGCTGATTTAGCGGCTATTTCATGATCGTATCGAAATTTGTCATATGCAAACGTGCGTGCTTGTCGCCAATAGTCAGCGCCAAAATTGGCCGTGATCCGCTTCTCGGAGCTACGGGCGCCTGACCAAAGAGATCCCATGACGCTCCTGCACAGCAAAGCCCATCGCCTCGTGTGGCCAATGATGGCGACGGCCCTGGTGGTAAGCTGGAGTTCTGGCTTCGTCGGCATCCGCTACACCAGCGAGAATGCCGATGTCATGCTGGTCCTGTTCTGGCGGACCCTGATGTCGGGATTGATTCTTTTGCCATTTGCTCTGCTGATCGGGCCGCGCATAGGCGCACGTGCCCTGGTCGAGCAGATGGTCTTCGGCGTGGCGATGATGTTCCTCTATCTGGGCGGATTCGCGCTTGCCATCGGTCAGCGCGTGCCGACCGGCCTTGTCGCGCTGATTTCCGATCTTGTCCCTCTCGCCATCGCAGCCTTGTCGCAGCCGGTTCTGGGGCAGCGATTGACCGGGCGACAATGGATCGGAACGGCTCTCGGAGTGACAGGCGTGCTCGTCGTCTCGCTGGACAGCCTGGAGCCTCGGGACGGCCCCGGCCTGGGCCTATGTGTTGACAGTCGCTTCCATGATGGTTCTGGCGCTGGCAACGGTGGTGCAGAAGCGGATGGGGACGATCAATATGCCCATCCATCAGAGCCTATGCATTCAATGCCTGACGGCGGCGATCCTTTTCGCCGCCTGCGCCGAAAGGAATGGCGGGCTGATGCCGCCCCTCGATGCCCGATTCGGGTTTGGCATCGCCTGGCTGGTGCTGTTTTCGACCTTCTTTTGCTACAGCACCTATTATGTGAGCCTGCGCCTCTACACGGCCTCGCAGGTCAGCAGTGTGATCTATCTCAGCCCACCGGTGACGATGCTCTGGGGCTGGTCGATGTTCGGCGAGCCGCTTTCGACGGCGATGTTCGTTGGCCTTGCGGTGACACTGTTCGGTGTCTGGTTCACGTCGTCGCGCAGCGCAGCGTGGAAGGACCTGGAGCTCGGTCAGCAGCATATCGGATGATCAGTCGATGACGGCTCGTGCGATCACGCCAGTGTCGATCCAATCATGGACATCAAGGAGGTGAACCTATGAAGCTCACGGATTTCAAAGCCCTGACCTTCGATTGCTACGGCACGCTTATAGACTGGGAATCCGGCATGATCGACGGCCTGAAGCCGTTGACCGAACGGGCTGGCCGCGGCTTGAGCCGGAACGAGATTCTGGAGGCGCACGCCCGGCACGAATCCAGTCAGCAGAAATGGACACCGGGGAAACGCTACCGCGACCTCCTGCCGATCGTTTACAAGCGACTTGCGGAGGAATGGGGTGTCATCGTCACCCGCGAGGAATGTGTGGCGTATGGCGAAAGCGTGAAGGATTGGCCGGCTTTTAGCGACTCCGCACAGGCCTTGCAGTATCTCAAAAGGCACTACAAGCTGGTCATCCTCTCCAACGTCGACAACAAGAGCTTTTCGTTTAGCAACAAGAAGCTCGGCGTGGATTTCGATGCGATCTATACGGCGGAGGATATCGGCTCCTACAAGCCTTCCGACCGGAACTTCGACTATATGCTCGAAAAGCTCGGGACAATCGGGCTCGAGAAGCGACAGATCCTGCACACGGCGGAAAGCATGTTCCACGATCACGCTCCCGCCAACCGGTTCGGCCTGACATCGTGCTGGATCTATCGCCGGCATGCGGATCAGGGCTTCGGTGCCACGATGAACCCCGGCGACGTACCGACGGTGGATTTCCGCTTCGACAGCATGGCCGATCTGGTGAAGGCGCATGCTGAAGAATTGCGGCGTGGCTGATAGCTGAGCCGCCGGGCCGCTATTGCGTGACACCGCGCCCGCAGAAGCGGTCGTTCGACAATGTCCAATTTTGACCAAGGCCGTCGTTCGTTATGACCCGCAAAGGCCACGCCGCCAGCCTCTTCACCCCAGCAAATTGCGCGCCGTGCGCATGAAGATCCTCGATCCGATCGGGATCAGGTCGTCCGGAAAATCATAGTCCGGATTGTGCAGCGCCGGGTAGCGCTCGCCGGCGCCGAGGAAGAACATCGCCGACTTGGCGCTGTGGCCGAACAGGCCGAAATCCTCCGAGGCGCGCATCGGCAGGGCTTCTTCGCCGTGCACGACGCTCTCTTCGTCGAGGGCGCGGCGCAGGTGCTCCACCGCGTCCGGTGCGTTGATGCTGGCGACGAAGATCTCGTGGTAGTCGGAGCTTACGGCAAGGCCATGCCGGCCGGCGATTTCCGCGGCCAGCGCTTCCGCCGCGGCGCAGAGATCCGCCATGCGCTCGTCGCGCCGGGTGCGCAGCGTCGCCCAGACTTCTGCATGAGCGGGCGCGATGCCGAACACGGCTTCGCCCATCTCGGCATGGGTGACGGTCACCATGGAAAAATCGTCGTCGGCGAAGCTGCCGCGCCCGAGCGCCGGCAGCGCCGGCATCAGCTCGCTGATCGCCAGCATCGGCGAGACGCCGGTCTCCGGCATCGAGGAATGCGCGGTCTTGCCCTCCAGCACGATGCGCATGCCGCGCGAGGCGCAGTTGACCACGCCGCTCTTCAGCCGCACCTCGCCGAACGGCACGCCGGGCAGATTGTGCAGCGAGAAGGCGAAATCCGGCGCGATCTCGCCGAAGCGCGGATCGGCGACGACGCCGGCCGCGCCATTGCCGGTCTCTTCCGCCGGCTGGAACATCAGCACGACGCGGCCGCTTGCCGGCCGCTCGCGCCCGAGCTGACGGCCGAGCGCGGCCAGGATCGCGGTGTGTCCGTCATGGCCGCACATATGCGACTTGCCCGGCACCTGCGAGGCATGCGGCACGCCGGACAGTTCCTCGATCGGCAGCGCATCGAGTTCGGAGCGGAACAGCACGGTCGGGCCGGCCCGGCCGCTGTCGTAGACCGCCGCGACGCCGTGCCCGCCCAATCCGGTCAGCACCTTGTCCGGCCGCGTATCGGCGAGGAAGGAGACGACTTCCTTTGCCGTTTTCTCCTCCTCGTTCGAAATCTCCGGCTGCCGGTGCAGCTTGCGCCGCCACGCGGTCAGCTCGACAATATCCCGATTGGTCAGGGTCATGCTTCTTGGCCTCCGATGACGACTTGCTAGCGACAAATGGCCGTGCCCGCCACGGCCATCGTCCGGGCTTGGGCGGGGCCAGGCCTGGCCACCGGCCTTACTTCACCCGGTTGGGGCACAGCGCCTTGAACTGCTCCAGCGTATAGTCGTAGCCGGAAGCGCCGGAGCCATCGAGCACCACATTGTCATCAATCGATGTGATCAGATAGTCCGTCGTCACATCGGTGCCCTCATTGCGGCCCTGGAACAGCATGTTGGCGCCATAGAAGGTGGTGAACTTGCCGGTCTTGCAGTTGGCGGTGATCTCGAAGTGCAGGGGCGACTTCATTTCCGCGTCGATGCAATCCTTGGAGAAATCGTGGCCATATTCACGGCAGAAGACGCCCGCCTTCCGCCTGTTGTGTTTGGCCACGATGCTGGCGTGTGTGGAGCCGATGCCGGTCTTTTTCACGATGGTGAGTTCCATCCCCACCCTGGCGCCGTAGGCTATCGTACTCGCCTGCGCCGCTGTCGCCAAGATCAAGGCGGGCAGAACAACCACCAGATGTCGCATGGAAACTCCTCTCTTTGACCGAGAGGTTTCACGCCGGCGATCGTCGGGTCAAGCCCCTGCGGGGGCTCGCCGTTTCCCAGCAACGCCGAGCCGCTCTATCTTGTCGTCTGGCGCAAATCCGGGCGGCCGACGGCCCGTCCGGACCGGCGTAAGCCTGTTTGGGACTGCATTTTGCGCCGCCTGGCCCAATCGCCGCCAATGCGGAAGAGGATGGCCATTATGAGGAGACCCTTTATAACGGTCGCTGAGATTTGCCATATCCAAGGGGAGACGATGCGTTACATACGTCCGCTTTCAATCGAAGATGCCGTCGGCCAGTTGGCCGGATCGGCCGGCACCGCCGCCATCCTTGCCGGGGGCAGCGACCTGCTGGTGAGGATGAAGGGCGGCTTCATCGAACCCGACCTGATCGTCGACATCAAGGCCATCGAGGGCCTGAGCGAAATCAAGGAGACGGCCGAAGGCTTCAGCATCGGCGCCGCGGTGCCCTGCGCCGTGCTCGGCGAGAGCGCTTCGCTCAAGAAGGCATGGCCGGGCGTCGTCGAGGCGGCGAACCTCATCGGCTCCAAGCAGGTGCAGGGACGCTGCACCATCGTCGGCAACCTCTGCAACGCCTCGCCCGCCGCAGACAGCGTGCCGGCGCTGGTGGCTGCCGGCGCCAAGGCACTCGTCGCCGGACCTTCGGGCAAGCGCACGATTGCCGTCGAGGCGGTGCCGACCGGGCCGGGTCGGACCTCGCTCGCCAAGGGCGAGATCGTCGAGGCGATCCTGCTCGACAAGCGGGCGCCGCGCTCGGGCGATGCCTATCTGCGCTTCATTCCGCGCACCGAGATGGACATCGCCGTGGTCAGCGCCGGCGTCAACCTGACGCTCGACGAGCAAGGCGTCGTCAAATCGGCCCGCGTCGCGCTGGGCGCAGCGGCGCCGACGGTGCTTTTGGTCGACGAGGCCGCCGAGGCCCTTATCGGCAGGAAGCTCGACGAAGCAGCACTCGAGCGCCTGGCCAAGGTCTGCGCGGGCGCCTGCCGCCCCATCGACGACAAGCGCGGCACCATCGAGTTCAGACGGAAAGTTGCGGGCGTGCTGGCCAGGAGAGCCGCCACGACCGCCTATGCGCGTGCAGGAGGCAAGTGATGGCTGGCGTAGCGGTTTCAACAACAATCAACGGCGATCACGTCGAGTATCTTTGCCAGCCGGACGAGACGCTGCTCGACGTGCTGCGCGACCGGCTCGGCCTGACCGGTGCCAAGGAAGGCTGCGGCACCGGCGACTGCGGCGCCTGCTCGATCATCCTCGACGACCGGCTGGTCTGCTCCTGTCTGGTGCTCGGCGCCGAGGCCGAAGGCCGGCGCATCGAGACCGTCGAGGGCATGGCGCATGGCGAAAAACTGCATCCGCTGCAGCAGAAATTCCTCGAGCACGCCGCCCTGCAATGCGGCATCTGCACGCCGGGTTTCCTGATCGCGGCGAAAGACCTGTTGGCGAAAAACCCCGACCCGACCGAGGAGGAGATCCGCTTCGGCCTGGCCGGGAACCTGTGCCGCTGCACCGGCTACGACAAGATCGTGCGCGCCGTCCAGGACGCGGCGAACGTGATGAAGGGAGCCTGAGATGAATTTCGATCCGCGCTATTCCGGACGCAATTTCTCCTCCGTCGGCACGCGCCCGATCCGCCCCGACGGCGTCGACAAGGTGACCGGCCGCGCCCGCTACGGCGCCGACTTCAACATGGCCGGCCAGCTCGTCGGACGCGTGCTCAGAAGCCCGCATGCCCACGCGATCATCCGGAAGATCGACACCTCGAAGGCGGAGAAGCTCGCCGGCGTCAAGGCGGTGATCACCGCGAAAGACCTGCCCGACCTCACCGACGGCGATGCCGGCATGTACGACATTCTCGACAACTGCATGGCGCGCGCCAAGGCGCTCTATGACGGCCATGCGGTGGCCGCCGTCGCCGCCGTCGATGCGCGCACCGCCAGGCAGGCGCTGAAGCTGATCGCGGTCGACTACGAGGTGCTGCCGCATGTCACCGATGTCGACGAGGCGATGAAGCACACCGCGCCGCTGATCAACGACACGATCTTCACCGAAGGCCTCGAGGAAAAGCCGGTAAAGCCGTCCAACGTCACCAAGCGCAGCCAGTTTGGCCATGGCGACGTCCATCAGGGCTTTGGCCACGCCGACTTCATCGTCGAGCGCTCCTTCAAGACCGAGCAGACGCACCAGGGCTATATCGAGCCGCATGCCTGCGTGGCGAGCGTTTCGTCCGACGGCACCGCCGACCTCTGGGTCTGCACGCAAGGCCATTTCGTCTATCGTCAGCACTGCGCGCAACTGCTCGGCATGGAAGCCTCGAAGCTGCGCGTCACCTCGTCCGAGATCGGCGGCGGCTTCGGCGGCAAGACCCATGTCTGGGCCGAGCCGGTGGCGCTTGCCTTGTCCAGAAAGGCCGGACGGCCGGTGAAACTGGTGATGACCCGCGACGAGGTGTTCCGCGCCTCGGGTCCGACCAGCGCCACCTCGATCGACGTCAAGATCGGCGCCCGCAAGGACGGCACCATCACCGCCGCCGAAGCGACGCTGCGCTACACGAGCGGCCCCTATGCCGGCACGTGGGCCGAGATCGGCGCCATGACCGCCTTCGCCTGCTACAAGCTCGAGAACGTCAAGACCGTCGGCTACGAGGTGCTGGTCAACCGGCCGAAGACCGCGGCCTATCGCGCGCCTTCCGCGCCGATGGCGGCCTTCGCGGTGGAAAGCGCCGTCGACGAGCTCGCCAAGGAGGTCGGCATCGACCCGGTCGAGTTCCGCATCAGGAACGCCGCGCAGGAAGGCACGCGCTCGTCCTACGGCCCGGTCTACGGCCCGATCGGCATCGGGCCTACGCTTGAGGCAGCGAAGAACCATCCGCACATGAAGGCGCCGCTGAAGGAAAACCAGGGCAGGGGCATGGCCTGCGGCTTCTGGTTCAACTTCGGCGGCCAGACCTGCACCGACCTGAACATCGGCATGGACGGCTCGGTCTCGCTCGCCGTCGGCACCGTCGATGTCGGCGGCTCCCGCGCCTCGCTGTCGCTGGTGGCGGCGGAGGAGCTCGGCATCGACTATTCGCAGGTCAAGGCGATCGTCGCCGACACCTCCAGCCTCGGTTACAACGACATGACCGACGGCAGCCGCGGCACCTTCTCCTCCTCGATGGCGACCATCTCGGCCGCCCGCAACGCGATCAAGATCCTCAGGGAACGCGCCGCGCAGATGTGGGACATCTCGGTCGACGACGTCGCCTGGGAACAGGGCCACGCCGTCGCCAAGGGTGACAATCACGGCAATCTCGGAAAACTGTCGCTGAAGGAGATCGCGGCCAGGTCGGGTACGACCGGCGGGCCGATCGCCGGCCACAGCGAACTCGTCGCCGACGGCGCCGGCGTCTCCTTCGCCACCCATATCTGCGACATCGAGGTCGACCCCGAGACCGGCTTCACCAAAGTGATCCGCTACACGGTGGTGCAGGACGCCGGCAAGGCGGTGCACCCGACCTATGTCGAGGGCCAGTACCAGGGGGGTGCTGCGCAAGGCATCGGCTGGGCGCTCAACGAGGAGTATATCTACGGCAAGGACGGGCGGCTGCAGAACGCCGGCTTCCTCGACTACCGCATCCCGGTCTGCTCCGACCTGCCGATGATCGACACGCAGATCCTCGAGATTCCCAACCCCAACCACCCCTATGGCGTGCGCGGCGTCGGCGAGACCTCGATCGTGCCGCCGCTGGCGGCGATCGCCAACGCGGTGTCGAACGCCGCCGGCGTGCGCATGACCCACATCCCGATGTCGCCGCCGCGGATTCTCGCGGCGATCGAGGCGGAGCGGGAAGGCTGAGAACGTGATGTCGAAAAGCGCGAAGCGGTTTTCGGCTGACGCCACGGTCCAATGAGGTTCTGACTATGGTCGAAGTCACGCTCTGGGGCGCGCTCGGCCAGGTCGCTGGCGGCAAGAGCAAGGTCGAGGTCGAGGCCAAGGACATCAGGGAGCTGTTCCGCAAGCTGGCGGAACAGTATCCCGGCATCGAGCCCTGGATCGATCGCGGGATCGCGGTGGCGATCGATGGGACGATCTATCGGGATACGTGGAGTAAGGAGCTGCCGCCGGGGGCGGAGATATTTCTGCTGCCGCGGTTGGCGGGGGGGTGAGTGGACAATGGGATCACAACGTCCATATCCAGAGCCCGCTACGATGCAGGCTCGATAGTGCCGCTTTTCTGTGCCCGCGCGTGATCAGGAGCTTCCGTTCGCTAATGTCCGATTCTGACCCGAAGCCCACGTCCATCCTACGGCCGCTTGCGTTGGGCCGCATCAGAAGCTGATGGTCTCAGTATACAGCCGGTGCGAGACAGCATGTGTGCCGCCCATCACAAAGAGGTACAAGAGCGACACCAATCGGAACTCGTGCATCTGTTGCTGGTCCAAGAGACGAACCGAGGACGCACAAATCGGCCCAAGCCAACAGGATTCCGGCTTGTGGCCCGGGTATTTGTCTGACATGTTCCCCGTTTCGGAGTTTCTCATCGGTCTATGGGGCGTAAGGATGGCAAAGGACTCTTCGAGTGCCGCTTCTTCGGCAAATAAAGCGGACGCAAATCTGTTAGGCAACGTAAGCGAAAACGGGCTGAACTTCATGGCCGCCCAAAGCCGCGAGGGCGGGGCCGGCGGTGACGCTCCAGGTGTCGACAAGATACGCGATCTTTTGTTCGGCAACCAGATGCAGGACTATGACCGCCGCTTCTCCAAGCTTGAAGAGCGGTTCCTGCAGCGCTTCAAGGATGTCGAATCCGAAGCCAAGCGCAATCTTGAAACCTACGAGTCAAATGCGAAGAAGCAGGTTGACTCGCTGGCGACGCAGTTGCGGAACGAAAAAGATGCGCGAGCCGAGGCCGACAAGGAGATCGACCGCAATCTTCGCGATCAGAATCAGGCGCTTGAAAAGCAGGTGCGCGCGTTGTCTGATCAATTGAGCGAGCTCGAGCGCGAAATAGCGGATCGCATGAACAGAAGCGACCATTTGCTGCGCGAGGAAATCAAGCAAAAGAACGAAAGCGCTCAAATGCTGATGGAGAAGATCTTTTCCGATCTCAGCAACGTCAAGACCGACCGAAATCTTTTGGCCGGCCTGTTTGTCGAGGTCGCAAAATGTCTGAATCAGGATCCCGTTGGCAGCAAGAGCAACTCGGAGCGTAGCTGGAAAGCGAGTTGATCGGAACTTGACGTCGAGCGTCGACCCAATCAGCCTTCCCCAAAGACCAGCTTCGAACGATACCGGGATTGATCGCGAGGCTCTGGCCCGCCTTTTGGTGGAAATTGCCCGGAACGTCGATCCGGACAACCATGCGCTTTACGAAGGAGTTCCAGCCGCCGATCATCGGTTGGAAAGGCTTCGCCAGCTGCTCGTCGGCGGCGAAATCTCGGAACTTTCACGCGTTACGCACCTGCTCGACGAGCCTGAGCAGCTTGCAGCCGCTGTAGGGAACGTTCTCCCCGACGCAACCGCGCGCGCGTCTCATATGCAACTCGGCGAGGCCCTCGCACCGGCCGTAGAAAGGGCCGCGCAGCGGTCCATCCAGAAGAACCCGCACATACTGACGGATATATTGTATCCGGTGTTTCTGCCGGCCATTCGCAAGTCGATCGGCGAAAAGATCGACCAGACCTTCCAGTCCCTGAATGAATCTTTAAGGCATATATTTACCTGGCATGGCCTCAAGTGGAGATTTGAGGCTTGGAGAACCGGAACAAGCTTCTCCGAAGTCGTTCTCAAGCATTCTCTCGTCTATCGCGTGGAGCATGTCTTTCTGATCAGCCGCAGATCTGGGCTTTTGATCGCGCATGTAACCGCCGAAAACGCCACCAGCGAAGACCCTCAACTGATTTCCTCGATGCTCAGCGCAATTCAGGATTTCGTGAAGGACTCGTTCAACGAGAAAGAGAACAGCGGCCTGGACACCATCCGGTTCGGCGAGCTTCGTCTCTGGTCGGAAGTCGGACCGTTTGCGACGCTGGTTGCGGTGATCCGGGGAAACCCGCCGGAGGAATTGCATGACGTAATTCGCGATGCATTGCTCCGAATCCACGATGAATCCTCGCAGGCTTTAGAGGAGTTTGACGGCGACACATCGCAGTTGCCCGGCGTGGAGACGCAGTTGCAGACCTGCGTCGAGCTGCAGCATACGGATTCGAAAGAGGGATTCCCGTGGCTGGTGGTGACGGCAGCCCTGCTGATTGTGACTGCGGCAGGCGCCTGGTTCTTTCTTTCCTGGCAAGCGGGGCAGCGCTGGCAGACCTATCTGTCGCGACTGGCGACCCAGCCGGGGATCGTCGTTTCCGAGCAGAAAATTGGTGGCGGCCAGTTCTATATTGCCGGACTGAGAGACCCGCTCGCCGTTGACCCGCAGTCGCTGTTGCCGGGAACGGAGGTCGATCCCGCCCGCGTTCATTCAGACTGGCAGTTCTATCAGAGCCTTGAGCCGGAATTCGTGCTGAAGCGGCTGACGGCGTCGCTGGCGCCGCCGGGTTCGGTACGGCTTTCGGTCGTCGACGGTCGCATCGTCGCCGAGGGTGAGGCTACCACCACGTGGATCAACCGGGCGCGGACCGCCGCCCAGCAGCTTTCGGCAGGCGGCCCGGTCTTCGACATCTCGGGGGTCCGCGATGTGAGCGCCGAGGAGCGCTGGCAGGCCTATGTGTCGCGACTGGCGACCCAGCCCGGCATCATCGTCGCCGATCAGACTGTGCGCGATGGCCAATTCTATATTGCCGGTCTGAGAGACCCGCTTGCCACCGACCCGCATTCGCTGTTGGCCGAGACGCAGGTCGATCCCGCGCGCGTTCATGCAAGCTGGCAATTCTACCAGAGTCTTGAGCCGCAGTTCGTGCTGAAGCGGCTGACGGCGTCGCTGGCGCCGCCGGATTCGGTGCGGCTTTCCGTAGTCGATGATCGCATCGTTGCGGCGGGTGAGGCCACCACCGCGTGGATCAACCGGGCGCGGACCGCCGCCCAGCAGCTTTCAGCCGGCGGCCCGGTCTTCGACATCTCCGGTGTCCGTGATGTGAGCCCCGAGGAGCGCTGGCAGGCCTATGTGTCGCGACTGGAGAAGCAGCCCGGCATCATCGTCGCCCAACAGAATGTGCGCGATGGCCAATTCTATATTACCGGCCTGAGAGACCCGCTTGCCGTCGACCCGCAGTTGCTGCTGGCCGGGACGCAGGTCGATCCCGCTCGCGTTCATGCAAGCTGGCAATTCTATCAGAGCCTTGAGCCGGTGTTCGTGTTGAAGCGGCTGACGGCGTCGCTGTATCCGCCGGATACCGTGCGCCTTTCGATCGTCAATGACCGCATCGTTGCCGAGGGTGAGGCTCCCGACACCTGGATAGATCGGGCGCGCGCGGCGGCACGACAGCTTTCGGTAGGCGGACCGAAGTTCGACATTTCCAAGGTTCGTGATGTGAGCCCCGATGCACGCGCGGCGGAGCATTGGCAGTATTATGTGTCGCGACTTGAGGCTCAACCGGGAATCATCGTCGCCCAACAAACGGAGAGGGGCGGACATTTCTACATTTCCGGTCTGAGAGACCCGCTTGCCGCCGACCCGCAAGCTCTGCTGTCCGGAACGGGGGTTGATCCTGCCCGCGTTCATTCACAGTGGCAATTCTATCAGAGTCTTGATCCGAAGTTCGTGGTGAAGCGGCTGACGGCGTCGCTGTCCCCGCCGAAATCGGTTCAGCTTTCGATCATCCAGGGTCGCATCGTTGTCGTGGGCGAGGCTCCTGCCGGCTGGATCGGCCGGGCACAGGCCGCCGCCGACCAACTTTCGGCGGACGGAGTGATTCTGGATGTCTCGCAGTTGCGCGAGCTGAACCTTGCCGAACTTAATCATTTGAGAGAGGCCATCCAGACGACCGATATTTTCTTCTCTTCCGGCAAGGTTGTGCCGGGACCGGAGCAGGCGCCGGTGCTTGACAGATTGGCTGATCAGTTGAAGGAATTCGCCGAAAATGCCCGCAAGGCAGGCGTGACAGCGCGGTTCATGTTGACCGGCCATTCGGACACAACGGGCCGTGAGACGGCCAACGCGTCGATCAGCGCCGCCCGCGCCGAGACGGTTCGCGCGCTTCTCAACAAGCGCGGCGTCGCTCCGGAACTGCTGCAGGTCCGGGGCGCGGGCACCTTTGAGCCGGCGGTGCCCGAAAATGAAAATAGTCGAACTGGGAACTCCACCAATCGCCGGGTTTCGGTTACGGTCAGCCTGGAGTAGTGCGGGGCCCAGGATGCTGCAAAAAAAGATCTGCATGTTGGGCGGGTTCGCTGTCGGCAAAACGAGCCTGGTGCGCAGGTTCGTGCAAAGCATCTTCTCGGAAAACTACCTGACCACGGTGGGCGTGAAGATCGACAAGAAAAGCGTCGCGTTTCCGGACAAGACCGTGGATCTGATTTTGTGGGATTTGGCCGGCGAAGACGATATCGGCTCATTCCGCGTCAGCTATGTGCGAGGTGCGACCGGGCTCGTACTTGTCGTCGACGGAACCCGGCCCGCTACTCTTGCCGTGGCGCTTACGCTGCGCGAGCGCGTCGAGGCCGAATTCGGTGCCATGCCGTTTGTATTGCTGTTCAACAAATCCGATCTGACCGATCGCTGGGCAATACCGGATGGTGAGATTGACGAACTGAAGCAACGCGGATGGCAAATCTATCTGACAAGCGCGCTTTCGGGCGAACATGTCGACGATGCGTTTCGTCAGCTTGCCTCGATGGTCGCCAAGTAGACCATGGCTAGGTTGCCGAAAGAAGTCAGAAGCTGGATATACGATTTCTTCTCTAAGGAGCGTTCTGCGGCATATCTAAAAATCGACGCCCGGCAATGCATAGAAGCGAAGGGCGGCAACCTTGGATATTACGGGCTTTTGTCGCTTCGCACTGGCGAGCCCGTTGCCGATCAACTCGAAATCATGGAAGGGCTGCTGCCTTGCCCAGAGCTTCCATTCCATTTGCCCATGATGGAACTGCCCGGCGGGCGTGTCGCGGACCTTCATTTCTTTGACGACAGCGGCTCGGTGTGGCTGCTCTTTCTCGACGCCACGCCCGAACGCGACCATCAGCAGCGGCTTCAGCAGAAGGCTTATGAAATGACGCTCCTGCAGGAGAGGGAGCGTGAACTCAATGCGAAGCTGCAATCGACGAACGAGGCGTTAAGGGAGAGCCAGGAGGGTTTGTCGCGCGAATACCGCCGTGCCGAATCCCTGCTCCTCAACATTCTTCCGGCGTCGATCGCGGAGCGGCTGAAAGCGGACGAGCAAATTGCAGACAACCACGCGGAGGTCAGTGTGCTTTTTGCCGACATCGTCGGCTTTACCGAAAGAGCGCGGAGCGTCGGAGCCGCGACGACGATCGCTATCCTGAATTACTTCTTCAGGGCGGCCGATCTGCTCTCGGAACAATACGGCTGCGAAAAGATCAAAACCATCGGCGATTGTGTCATGGCGGTCGCTGGCCTGCCGGTCGCGCGATCCGATCATGCGCAAGCCATTGCGAATTATGCGCTTGAGCTGCGGGAGGCGGCCAGGCGAGAGCGCTTCGCAGGCGAAGCGCTACGTCTCAGAATTGGAATTCACTCCGGACCGATCGTGGCGGGCGTCATAGGCAAAAGGCGGTTTGTCTATGACCTGTGGGGCGACACCGTTAATCTCGCCGCGCGCATTCAAAAGGCCGCGGAGCCCGATGAAATCCGTATTTCTGATGCAACCCACCAATTGCTCGGACCGGATTTTGCTTGCGAGCCGCTCGGGGAAACGGAATTGCGTGGCACAGGTCTGGTGCGAATGTGGCGGCTCCCGGCCTGATTTGCCGCTTGGGACCACGACCACGGCGGATGCGGGCCTGGCGACGATGCCTGACAGCCGCCGCATGCAACCTTTGCGGGCCGGCGGAAAGGGAAACGATCCCAGGCTCTTAAGTTTCCACCAAATGGCTTGCCGAGGTGGGCTGCAACAGGCCGGGGAACGGCCCGATCCTGGCCGGGCGATGCCCGGACTGGAAGAGGTTGCTGTGGAGGTTGGCAATCCACTGTTTGCCTTCCGTCGTCAGCTCCAGATAGCGGATCGCGTCGGCGATGTAAGGCTCGACTTGCAGTGTGAAGAAATCGGTAAAGAGGGCGCCGAGATCGGCGGCGGTCCTGCAGCCGAGCTTTTCCACCATCCCGATCTCAGAGAACTCCGCAAACAGCGCCGGCAGCTTGCGGTGGTAAAAGGGATCAGCGAGCTGGCCGATCAGGTCCGCGGCCCTGACCAGCGCAGGCTCGGTGTTGGTGACCTGGTAGGCCGGATCGGTCGGCACCGGAAAGCGTGTCATCTCTATCGCCTCGACGATGCGCTCCTCGTTGATGAACTTCGAGGAAGCAAAACGTTGCCGCGCGTAGATCTTGGCGCGGTCGATATGATAGGGCGCAAGCACCGCGTCGGAGGCGCCGCGCGGTGGCGTATAGCGGTCGCCGGCCTCGTTAATGACGAAGCTGTCCTCGGTGTCGCCCTCGCACACGCCGTGCACCATGCCGATATCGTGGACAAGCAGCGCGCAGGTATAATGCAGCCAGTCATCGGGGGTCAGGGATTCCGAAAGTAGCCGGCCGCGAATGATCTGCTGGCCAGCGAGCGTAACCATCAGCGTATGCTCGATGTTGTGATAGAGCGCGTTCGAATTGCCGATGCGCTCCAGGACAAGGCGGGCCGCCCCGCCCAGGTAGCTCGCATATTCCGGATTGCGATGCGAGAAATACTGGAGGTAGAGTTCCGACAGATAGTCGCCGAGCCGGTCGGCCATGATGGAGATTGGATTGAGCATGACAATCGTTCCTGACCGCCTTGAAGCGCGGCAAGCCGCGTCCTGCGGCGGCCACCCTAGCACGGTTCCGGCACAGATTTCATAGGACCAAGGCCCCAAGGCAGCGGCGACTGCCGAATGTTGCCGGGGGGCGGAGATTTTCCTGCTGCCGAGGCTGTCAGGGAGGATAGGCAGACCGGCGATCGCCTCGCATGGTCGGTGATCAGGCTCGCGACAAGGCCCTTGCTTCCGCTTTCACAGTTTTCGCGTTGGGTTAGATCCGGTGCGGGGCGTCGCCTCCACCGAGTTTTTTCGCCCCTACAGGCCCGCAAGGGCCTGAGCTGTAAGCAGCCGGGCTACCAAGCGGTACTGCTCTACGAAGAACTCATCATTCGTGAACCATTCGGCATAGGGCGCCATGCGAACGCCCTTCGCTTCGGCATCGTTGATCTGGCTGGCGCCGGCGAAGATTAGCCGTTTGCCGTCCGATGAACGAACCATCTCAGCGCTGACGGTCATTGCAATGCCTCGCCCATCGTTAACCGGAACGCTCAATGCGTGGTTGACGTTGATCTTCAGCCTGGCGGAGGCGCCCGATGCCGCGTCTGTCACGCGGTATCCCTTGCTGACAAGGTCTTCCTTCGCCTGACTCTCGATGAACTCGCGGAGGTTGGTGCGCGTATCCACGACCTCTTGAAGACGGGAAGTGGCCTCTGCCACCGTGGCGGGCACTTTCCCCGAACTTGCATTTGCCTCACTTGAATTTGGCGCAAAGACAGTGGCTTTCGACAGCTGCACCGGCTCCACGTAGACGAAGCCCAAGGAGGCCTTGCTCTGCGGGTCAATGGAGGACGCGACGCAACCTGTAAGAGCGATCGCGACAAGGGCAATAAGACTGCGGCGAAGCAATGGAATCTCCAAATTTTCAAAGTCGATTCGCTATACTACGGAACAGGTTATTCGGAGAGGGCCACGCGCGTTCACTTCGGCCGCGCCGGGCGTCTACATGAAAGCAATCTACAAGGATGAGGCCGGCGGCGAATCCACGATCCTGATGAAACTGGATCCCGGCCTTGCACGCTCACGATGAACTCGAGGAAGTGCGCGTGCAGGGAGGCTCGGAAGGCGCAGAGGATGAAGATGGCGCAGAGCGTCAGCATCTGGGCGGCAATGCTGCCGCGCTCCGGAACTGCGGCAGGAAGGCGAGGAAGATCGCCACCTTCGGGTTAGTCACGTCCATGACGATGCCACGCATATACGGCGTGCCGGGCGAATTCTAATCGCGGTCACTGGCGAGACGCCGTCTGCGGTTGCTCACGATCGCCGGCGTCCAGCCGAGGCCGCGACAGGTGATCCAAAGCAGAACGGCCTGACCGGCGAGGCCGACGACGATCGAAGCAACGGCTATGCCCGAGACGATATCGGAATCCATGTTTGCGAGCCCCCGCCCGGCATGATTACCAGCAGGAAGTATTGGCTCGACCGGCGTGCGAGTCACTTACCGAATAATATGGACTAGGCCGAAAGGGGTATGTCGTGACGGGCGAAGCAATTCCTGCAAGCGCAGCGGTCGCCGATGGCGACAGCGGGCGCGTCAAGGAGCGCCGTGTTTGTCACCTTCGTCATCCTGGGGCGGAGCAAGGAGCGAAGCGACGCGCGCAGACCCTGGATCCATGCCGCGACCTGCGCGCCTTGCGACGGTGCAGTTTTTGATCCGCCGCATTCTACGAAAAGCGTCACGGCATGGATCCTCGGGTCAAGCCCGAGGATGACGAAGCGTTGGCGGAGCCGGAGCACCAGGCGCTGAGAGCGCCGGCGGACAGCGCACCCCTTCGGGTCAAGCCCGAGGATGACGAAGCGTGGCGCGAGTCTGCGGCAGGTCGCGATGCACGGCCCGCTCAGGCGGCCCTGGTCTTCACCAGGCTCACGGCAGCCATCAGCGCCTCCGCCGCCTCGACCGACGACCCCGGATTCTGACCGGTGACGAGCCGGCCGTCGACCACCGTGTGCACGCCCCAATCCTTGACCCTGGAGAAGACCGCGCCGAGCTGGATGAGCTCGTCCTCGACGAGGAAAGGCACGACGTTGGTGAGACCCACGGCCGCTTCCTCGGCGTTGGTGAAGCCGGTGACATAGCGGCCTTGAACGAACGGGGTGCCGTCGGGATTGGTCACGTGACGCAGGACGCCCGGCGCATGGCAAACGAGGCCGACCGGCTTGCCGGCGGCAGCGAAGGATTCGATCAGCCTGATCGAATTCGGATCTTCGGCCAGATCCCACAGCGGCCCGTGTCCGCCCGGGTAGAAGACCGTGTCGAAGTCCTTCTGGTCGATGCTGTCCAGGCGCACCGTTTCCCCAAGCTGCGCCTTGGCAAGCTCGTCGGCGCTGAAGCGCCGCGTAAGGTCGGTCTGGAACATCGGCTCGTCGCTCTTCGGGTCGAGAGGCGGCTGGCCGCCCTTCGGCGAGGCGAGCGTGATCTCGGCGCCGGCGTCCTTGAAGACATAATACGGCCCTGCCAGCTCTTCGAGCCAGAAGCCGGTCTTCTTGCCGGTGTCGCCCAGAGTGTCGTGGGAGGTGAGTACGATGAGGACTTTCATTGTCGCTTGCTTTCGTCAGAGGATGCCGCGCCGCGAGGCGTCGCCGCCGGTTGATTGGGAGCTCGATCAGCCGCATCGGCTTATCGAGGAGCCGATAATGGCACTTGCCCACATATTTCAGAAATTTACTTCTTCGATTTCAGATATTTATCTGAGATTATATCTCGATGAGATACGACCTGAACCTGCTCCCGGTTTTCCTGGCCCTGATGGAGGAGCGCAGCGTGACACGGGCGGCAGCGCGGCTGGGCATCACGCAGCCGGCGCTGTCCAATTCGTTGAACCGCCTGCGCGACACCCTGCGGGATCCGCTGTTCATCCGGGAACGCTACGGCATAAAGCCGACGCAGCTCGCCGAGGAGATCGCGCCGACGATCGAGGCGGCGCTGGCGCAACTGGACGATCTCATCCTGAACCAGCAGGAGTTCCAGCCGGCAACCACCGAACGACTGTTCACCCTTGCCCCCAACAGCTACGTGGAGATCGTGCTGATGCCGGCGCTGGTGGCGAGGGCGCGCGAACGAGCGCCGGGGATCAAGCTGCGCATGACGGCCTTCGGCAACGATCTGGCCGAGACCGGGGTCATTTCCGGCACCACGGCCATGGTGCTCGGCCGGATCGTCGATCCGCCGGACAACCTCGTCGTCCAGCATCTCATGGACGATGGGCTGGCCTGCGTGGTGCGCAAGGACCATCCCGGCGTGCGGGACCGGATTTCCCGAGAACAGTACGAAATGCTCAAGCATGTGAACGTGCTGCCGCCGGGCCGGCTGCGCGCGGGTGTCTTCCAGGCATTGGGGCAGCAAAACCTCAAGCGCGAGGTTGCGGTTTCCGTCACGCATTTCCTTGCCGTGCCGGAGATGCTTGCCGTCACCGACTATTGCGCAACGCTGCCGAAGCTTATCTGCCGCAGTCTGGAGCGCGATCCCCGGCTGAAGGGGCTGCCGACGCCGGTCGACCTCGGCACCTTTCCGGTGGAGATGGCCTGGCACGTTCGCTACCGCCACGACCCCGCCCACAGGTGGTTGCGCTCGCTGATCGGCGAGCTGGCAAAGGAAATGACGGCGCAAGTCCCCTGAGAGCGCCTTTCTGGTTCGGCGCGTGTTGCTCGAGCCTGTCCCCCACAAGGTGGGGGCCGCGTAGCGGTCGGAGAGGGGGATGGCGCTGCCCAGACCCCCCCTCACGCCCCCAGCGTCGGCTCCGTATTCACCTCCAGCGCCTCTTCCGCTTCGTCCTCCTCGCCGAGCACCTCCTCATGCACCCCCAGCGCCTGCCCGATCCACACCGGGTCGACCGTGTGGTCTCGCTTGGGGTTGGTGGTGTTGGGGTGGATGAGGATGCTCAAGCCGCCGTGGTTCAGCATCAGCCATGGCACCAGCGTGGCGAAAACCGCGTTGGCGAAGGAGACCTGGTACATGGCCTGCTGGTGCGGACCGACTGGCTCGTCGCGCCAGTTGCCCAGGCGCACGCGGAAGCGTTCCGCGATGCGCAGGCGCAGCCATTCGGCATGCTGCCGCTCAGGCTGCCCGGCGTAGTAGATATGGGCGTGATAGCTGGCGATCTCCGCAAGCTGCCTCGGACTGTTTTTCTCGTTCACCGCGATCCTCCCCTTCGATTGGTGTCGCGCCCGGCTCTCCCAGGCCCTCCAGGCAGCCTCGCGCGCTTGGCGGACTTGAGTCAATTCAAAGGCGAATGGCCGCCTTTTGCCAATCCTGCCAAAGTCGAAAGTCCGGCCCGCCGACATCTTGACGAAAACTGGTGCGCCTGATGAGACATGGTGCAATCGGTTCCAGGGGGAGATGGGCAAGCGGTGGGCAGGCTGTGAAGCGCGTTTTTCGTTTGCTTGCCGCTGTTATCATGGCGTCCGGGCTGACCGGTTGCACCAGCATCTCCTACTACGCGCAGTCGCTGCAGGGTCATGTCGAGATCATGGCCGCGCGGAAAGATGTCGGAACGCTCGTCCAGGATCCTTCGACGCCTCAGGCCTTGCGCGCCAGGCTGACGTCGGCGAGCGCCATCAGGCGGTTTGCGACGGATGAGCTGGCGCTGCCCGACAACAGCAGCTACCGCAGCTATGTCGACATCCATCGCGACGCCGTGACCTGGGCCGTTTTCGCCGCGCCGCAGTTCTCGCTTGCGCCGCGCACATGGTGCTTTCCAGTGTTCGGCTGCGTTCCATACCGGGGCTACTTTGCCCGCAAAGCCGCGACCGAAAGCGCGCTCGAACTGCACAGGCAGGGGCTGGACGTCTATGTCACCGGCATCACCGCCTATTCCACGCTGGGCTGGTCGAGCGACCCGCTGCTCAGCACCATGCTCGGTCAGGACGACACCTATCTCGCCAGCCTGATCTTTCATGAACTGGCGCATCAGCGCCTTTATGTCGACGGCGACTCCGCCTTCAACGAGGCCTTCGCGGTTGCCGTCGAAACCACCGGCGTCAGGAAATGGCTGCGCGCCGCTGGCGATCGCGCCGGATTGCGCCGCTACGAAGCCGATCGCAGGCGCAGGGCCGATTTTCTCGCACTGCTGGCGAAAACCCGCGACGAGCTGGGGCAGGTCTATGAAAGCTCCCGCAGCCCGGAGCAGATGGCGGCCGCCAAGGCTGCCGCGATCGACAGGCTGCGCATGCGCTATCGGCAGCTGCGCGACCGGCGCTGGGCGGGATATCGGGGCTACGACGCCTGGTTCTCGGCCCCGATCAACAACGCAAAGCTCGCCGCGACCGCCGTCTACGGCGAACAGGTTCCGGCCTTTCTTCGCCTGTTCGACCTGTGCGCCGGCGACTATCCGAGGTTCTACGCTTCCGTTCGACGCATCGCCGATCTGCCCCAACCTTCCCGTGCCGAAGCGCTCAAGACTGCCGCTACCTGTGATCGACCGGGCGCCGGGACCGCGGCCGCGCGGCCTAACGCTTTCTGAAGAAACCGGACAGGATGTTCGGACCCGCTTCGCCGGGCCGCAGCCTGATCCCGTCCTCGAACGAGTTCAGCGTCACGCACTCGAAGCCGTGGTGCGCGAGCAGCGCCACCAGCGAGCCGCGGTCGAAATGGTGCAGGTGCTCGTCGGGCAGGCGCATGCGCCAGGTCTGGAACCACGCATCGCCGTCGGCGCCGAGCTCGCGCCAGCGGCAATAGGGCACGGCGATGGCCAGGTGGCGGGCCTTGAGGCGGGCGAGGAAACTCAGGTCCGGTATATGCTCGAGCACGTCGAACATGGCGACGAGATCCCACGAGCTGGCGAGCGCCTCATCCCAATCGACGAAGCGGACGCCCTGCGGCAGCGGAAACCTGGCGATGTCGCAGCCGGCGCAGTCGGCGACGCCGGTTATCTTCGCCGCTTCGACGAACGTGCCGGTGCCGTAGCCGATCTCCAGCACCGACCGGGGAATCTCGCCGGTGACGCCCAGCACCCAGCCAAGCCGCTGATAGCCGAGCTTGATGGTCCGGTCGCTCAAATCCTCGTAATAGGAGATGTATTGCTTGTCGTACTTGATCGGGGTGAAGTCGATCTGGTGGATCACGCCGAACCCGTCCAGCTCGTAGTTGTCCAGCATTCGCGTGCGCCCTCCGCAGTGCGGATTCCTTACATGGCGGAGCTAAACGCAAGGTAACCGGCCGAGCCGGCCAAAGAATCGAACCAGCGGGCCTCACTCCACCTCACGCCGCGCTCCGCCCTTCGTACCGCTCCCCCACAGGGCGCGCTGGAACACGTTGCGCTTGCCCTTGCGCGGGACGAGCTCGATGTCGCTGACCAGCTTGGCGCCGCCCTTGCGCCGCTCCAGCGTGATCTTGCGGCTGTGAAAGGCTTCGAGTTCGGCGCGATGCGCCACGCTGATGATGGTCACCTTCGGCAGCTCGTGGACGATGGTCTTCATCATCTTCTCCTGGCTCTTCTCGTCCAGCGCCGAGGTCGCTTCGTCGAGCACGATGATGTCGGGGCTGTGCAGCAGGAGGCGCGCGAAGGCGAGGCGCTGCTTTTCGCCGCCCGACAGCGTCTGGTCCCATGGCGCCTCTTCCTCGAGCCTGGCCGCGAGATAGGCGAGGCCGACCTTGTCGAGGGCGGTGTTGATCTCTTCGGCCGTCCAGTTGTCGGCGGCGGCGGGATAGGCGACGGCGCGGCGCAGCGTGCCGGTGGGGATGTAGGGCCGCTGCGGCAGCATGAACAGCCGCCTGCCGGGGTGGAAATTGACGCTGCCGCCGCCCCATGGCCAGAGGCCGGCGACGGCGCGCACCAGCGTCGACTTGCCCGAGCCGGATTCGCCCGCCACCAGCACCCGTTCGCCGGGTTCGATCGCGACTCCGGTTTCCTTGACCACGGCGGTGCCGTCGTCGAGCGTCACCGAGAGATTGTCGAGGCTGAGCATGGCGCCGTCCTCGGTTTCGCCGCGGCTTATGCGTCCGAGCGCGTCACTCTGCTCGGCGCGCTCCAGCCCGTCGAGCGACATCATCAGCGACGCGATGCGCCGCGCCGAGGCGTTCCAGTCGGCAAGCCGCGGGTAGTTGTCGACCAGCCAGCCGAACGCGCCCTGCACGATGCCGAAGGCGGAAGCCGCCTGCATCACCTCGCCAAGCGACATGCCGCCTGCGAGGAATTTCGGCGCGCAGAGCAGGATCGGCACCACCGGCGCGAACAGCAACGACCCTTGCGATACCAGCGCGGTGCGCATGTGCTGGCCGGTCAGCAGCGCCCATTGCCTCAGCACATGGCCGAAATTCCTGTCGATGCCGCTGCGCTCCTCGTCCTCGCCGCCGAGCAGCGCGATGCTCTCGCCGTTCTCGCGCACGCGCGTCAGCGTGTAGCGCAGCTCGGCCTCGGCCTGGTTCTTCGTCTCGGAGATGCGCACGAAGTTGCGGCCGATGACCACCATCGAGGTCGAGGTGATGGCGGCATAGATCACCGCCGTGATCACCAGGAAGCCCGGAATGGTGACGCTTTCGCCGCCGATCGGCAGGGTCAGCGCGCCGCCGATCGTCCACAGCACGATGATGAAGGTCGAGGCCGACAGGAACGCGTTGAGGACGCCGGCGATGAAATCGACGGGCGATTCGGTGGCGATGCGCAAATCCTCGGTCATGCGCGCTTCGGGGTTCTGGTGGTCGCCGCCGACCAGGTTGAGCTGATAGTAGCGGCCGCTGGCCAGCCAGCGCGCGATGACCGCGGTGGTCAGCCAGGAACGCCAGCGGCGCTGGATCGTCATGCGCATATAGACCTGCGTGACGACAAGGCTGCCGCTGCACAGCACCAGCGGCACGAAGACGGCACTGAGGAAATAGACGCTGCGGGCGTTGCGCTGCTCGAGCGCGTCGAAGATCGAGCGGTTCCAGACATTGATGCCGTACTGGAAGCCGATATTGATGCAGATCAGCAAAAGCACGCCGATGGTGAGCGGCCAGGCGAGCCGGTCGCCGCGACGGCTCCAGTAGCCGCGCGCGCTGATCCAGAAACGCTTCAGCAGATATTTCCTGCGCGCCTGCTCGGCTTGCTCGGGCGCCAGCTGCGGATCGGGTTCGGCAGCCTCCGGCGGTGGCGCCGCCTCGCCATTGACCTCAGGCGCGGCTTCGACAACCAAATGCTTGTCTTCATTCGATTTCTCCCGGCCCGATTTCGCTTTGCCCGGCGTTCGGGCAGTACGCGATTTGGCGCCGCGGGCCGGTTTCGATTTGGATCTAGCTTCTGACATCAGGCCGACAACGGCCTAAAAATCAAAAGGTTTCACGACGTTCGCCCGGCCATGCGGCCGCCGGCGCGCCTTGGTTCCGGTGCTGGCGGCCATCCGCCGTGATTGCCGGGATAGCCGCGACAAGTGGAAACACGGAGCCGGAAGCTTGCCTATCGGACAAACCTCACGCGATTATTCCGGCCAACAATGCCTGCACCGGATCGACAGGCTCGATCCGGTGCCGGCCTGAAGGGGGTTCGATGCGGCGTGTACCGATCGTCATGCGACCGCTTGGCGGTATGGGCAACAGGATGTTTCAGTACATGTTCAGCCATGTGCTGGCCAGGCGCATTCCCGGCGGCTATGTCTGCAACGCCGACCTGCCGGAATGGTCCATCGCCACGGTGCGGCCGCCCCTCTTGTGGCGGTACCGGGCGCTTCGGCTCGAAGGCTCGCATCGCTACGATCTCGACGCGATCGCCGCCGCGTTCCGCCAGAAACGGGCGCGCAGCGTCCTGTTCAAGGGCTTCGCACAGAGACTGGGCTATTACGATCGAGCCGAGGTTTCCAGGATTTTCGACGGGCGCCCAGCCGAGGCGCCGACCTATGGCGACGACTTCCTCGTCATCCATGTGCGGGCCGGCGACATCCTCGACGGCTTCCACAAGAACTACTGCCCGATGCCGTTCGCCTTCTTCGAAACCTTGATCCGCGACAGCGGCCGCAAGCCGGTCTTCGTCGGCCAGACCCATGACGACAACGACTATTGCCGGCGCCTGCGCCAGCGCTTTCCGGATGCCGTCTTCGCGCCGCAGGCATCGCCATTGACCGATTTCGAGACGCTGCGCCGGGCAAGCCAAGTCGTCGCGTCGGTAGGCACCTTTTCCTGGCTGGCCAGCTGGCTGTCGTCGGCGCACACGATCCATCTGCCGGTGGCCGGCATCCTCGATCCGATAATCAGGCCGGACATCGACCTGCTTCCGGCGGGCGACGCGCGCTACCGCTTCCATCAACTGGACATCGGCGACTGGACGGCGTCCGCCGAGCAGCTCGCGGCCTTCTATGGCGATGCGATCGCGTTTCGGCAGGTCGAACTTGGGCAAATTGCGCGATGAAAGAATTGCGATGAGATTTCCGCTTTCCATCGACAGGCCTTTGATCTGCGCGATCATGAAGCTGGAGCAGCCCTATGTGATCGAGTGGATCGCGTGGCACAAGCTGCACGGCTTCGATCTGATGATCGCCGACAATTGTCTCGCCGGACCGCAGACGGCAGTGCTTTCGGCGTTGCGCGACGCCGGCTGGATCCAACTGGTCGACTGGCGGCACGATCGCTCGCAGCCGCAGCGGCGCGCCTATTCGCACCTTTATTGGCGGGCGCTGCTGCAGGGCTATCGCTATCTCGGCTTCCTCGACGCCGACGAATTTCTCGAGCCACTCGACGGACCGCCCTGGAGCGGCGCCGAGCTCGTCCGCTCGCTGCTCAGACGGCGCGGCGTGCGCAGCGTCGCCTTCCGCTGGGCGAATTTCGGCAGCGACGGCAAAGAGGCCTATGACGACGAGCTGGTCACCGTCCGGTTTCCGAGACGCGGCAGGCACGACGCCTCGACGGCGCGCTGGAAGAAGGCGTTTGCGCGCGTCGCCTCATGCCTGCCGAAGGCCCTGCGAAGCCCGACGCTGTTCATGGCGCATCCGCACGGTTTCCCGATCGGGCAGCGCAGGACGCTGGTCGACGGCATCACCCTCGACAGGCATCAAGCCGCCATGCCGATGGAATGGAAGCTCGGCTGGGTCCGCCACTATGCGGTGAAGTCGCGGCAGGAATTGCTGAGCAAGCACGCCCGCGGCGGAGGCTTCACGCCGGCGAGCGAGGCGCCCTCCCTGGAAGAATACATCGCGTCGCGGGATCAAAATGACATTCTCGAACCGCTCGACGACGCGGCGATCGAGGCCCTGCGGGCCAAGGTCGCGGAGATCGTCCGGTCGCTCGATCCGGCGATCCTCGAGCAGACGCGGCCGCTGTTCGAACAGCACAAGTAGGATCGGCGCCGTCGCGTGCCCCTAGGCAAGCACAAGCGGCGCGGTGCTCATCCCGTGGAACGACAGCGACGGGCGGCGCCCGGCGCCGGCGGCATCGAGCCACCAGCCAGGGGCGCGGGTGAACAGCGCCTCGATCATCGCCGCGATCTCGATGCGGGCGACATGCTGGCCGAGGCAAACATGCAGGCCGGTGCCGAAGGTCAATGACAAGGCCGGCGAGCGGGTGAGGTCCAGCCGGTCACCGTCCGCGAAGACCGCATCGTCGCGGTTGCCGCTGCCGAGCACCGCCACCACCGCCTCGCCGTTCGCGATCCTGGCTGTGCCGAGGTCGATGTCTTCGGCCGCAATGCGCGCGACCGCGTATTGCACGGAGGCGCCGTAGCGCAGGAGCTCGGCGGCGGCGCTGCTCCAGTCGACAGCCCGGCGCTCGAGCAGGTCGCGCTGTTCTGGAAAACGGTGCAGCGCGACCACCGCGTTGCCGAAAGCGTCGACGACGGTCTCCTGTCCGGCAAACAGCATGAACACGACGTTGGCCACCATGTCTTCGTGGGACCAGCGCCCTTCGGCGACTTCCCGCGCCATGCGGGCGACCATTCCGTCCGGCCGGAAGGCCTGTTGCGCCAGCCGTTCCTCGACAAAGGCCCGGCACTCGCCATAGGCCGCGGTGCTGGCAGCCGGCGGCTGGTCTGTTCGCAGGTCGAACGCACCAGCCATGCGGCTGGTCACCGATTTCAGCGCCCATGGATCCTCGATCTCGATGCCCATGATTTCCTGCAGGAGCCAGAAGGAGACCGGCACGGCGAGCCCGGCGACGGCATCGATGCGGCCGTCCGCCATCGCCCGGTCGACCAGCTCGCGGCTTAGCGCGCGCAGGCCCTGTGTCAGCGTCTCGACGGCGGATCTGGAGAGGCAGCCTGCAACCGGCCGGCGCAGCTCACCATGATGCGGCGGATCGGCGAGCATCACAGACCGGCTGAGCAGCGCCATCGGCGCCTGGTCGACAAGCTTGCGGCGGACCTCCTCATACCTGCCGGGCGGCGCCTGCAGCAGGGCCGGATGCTTGAGGACGCGGGACACCAGTTCATGGCTGAAGACGTAATGCGCGTCGGCAAGTTCCGGATAGGGCGCGGCGCCGCGCGCGATGCCGCCCGACGCGCGCATTCGGGCAAAATGCGCAAACGGATCGTCGCCGAGCGCGAACGGATCGAAGAACGGAGCCGTCATGCCGTGGCCGGCCCGCATGTCATTTCTTGAGGTCCTTGGCCGAGATGACCCGGAACCCACCGGACGCGGCGTCCTGAGGGAAGAAATCCGGCATGACGTAGAGGAATTCGCAGTCGTAGACGCGGTAGTGCAGCCGCAGCAGCGGATCGCGGATGATCTCTTCGAGCGGCGGCCTTATGCCGGTCTCGTTCCAGCGGTCTATGGTGGCGCGGAACCGCGGGTCGGACCTGACCTGGTCGTCGTCGTCCTCGTCGCCGGATGAGCCGGCATAGGCCGAGCAGCGGCCGTCGCCGATCAGCCAGCGCGCGCCGAGGCGGCGGCCGTGGTGCTCCATCTCCTTCAGCAGCCGGATTGCCGTGTTGCCGCCGCGGTGGCTGGGGCGGACGCAGAGATTGTAGGCATAAAGCGAGTGCACCGGCTCGCTGCGCGGCAGCGATGCAAAGGCATCGAAATTCGTGGGAAAATCGGCGCGCACCAGCGGGTCCTGGCTGGTTTCGGTGAAGCAGAGCGTGCCGGCCAGCGCGTCGCCGTCGATCGCGCCCAGCATGGTGTGGCCAAGCGCCAGCCGGCGGCGGATGGTCGCCTCGCTGGCTCGCAGCGGACCGGCCCAGGCGGCAGCCTCAAGCTCCATCAGCAGCGGCATGTCGTCCGCGTCCAGCTTCCGGATTGGAAGCGCATTGCTCTCGACGTTCATCTCTCGGCCACCCGACTTGCCCACGCGCTATAGGGCGTGCCGCAGCTTTTTGCTAGTCAGCAAGGCTGCCGTTTGCAATTGTGCAGGCCGGGGGACGCGATCACTTGATATTCTACGTCACGCATAGAAAGCACGCCTATACTCATGCGGTCGTGCTTCTCTATCACCGCCCAGACCTGCAAGCATCGTTCCGGCTGGTTCGCTATGAGGATGCCGGGTTGCTGCGCGGCGTTCGCGCGGGCGTGGTGGTCTGGTCGGACATGGACCGGCTGAGCGCCGAGGAGTTGCAGCGGGCAGCCGAGCTGAGCGCCGAGCTGGCGCAGCAAACGGGCTTGACGCAGCTCAACCATCCGACGGCCAGCCTGCAGCGCTTGGATCTGTTGCGCGTGCTGCGCGGCGACGACGGCAACTTTTTTCGCGCATTCAGGCCGGACGAGCTCGATGACACGATGTGCTATCCCGTCTTCATCCGCGACGAGGTGGGCGCGCTGTACGAGGAGCCGCCGCTTCTGCACGACCGGCCGGCGCTGGACGCGGCACTCGCAAGGCCGGACGGGCGCAAGCTGGTGCGGCCGATCGTGGTGGAGATGACCGGCACGCCAGGGCCTGACGGATACTACCGGAAATTCGCCGCCTACCGGGTCGGCGATACGATCTACGCCCAGCATATTGCGATGTCGAAATCGTGGTTCGTCAAGAATGCGGCCGATCGGCTCTTGCCGGCCCACATCGACGAGATCAGGGCCTACATTACCGAGAACCCGCATGCCGGGCGGGTGATGCAGGTCTTCGAAAAGGCCCGCATGCAGTACGGGCGCATCGACTACACGCTTGCCGAGGGCAAGCTCGTGGTGTTCGAGATCAACAGCAATCCGACCGTGCTGAGTGACCCGCCGACGCCGTTCGCCACCTACGACCCGCAGCCTTTCGCCGACCGCCACGCCGACGCGCTGCTCGCGCTGCCGCAGGCGGCAGCGCCGGACTCGCTGCCCGCGATCGACGCCGCCAACCGGGCGACGCTGGCCAAATTGCGGCGCCGCTACGAGTTCAAGCGGCTGAAGCTCGTGCTGCAGAAGATCTTTGGGCGAGGTGGGGCAAAATAGTCTGAAGCGCGACGCCTTGCCCAGCGACCCGCTCGAGCGAAACAACCGCAAAGCCGGGGCCGGCGGAAGTCTTGGCGGGCCGGCGCACTGCGCCGGCCCGTTCGCCTTTCGCCATCAGGCGGCCTTGACCTTCAGCTCTTCCTCGCCGCGCACCAGCTTGGTCACGCCGGCGAAGTCGAGCTTGCCGGAACCGAGCACCGGCACCTTCGGCACCACGCGCACCTCGGCCGGCACCATCAGGTCCATGGCGCCGTTGGCCTTGGCGAAGGCCAGGAATTCGGCCCGGGTGGCGTTCGCGGCCTCGGTGATGAGGATCAGCTTTTCGCCCTTGCGGGCATCCGGCACGCTGGCAACCGCCGACAGCGACCCTTTCCACAATTCGCCGGCCAGCGCCTCGACAGCGGCCAGCGAGATCATCTCGCCGCCGATCTTGGCGAAGCGCTTGGCGCGGCCGCGGATGGTGATGAAGCCGGCCTCGTCGACGGTGACGACGTCGCCGGTGTCATGCCAGCCGTCTGCCAGCGGCTCGAGCACGCCCGGCTTCTCGGCCCGCAGATAGCCCGACATGACATTGGGGCCGCGCACGTAGAGCCGCCCGCCGTCATCGACGCCGGGCACCGGATCCAGCCGATACTCCATGCCGGGCATGATTTTGCCGACGCTGCCGGACCGGTTGTACATCGGCGTGTTGATCGAGATCACCGGAGCCGCCTCGGTCACGCCGTAGCCTTCGAGGATACGCAGGCCGAACTTCTCCATATAGGTCATGCGCGTCGCCGGCTTGACCGGCTCGGCGCCGGCAAAGCAGTAGCGCACCGAGCGGAAGTCGTAAGGATGCGCCGTGCGCGCATAGCCGGAGAGGAACATGTCGGTGCCGAAGATGATCGTCGCATTCGACGCGTAGACCAGTTCCGGCACGATGCGGTAGTGCAGCGGCGAGGGGTAGAAATAGACCGGCACGCCCGAGATCAGCGGCAGCACCGTGCCCGCCGTCATGCCGAAGGAGTGGAAGATCGGCAGGACGTTGAACACCTTGTCGCCCGAGTGGAAATCGATCCGCGAGGCAGCCTGGGCTGCGTTGGCCAGGATGTTGCGGTGGGTGAGCACCACGCCCTTCGGCGTGCCTTCCGAACCCGAGGTGAACAGGATCACCGCGGCGTCGTCGGGCTTGCGGGCGACGCGCGGCGTGGTCTTGCGCAGCAAGCCGAGCAGCTTGTCCTTGAGGCCGATGCCGGCCCGCAGCTCGTCGAGCCAGACGATCTCCACCGAGCGGCCGATTTCCTCGACCACGGCGCCGAGCTTTGCCTGTTCGACAAACGCGCGCGAGGTGAGCACAGTCTTCACCTCGGCGGCCTTGCAGGCGGAGAGGATGTTCGCCGCACCGGCGGTGAAGTTGATCATCGCCGGCACCTTGCCGGCCGACATGACGCCGAGCAGCGTCGCGCATGCGCCATTGGCGTTGGGCAGCATGATGCCGATCGTCTGCTGGCCGGCATAGAGGTGCTCGAACTTCTCGCCGAGCACGGCGGCGGCCGTCAGCAGCTTGCCATAGCTCAGCGAGCCGGTGACCGGGTCCTGCACGGCGAGCTCCTTCATGCCGCGCTCGCCCGCCGTCAGGATGATCTTCTCCAGCACGGTCCTATCGATGTCCTCGGTGCGGAAGACGAGATCCGACATCACCTGATAGAGGGCGGCGCCCGCCGCGGTGCGACGCTGGCGGCCCTTGAGCTCCTGCGGAACGTCGAGCTTCACCGGCTCCAGGATGGTCACCTTGACCTTCGGGAACAGCCGGCGGCGCACGTGCTGCGACGTTAGCCGCGAGAAGTAGCTCTTCTCCAGCCCGTCGATGCGCACAGGCACCACCATCGAGCCGGTCTTGTCGGCGACCATGGCCGCGCCGTCATAGACCTTCATCAGGCCTCCGGTGACGGTGATGCGGCCTTCCGGGAAGATGACCAGCGGGTCGCCGCCCTGCACGATCTTGATCAGCGTGCGGGTCGACATCGGCTTCGCCGGATTGAGCGGCAGGGCGCGGGCGAGTTTCAGGAACGGCTTCATCCACCAGGCCTGCGCGATGGTGTGGTCGATGGCGAAGACCGGCTCCTCGTCGGTCAGCGTCAGGGCCAGCGGACCGTCGAGGAAGCTGACATGGTTGAGCGCCAGGATCGGCGCCGGGCCGGCGGCCTTGAGGTTGTCCAGCCCCTCGACCTCCAGATGATGGAAGGCGCGGAACAGTATGGAGACGAAATCGCGGAAAGGATTCGTCGGCAGGTATTTCAGCATCAGCCAGGCGGCGACGGCATTGACCGCGGCAAGGCCGGCCAGCACGCCGGCGATCGAGACGCCGGCGCCCTGGATGACGGCGACGAGGCCGCCGCCAATGGTCATGAAACCGGCGCTGACGACATTCACCGCGGCGACGACACGGGCGCGGCGGTCCTCCGGCGCCCAGGCCTGCACGGCCGCGAAGGTCGGCACGACCAGGAAGGCGCCGGCGATCGCCAGGCCGGCGAGATCGATGGCGACGCGAATGGTGTTCTGGCCGGCGAAGAAGGCGCCGAGCGTCTCGGCCTGGACCGTGCTGTGCAGGCCCCACACGCTCCAGGCGAGGTCCAGCCCGAAAACAGCCATCAGCGCGGTGCCGACAGGAGCCGGCAACAGCACCATGCGGCCCTGCGACATCCATGCGGCGATGGCCGAGCCGACGGCGACGGCGACCGCGAAGACGGCCAGATAGGCGGTCACCGCGATCTCGGTGCCGCCGAGCGAATTCTTGACCAGGGGGGGCAGGATGGAAAGGACGATGGCCCCGACCAGCCAGAACCACGACGCCATCAGCGCCGCCCGCCAGATGCGCTGGTTGGTGCGCAACTCGCTGACCAGACGCCAGGTGGAGCGCAGGATGTTCTTGTCGATCGCGAGATCGGGTGCGGCCGAACCGGTGGCCGGGATGTAGCGGCTGACGAGCCAGCAGCCGACGGCAAGCGCCATCATGATCGGGCCGAACACCGCAACGCCGATGCCGTCGGCCGAGACGATGCCGCCGGCGATGGTGCCACCGAGGATCGCGGCGAAGGTGGCCGACTCGATCCAGGCGTTGGCGCGCGGCAGTTCCTTGCGCTCGAGGTGATCGGGCAGGATGCCGTACTTGATCGGGCCGAACAGCGCCGAAATGACGCCGAACAGGAACAGCGCCGTCAGCAGAACCGGAATGGAGGAGAGCGCGATGCCGATGACCGCGAGCAGTGCGGCGCCGATCTCGACGAACTTCAGCCTGCGCGCCACGAAAGCCTTGTCGAAGCGGTCGGCGATCTCGCCGCCAAGCGCGGACAAGAGCAGGAAAGGAGCCATGAAGATGGCGCCGGCCAAGGTCACCAGTGACGCCGCCTGGTCGGCGGCAAGGGTGAAGAGGATGAGGAACACCAGCGTGTTCTTCAGGAAATTGTCGTTGAAGGCGGACAGGAACTGCGTCCAGAAGAGAGGCGCGAAGCGCCGCGACATCATCAGATGGGTGTTCATGGCAGGTTCCAATGGGCAAGGCCATCGAGCAATCCGAGATGGATCGGTCAGCGGTTGCTTGCGCGGTTTGAGCCTCGTTTTAAGCGGGAAGCCGGTTAAACTTCGTTACTGCGGTTGATATCCATCATCAGCTTTTCGGTCTTAGCGCCTTGCAGCCTGTTGATGAACCGGCCCGTTTCCTCCGCGTCACGCAGCGTCTTGGTGATGGCGATGGACGTCTTCCAGGCACTCGAATGGTTGGAAACATAACTGTTGGTGGCCATCGATATGATCCTTTCGTTTCAGGGTTAAGCCGGGTCGGCGCTGGCTGGTTTCAGGGCCGGATACAATCAGCCGGCTTCGTCATCCTCTTCGCCGCTCATTTTCCATGAACGATGTTCATAAACGCAACATAGCACATTGTGAACGGCGTTCAAGAGAAAAGTGAACACCGTTCAAAGATTCAAATGAAGGCGGCGACCGCGACCTTGGGCGAGGCCGCGCATACGGCGAGTTCCGCCTCGCCGATGCGGGATGTCACGCCTCGCCGGTCAGCCGTGCCGCAATCAGGCGCGCCGCCTTGACCGCCGCAGCACCCTGGTTGGCCGCGACCGCATCGTCGACGCGGGATATGGGGGACGCCACCGCCAGCGCGCCGATCGGTTGGCCGTCGGCGCCGAGGATCGCGGCGCCGATGCTGTGCACGCCTTCCTCATAGCCCTGCGAGCTGCGCGAATAGCCGCTCGCGGCGGCAAAAGCGATGGCTTTGGCCAGCGTGTCCGGTCCTGTCACCGTATGCGCGGTGAAGGCCTGCAAGGGCTTCTCCAGATAGGCGCTGACCACTTGCAGCCGCGAGGCGGCGAGGAAGGCGATGCCGGAGGCCGTGCCGTGCAGTGGCAGGATCTGGCCGACATCGACATTGACGCGGTTGGCCTTCGCCGACAGTTCGACATGCACGGTGAGCAGCGCGCCGGCGCTGAACTCCGACAGATGCACGGTCTCGCCGGTTTCGAGCGACAGCTCCCGCGCCACCGGCGCCGCCACGCGCACGAAAGGGAAATGCGCGTCGCGGATGCGGGCCAGCCGCGACAGGCCGGCGCCCAGCCGGTAGCGGCGGCTTTGCGGCTCCTGCTCGATCAGCCGATGGTTGGCGAGCGCCATCAGCAGGCGCCGGGCTGTCGCCTTGTCGAGGCCGGCCTTGCGGGCGAGGTCGGACAGCCCGATCTCCGGCTCGTCGAGCGTGAACAGCTCCAGCAGCGAGACCGCCTTGCCCACCGTGCTCATGATGCATTCTCCAAGATAGTTCGCATGTGAATTAACTTGACAGCAGCCGAGGTAGCCTGCAGTTTGTCTATAACATACAAAACGATGGTTCAAATAGTGAACCGACAAGAAAATCATCTTGTGCCCAACTGACGGCACACAAGGGAGGCTTCGCCCCGTGACGGCTGCCAAAAACGCTTTCCATTCAAAGACAACCGGCGATCTGCTCGACAGCGAGCAGCAGCGCTTCCTCGAAAACCACCCGCGCTCGGCGGCAGCATGGGAAGAGGGCAAGAGGCACTTCCTCTATGGCGGTCCCTCGCACTGGATGCGACGCTGGGCCGGCGGCTTCCCGGTCTATGCGGCGTCGGCCAGCGGCGCCCATATCCGTGACATCGACGGTCACGACTATGTCGACTTCGCCCTTGGCGACACCGGAGGCATGTGCGGCCATGCGCCGGAAGCGGTCACCCGCGCCGCGCTTCGCCAGTTGCAGAACGGCACCACGATGATGCTGCCGACCGAGGACAGCCTCTGGGTCGGCGCAGAGCTTACGCGCCGCTTCGGCCTGCCTTACTGGACGCTGACCACCTCGGCCACCGACGCCAATCGCGGCGCCATCCGCATCGCCCGCATGATCACCGGCCGCGACAAGGTGCTGGTCTTCTCCGGCTGCTATCACGGCGGCGTCGAGGAAGCGCATGTCGAGATCCGCGACGGCCGCGTCGGTATGCGCAACATGATCCATCCCAACGGCGTCGACCATTCCGCCGTCTCCAGGGTGGTCGAGTTCAACGACATCGCGGCGCTGGAGGAGGCGCTCTCGGCCGGCGACGTCGCCTGCGTGCTGACCGAGCCGCTGATGACCAATTTCGGCATGATCCCTGTCGCCGACGGTTTTCACGCCGCGCTTCGCGAAATCACGCGCCGCACCGGCACGGTGCTGATCATCGACGAGACGCACACCATCTCCAGCGGGCCGGGCGGCTATACTGCGCAGCACGGTCTGGAGCCGGACATGCTGGTCGCCGGCAAGGCAATCGCCGGCGGCATCCCGGCCGGCGTCTTCGGTGTCTCGCGGGAGATCGCCGAGCGGCTGTGGGCGATCGTGCCGATGGTCAATCCGCGTGTGCGTCAGTCGGCGCATCTCGGCATCGGTGGCACGCTGGCCGGCAACGCGCTGACCGTCGCCACCATGCGCGCGGTGCTGGAGGAGGTGCTGACGCCGGCCAATTTCGAAAAGATGATCGCCAACGCTTCGCGGCTGGCCGAGGCGGCGCGGGGCATCATCAGCGCCAACAAATTGCCCTGGCATGTGACGCAGATCGGCGCCCGCGCCGAGATCATGTTCATGCCCGCGCCGCCGCGCAACGGCGCCGACGTCATTGCCGGCCGGCGCGGCGATCTCGAGACGCTGCTGCATGCCTTCTACATGAACGAGGGCATATTGGTGACGCCGTTCCACACCATGTTCCTAATGTGCCCGGCGACCTCGCCGTCCGACGTCGACCGCCACACGGATGTCTTTACCCGCTTCGTCGATCTGGTTCGCAGCGCGGGCGTCGTCTAAGCGATGGCAAATCCATTCGACCTCAAGGGCCGGGTGGCGCTGGTGACCGGCGGGGGGCGCGGTATCGGTGCCGCGATCGTCACGCGCTTCGCCGAGGCTGGCGCTTCGTTGGTCATCGCCAACCGCACGCTCGACGTTGCCGAAACCCTCGCGGCCGATCTCTCGGCGCGGGGCCTCTCCGTCCGCGCCGTTACGCTTGCCGGACTCGACCGCGCCGCCTTGCACGGGCTCGTCGGCGACGTCATCCGCGAAGCCGGCCGCCTCGACATCGTCGTCCACAATGCCGGCGGCTGCCCCTGGGCCTCGATCGAGGACCTCGACGAGGACAAGCTCGAAGAGGCATTGGCGCTCAATCTCAAACCCTGCTTCTGGCTGGCGCAGGCGGCGGCGCCGGCAATGCGCGCCAACGGTTTCGGCCGCATCCTCGTCACCTCGTCAGTGTCGGCGCGCGTGGCCATGGCCGGCGGCGCGCACTATTCGGCGGCCAAGGCCGGCGTCAACGCCTTCATCCGGGGCGCCGCCTTCGAGTTCGCGCGCGACGGCATCACCATCAACGGCGTCGAGCCGGGCTTCATCGCCAAGGGCAGGGGCACAATGAGCGCGCCGGAAGTCGCCGACAGGCTCGGCCGGTTCATCCCCGCCGGCCGTCTCGGCGAGGCAGACGACATCGCCTATGCCATGCTCTACCTCGCCTCCGAGCAGGCGAGGTACTTGACCGGCCAGACCATCGTCGTCGACGGCGGCTCGACCTTGCCGGAGACCGGCTATGCCGTCGAGCGGCATTGGGGGCTGGCATGAGCCGGCGCCTTGAAGGCCGCAAGGCGCTGATCACCGGTGCCGCCACCGGCATGGGCCGCGCCACCGCCGAGCTGTTCGGCCGGCATGGCGCCGAGGTCATCGCCTTCGGCCATGGCGACGAAGTGCTGGACGAGGCCGCGAGGGCAAGCGGCGGCATCGCCGTGCGCGGCGACATCACGGTTCCCGGTGACATAGCCTTCGCCATCGACGCCTGCGAGGGTCGCCTCGACATCGTCGTCAACGCCGCCGGCGTGATGATCCTCGACGAGCCGGAGACGCTGAGCGACGAGACCTGGGCCAAGAGTTTCGCCGTCAACGTCACCGGCTCGATGATGGTCTGCCGCGCGGCGCTGCCGCTGCTGAAGCAGCGCGGCGGCGCGATCGTCAACATCGCTTCCGTCGGCGCGTTCAACGCCAGCGGCCAGAACGCCGCCTATTCGGCAAGCAAGGCAGCGCTCGTCTCCTATACGCGCTCGCTCGCCTTCGCACACGGCCCCGACGGCATCCGCGCCAATGCCGTGGCGCCCGGCTGGGTGCGCACGCCGATGAGCGTGTACGAGATGGAAGTGGCGGCGGCCGCCAACGGCTCGACGCCGGAGAAGGAGTTCGCGGCGCTGACCGGCCGCATCGCGCTGCGCCGTGTCGCCGAGCCCGAAGAGATCGCCTCCTGCTGCCTGTTCCTCGCCTCCGACGAAGCGTCCTTCGTCACCGGCGCGGTGCTGGTCGCCGACGGCGGCGGCCGCGCGCCGACGCAGAACAGGGCGGTGTGACGTGATCTGAAATTTCCCGTTCACCACGTTGGTCGCGGGTAAAACTTTGCGGCAGTTGGAGCTACACCAGCGCGCCGCAAACGGCTATCTATCGTCGCGGTATCATGCTTCGGGGTCATGAGAGGCGCGGGCTTGCAACTGGACCTGAAAACCATTGAAGCGCTTGCCCCTGACCAGGCCTCGCTCAGCGCCGCCTCCAAGCTGACCAAGCGCTCGAACTGGCCGCGCCTGGAGATGAATGAGCAACTGGGGCTCATCTGGGGGGAATGCCAGGGCTCGGGATCGAATCCCTATCGTGTCGCGTTCGACACCGGCGACCATGGCTACAAATGCACCTGTCCATCGCGAAAATTCCCGTGCAAGCACATATTGGGGCTGATGTGGATCGGCGCCACCGCGCCGGCCAGCTTCGATCGCGTCGATCAGACGCCGGAATGGGTGAATGACTGGCTCGGACGCCGCCGCAAGACCGGGCAGCAGCCAGCACAATCGGCGGCCAGCGCCGAAGGCAAAAGCATCGACGAGGCATCGCGGCCGGACGAGAGCGCCCCGGTCGAGGATGCCGCGGCCGCCGAACGCCGCGAGGCGGCACAGCGCAAGCGGGCAGAGGATACGCGAAGCGCGGTCTCGGCGGCGTTGGACGAGCTCGATCAATGGATAGCCGACCAGCTCCGGCTCGGCCTTGCCGGGTTCGTCGATGCCTGCAGCGAGCGCTGCCGCCGCATTGCAGCCCGGCTTGTCGACCTCAAGGCGACCGCGCTTGCCGGCCGCATCGACGAGTTGCCGGCGCGGCTGATGGCGCTGCGCGGCGAGGAGAAGCCGGATGCCGCGATCCGCGAGCTGGGCAAGCTGGTGCTGCTCGCCAAGGCCTGGCGCGCCACGCCCGATGATCCCGAGCTGAAACGACTTGTGTCGACATCTGAGACGCGCGAGCAGGTCCTCGCCAACCCCGATGCCGTCCAGGTCGCGAGCGACTGGGAGGTGCTGGGAGAAAAGATCGAGACCCGCCGCGACGGCCTCGTCAGCCATGCGACCTGGCTGCTCGATCTGCAGAGCCCGGCGCCGCGCTTTGCCGTCCTGCTCGACTTCTTCCCGGCCTCGGCCGGGCGGCGCTCAGGCGCCTTCGCGCCGGGCGATCGCTTCAAGGCCAGGCTGGTATTCTATCCATCGCGCACTCCGCTGCGGGCGCTGGTCGCGGAGCGGCTCGGCGATGCGGCGCCCGGTGCATGGCCAGCTTTCGCCTCGGACGCCGGCGATCCGCTTGCCGCCTATGCCGCTTTCCAGGACGGTGCGCCATGGCTGTCGGATTGCCCGGTCATCCTGCCGGCCGGCGCGATCGCGCTGGACGAGAAGGACGGCGCGTGGTGGCAGGCGGCGAACGATCCGCACGGCATTGCCCTGCCTGTCGAGGGCTCGGTCAACCGGACCTTGCTGGGCCTCGATCTCGCGGCCACGGCCGCGCTCTGGAACGGCGCCAGGCTGGAGCTGCTGGCGTCGCAGAGCAATATGGGGAGGCTCGATCTGTCGTGAACGAGCCCGAGCAGGCAGGGCTGGCGAGATTGCGCGACGGCTGGATTTCCGGCGGCGCCGCTTTCGAACTTGCCCCTGCAGAATGGAAGGAAGTGGCGGCAGCGGCCAACCCGGACGAGCAGGAGCGGCGGCTGTTGGCGATTGCCGCGCAGGCGCTCGATGTCGCGCTTCGCCCGGCAGCGCCGAAAACCCTGAAGCGGCGCCCGCCGTTGCCGGCGCTGGCCATGCCGATGATCCCGGAACGGCTGCGGCCGTTGCTGCGCGCCGCATTGAAATATGCGGCCGATGCGAGGCTCAAGGCCCGCGTGGCCACGCTCGTCGCCAGCCGAGGCTTCGTGCTGCATCCGATGGATTGGATGCCCGCTGCCTCGGATCAGGAAAGTCCCGAGGTCTATGCCCCCTGGGTCGACTGGCAGGCAGGCGCGGATGGCGAGAAACAGTCCCGGCGCGAGCAGCTGACAGCGGAGACCTGGGATGACTTCTATCCAGCGGCGCGCCGTACCGCGCTGGTCGATTTGCGGCGCACCACGCCTGCTCTGGCGCGGACGCTGATCGAGACCAAGGGGGCAAGCGAGTCGGCGGAGGTCAGGCTTGCGCTGGTTGAACTCATGCGCTTCGGCCTGGGTGCCGACGACGTTCCGTTCCTTAAGAGCCTGTCCGCCGATCGCTCCGGCAAGGTGCGCGAACTGGCCGGCCGGCTGCTGGCAAGGCTGGGGGAGCATGGCAATCAGGCTGATGGCGGGTCGGAAGATCCGACAGCCGAGCTCGCCGCCTTCATCGAGGAAGGCAAATCCGGCTTCATTCGCCGCCGCACCACCTACGCACCGATGAAACTCAAATCGCCTGCGCAACAGGCCCGTCGCGCCGACTTGTTCGCTTCCTGCTACTTCGGCGATCTTGTTGCTCGCTTCGGCAAGACAGAGCCTGATTTCATCGGCGCATGGCAGTTCGGCGTCGATGACAATGCCGATCGTTTTCTCGTTCTAATGGTCTCGGTGTCCGGCAGCGATGCGGCGGTGGCCTGTTTGGCGGATAGGCTTGTCGCCGAAGGCGGCAAGCTTCCGCTTCTCGCCCTCCAGCTCATGTTGCGTTTGGACAGCGGCAGGAAGCGTCTTTTGATCAGTCAGATCCTGAATGACGCACAAAATCTGCACGCGCTAAACCTGGTCGAAGGCGTAGAAGCAGGCTGGCTGGATTGGGGCGACCTCGCCAAAGGCAAGACGCTTTCGGCGCTGCGCTCCGCCGTCTCGGGTGACAACTCCGTCATGAAGCGAAGCGCTGAGCAGTATCTCGAGGCCATAGGCTTTCTCGCCACGGCGGCGACGGCGGAGAAACTGATCGGCGAGGTCGTCACCGCCGGCCTGCCGCCGGCATCGCCATCGCTCGGCCTGCTGCGGCTCAACGCGGCGCTGGCCGAAAATCGTTCCCAATCCGAAAGATGATCAACCCGGAGATGATCGCATGAACGCAGCCATCCGCCTTCCGGCCGAGCAGGTCTATGCCTCCGAACTGCAGGCGCTCGCGCGCGGCGACGATCGCCAGAAGCCAGCCGGCTGGAGCTTGTCGCCGAAAGCCGTGCTCACCTACCTGATGGGCGGCAAGGCTAGCGACGGCACCGTGATTTCGCCGAAATATGTCGGCCGCCGGCAGCTGATGGAGACCGCGATCGCGACGCTTGCCACCGACCGGGCGCTGCTGCTGCTCGGCGTGCCGGGCACGGCGAAATCCTGGGTCTCGGAACATCTCGCCGGCGCCATCATGGGAAACTCGACGCTGATCGTGCAGTGCACTGCCGGCACCGACGAGAACCAGATCCGCTATGGCTGGAACTATGCCCAGCTGCTGGCCAAGGGCCCGAGCCAGGAGGCGCTGGTGCCGACGCCGCTCTACCGCGCCATGCAGGAGGGCAAGCTCTGCCGGCTGGAAGAGCTGACGCGCATGGGTTCCGACGTGCAGGACACGCTGATCACCGTGCTGTCGGAAAAGATGATGCCGGTGCCGGAATTGAACACCTCGATCTACGCCCAGCGCGGCTTCAACATCATCGCCACCGCCAACAATCGCGACAAGGGCGTCAACGAGCTCTCATCGGCGCTGAAGCGTCGCTTCAACGTCGTGGTGCTGCCTCTGCCCGAGGACATGGCGGAAGAGGTCTCGATCGTCTCCCGACGCGTCGGCGAGATGGCCGGCGGGCTGGACCTGCCGGTGCCCAAGAATGTCGGCGAGGAGATCGCGCGGGTGCTCACCATCTTCCGCGAGTTGCGCTCCGGCGCGACCGCCGACGGCAAGGTGACGCTGAAGACGCCGTCGGGCTCGCTCTCCACCGCCGAGGCGATCGCCACGATGGTCAGCGGCCTCAGCCAGGCGGCTTGGTTCGACGGCGGCAAGCTCCACGCTGAAGGCCTGGCGCCAAGCCTGGTCGGCGCGATCGTCAAGGATCCTGTGCAGGACAAGGTGGTGCTGGAGGAATATTTGGAGACGGTGCTGAAGAAGCGGCCGGACTATGCCGGCTACTACGCGGCGCTCAACGCGGCCATCTGAGCCATGACTGAGGACGGCATCAGCTATTTCGGCATACGCCACCACGGTCCGGGCTCCGCCGAGAGCCTGGTCAAGGCGTTGCAGGAATTGCAGCCGGTCGCGGTGCTGATCGAAGGGCCGGTCGATGCCTCGCCACTGCTGCCGCTGCTCGCCAGTCCCGAGATGAAGCCGCCGGTGGCGCTGCTCTGCTATCCCGAGGACGATCCGGCCGCGACCAGCTTCTGGCCCTTCGCCGAATTCTCGCCCGAATATCAGGCGGCGCTGTGGGCCGTCGCCAACAAGGCGGCGCTGCGCTTCGTCGACCTGCCGTCCGCGGCGCGGCTGGCCGAGAAGGCGCCCGAAGGATCGACCGACGCCGAGCCCGCCGAAGCGGAACCCGTCGAAGAGCAAGGCGAGGAAGCGACGCGCATCCAGGATCCGATCGGCACGCTGGCGCGCGCCGCCGGCTACGAGGATGGCGAAAGCTGGTGGTCCGACATCATCGAGCAGAATCCCGAACCCGGCCCAATCTTCGCGGCCATCGCCGACGCGATGACGACGTTGCGCGACGGCGAGGGGGCGATCGGCAAATTCGAGGCGATGCGCGAGGCGCACATGCGGCTGGAAATCGCCGCCGCGCGAAAGGAGTTCGCTGGGCCGCTGGCGATCGTCTGCGGCGCCTGGCATGTGCCAGCCCTGCAGGCGGCACATACGCAAAAGAGTGACCAGGCGCTGCTCAAGGGAATGGCTCGCCGCAAGACGATGATGACCTTCGCGCCATGGACGGGACCGCGCCTGGCGCTGGGCTATGGCTACGGCGCCGGCGTCGTCGCGCCCGGCTGGTGCAAGCATCTGTGGCAGACGCGCGGGCAGGGCGACTCTTCCATCCTGTGGCTGGCACGGATCGCATCGGTTCTCAGGGCCAAAGGCCACATGATCTCGACCGCATCGCTGATCGAGGCTGAGCGGCTGGCGCGGGCGCTCGCCGCCATCCGCGAACGCCCGAAGCCGGGTTTCGAGGAACTGCGCGACGCTTCGATTTCGGCCCTGTTCAACGGCGAGGCCCTGCTGTGGAAGATGGTCGAGGCCGAACTGCTGCTCGGCGCCGATGTCGGTGAGATTCCGCCGGACACACCGCTGGCGCCGCTGATCGACGACCTTCAGCGCAACCAGAAAGCGGCGCGGCTGAAGCCCGAGGCCTTGGAGCGGGAGCTCTCCATCGACCTGCGCAGCGAGAGCGGGCTGTTTCGGTCGACGCTGCTGCACCGGCTGAACGTGCTTGGCGTGAGCTGGGGCAAGCTGACCGACACCGGGCGCAGCCGCGGCACCTTCCGCGAGCGGTGGGTGCTGGCCTGGCAGCCGGAATATGCCGTTCGCCTGGTCGAGAACCTGGTCTATGGCCCGACCATTGAAAAGGCCGCCAACGGCCGCCTGGTCCAGATGATCGGTGCCGCCGCGACGCTCGACACCCTTGCCACGCTGGTCCAGAGCGCCATCACGGCGGCACTGAGCGAAGCCTCCGCCGCCGGCCTCGTCGCGCTGGAGGAAAAGGCGGCGCACAGCAGCGAGTGCCTGGAACTGCTGGCCTCGGTGCCGCCGCTGGCCGACATCATCCGCTATGGCGAGGCGCGCAAGACCGAGACCGAACGTCTTGCCGGCCTCTTGGAACGGCTGATCGTCGAGGGCTCGATCGCGCTACCCTACGCCGCGCGCGATCTTGATGCGCAGGCGGCCGCGGCGCTGATGGGCGCGCTGCGCAAGGCCGACGAGGCGATCAGGCTGGTGGAGCCGGGCGCGGATGTCGTGGATGCCTGGCGCAACGGCCTCGCGGCCGTGCTCGAGTCGTCGCGATCGACGGCGCTCGTCGCCGGTTGCGCGGCGCATCTGCTCTACGAGGCCGGGCGGCTTTCCGCCGAGGACGCGGCCGACCTTTTGGCAAAGCGCCTGTCGCCGGGGACGCCGGTCATCGAAGCGGCCGCCTTCTTCGAGGGTTTCTTCAGCGGCGCTGGTCAAAGACTGATCTATGACGAGGGTCTGCGCGGCGCCGTCGATGCATGGCTTGCCTCACTCGACGAAGAGGCCTTCGTCGCCCATCTGCCCTTGCTGCGCCGGGTCTTCTCCAACCTCGACAGCATGGAGCGCCGGCGTTTGATCGAGGCCGTGCTCGGCCGCAGGGCCAGCCTGCCCACCGGGCTGACGCCGGCGCCCGATGGCGGCGAAGCCTGGCGCCGGCATTTTGGTCTCCTCGGCAGGCTGCTCGCGGGGGAGCCCAGCCATGGATGATGACGCGATCGTGCCGGACCCAAGCGAAGATCAGCGCGAGCGCCGCTGGCGGCTGGCGATCGGCGCCGACGATGAAACGTCGTCGGCACTGTCGGCGGAAGACCGGCGGCTTTCGGCGGCGCTCGATGCGCTTTATGGCGACGGCAGCGGCGAGACGGCCGGCGATCCGCGCAAGCGGCGCGGCGGGCTCGGCCGCTCGGCGCCGCGCGTCGCGCAATGGATGGGGGATATCCGCTCGTTCTTCCCCGAGCAGGTCGTCCAGGTCGTGCAGAAGGACGCCTTCGAGCGGCTGAACCTGAAACAAATGCTGATGGAGCCGGAGTTCCTCAAGGCGATCGAGGCGGACGTCAATCTCGTCGCCGACCTGGTCTCGCTGCGTTCGGCGATGCCGGACAAGACCAAGGACATCGCCCGTTCGATCATCTCCGACATCGTCGCCAAGCTGATGCAGCGCCTCGAGCAGAAGACCACCGAGGCGATCCGCGGCGCGCTCGACCGGTCGCGGCGCACCAACCGGCCGCGGCAGCGCGACATCGACTGGCCGCGCACCATTACGGCGAACCTCCGCCACTACCAGCCGGACCACAAGACCGTCGTGCCGGAAAGACTGGTCGGCTTCATGCGGCGCCAGCGCCGGCTGGTCGACCTCGACGAGGTGACGCTCTGCGTCGACCAGTCGGGCTCGATGGCAAGCTCGGTCATCTACGCCTCGATCTTCGCCGCGGTGATGGCCTCGTTGCCGGTGGTGCGCACCAAGCTCGTCTGCTTCGACACCGCGATCGTCGACCTGACGGAGGAACTCAGCGATCCGGTCGAAGTGCTGTTCGGCGTCCAGCTCGGCGGCGGCACCGACATCAACCAGGCCGTCGCCTATTGCGCCGAGCGGATCGAGCGGCCGACCAAGGCGCATTTCATCTTGATCACCGACCTCTACGAGGGCGGCAACGGCCAGGAGCTTCTGCAGCGGTTGGCTGCGCTGGTCCGGTCGGGCGTCAATGTCGTCGTGCTGCTGGCGCTGACCGATCAGGGCCGTCCCGGCTATGATCCCGCAATGGCGGGATCGGTCGCATCGCTCGGCATCCCGGTTTTCGCCTGCACCCCTGACCATTTCCCGGACATGATGGCGGCGGCGCTGCGTCGGGAAGACATCGGCGCCTGGGCGGCAGGGGCGGACATCAAGCTGATCCGGGCCGACACCGAAGCAGCCAAGACAGCCGAGTAAGCCTGCCGCCGCCTTCAACGATGATCAGCCTGCTTTCTCGCTGATCAGCTCGAAGCGCTCGACTTCGCAGTGCTGGCCGACCGCGGCCAGGATTTCCATCGACGGTTCGACCGCATCGGGCTGCTTCCATCCGAGATTGAAGGTGTGGACGAAGCGGTCACGGCCGGCGTCATGTTCCATGCCGACAAAGCGCGCGTCATAGCCGAGTGGACGAACCATTTCCCGCAGATCCGGCGGCGAGCCTTTCGGCCACGAGACCGCCAGGATCGCATGGTGGTCGCGCGGGATCCTGAGATCGACCCATTTCAGCGCCTGCAGCGTCACCAGCGTCAGCACCGTCGCGATCGCGCCAAGGCCGAACTGGCCGCCGCCGAAGGCCAGCCCGATCATGGTCATGATCCACATCGTGGCGGCGGTGGTCACGCCTGTCACGAGATCGCCGCGCCGCAGGATGGCGCCGCCGCCGATGAAGCCGACACCGGTGAGCACGCCCAGCGGAAAACGCAGCACGTCCATGCGCACGAAAGAGTCCGTGCCCTTGCCGGCGACATCGAGCAGCATGTTGGCCTGGATCATGGCGATGGCGGCGGCAAGGCCGACCAGGATCGTCGTGCGAAGCCCGGCGGTGTGGCCGCGTGCCTCCCTGTTCAGACCGATCAGGAACCCCGCCAGCAGCGTCAGCAGAAGCCTCGCCAGCAGGTCTGGCCAGCCCGGATGAAGCGGCATGTCGCAGCAAAGCGGCTCGAACATCGTTCCACGAGGCGCGGGCGAGCCGCGCTCCTTGTTCCCAACGACTTCAACCTCGTTGGCGGGCTGAAGGTTCCTTGGCGGGCCAGGAGCACTGGCGCCGTCTGTCACACCCCGCGCACGATTTTGAGACACGCGCCGCTTGACTCCGGCGAAGCCTTGTGAAAAATTTTGCAGCAACTGATAAAAATATCAAAAGGGCGGAAATGGTTGGGTTCGGCAATGGCCTCCTGCGCGACGACGAGACCAGCATGGCCGCCCGCGCCGCCTGGCTTCACTATGCCGGCGGTCTGACCCAGGCCGAGGTCGCCAAGCGGCTCGGCCTCACCAGCCTCAAGGCGCATCGCCTCATCACCAAGGCCAACCAGGAAGGGCTGGTTAAGGTCTATATCGACGGCGAGATCTCCGAATGCGTGGCGCTCGAGGACGAGCTGTCCGGCCGCTACGGGCTCGACTATTGCGAAGTGGTGCCGGACTTCGATCCGGAAGACCTGCCGCTCAAGGCGCTTGGCATTGCCGGCGCGCAATTCCTCAAGCGCGAGATCGAGCGCGGCGAGGACAAGCTGATCGGCGTCGGCCACGGCCGCACGCTCGCCGCTTGCGTGGAGTACCTGCCGCGCATTTCGGCCGACGGCATCCGCTTCGTCTCGCTGCTCGGCGGCCTGACGCGCAAGTTCTCGGCCAACCCGCACGACGTGATCCATCGCCTCGCCGAGCGCACCGGCGCCGAAGCCTATGTCATGCCGGTGCCGATGTTCGCCAACACGGTGGAGGATCGTGCCGTGCTGCTCGGCCAGAAGGGCATTAGCGAGGTCTTCGATCTGGCGAAATCCGCCGACCTGCTGCTGGCCGGCATAGGCACCGCCGAGCAGGAGGCCTCGCTGGTCGCCACCGGCATGATCGACAAGGCCGAGATGGAGGAGACTCGCCGCAACGGCGCCGTCGGCGAACTGCTCGGCCATTTCTTCGACGAGGCCGGCAAGCCGGTGGCGACCACGGTTTCCAGCCGTGCCCTGGCGTTGGCGCGGGAGGACATCGCCAACCGCAGGATCGTCGCCGTCGCCGGCGGCAAGGTGAAGGTTCGCGCCATCAAGTCAGTGCTGGAGGGCCGTTATCTCAAGGGCCTGATAACCGACGAGCGGACGGCGCGATCGCTCGTGGAACAGACGCCGGTCGGGTAGCCGGCACCGCTTTGGTTGAAACTACCCTGTGGAGGAGAAGAGGACATGCATGAGAAAGAAAAAGACCTGATCGACGCGTTCCTGCGTGGACAAGTCGACCGCCGTGGACTGATCAGGGGGCTGGGCGCCATGGGCCTCGCCGCCAGCACCGCCGGCGTCCTGCTCAATATGGGCCAGACCCGCGCGCTCGCCGCCGATTTCGACTGGCAGGCGCACAAGGGCAAGACCATCAAGCTCTTGCTCAACAAGCACCCCTATGCCGACGCGATGATCGCCGACCTCGACAATTTCAAGCAGCTGACCGGCATGAACGTCGTCTATGACGTGTTCCCGGAGGACGTCTATTTCGACAAGGTCACCGCCGCGCTCTCGGCGAGCTCCTCCGAATACGACGCCTTCATGACCGGCGCCTACATGACCTGGACCTATGGTCCGGCCGGCTGGATCACCGACCTCAACGAATGGATCAAGGACCCGGCCAAGACCAATCCGAAATATGCCTGGGACGACTTCCTGCCCGGCGTCAAGAACTCCTGCGCCTGGAACGGCAAGCCGGGCGGTGCGCTGGGTTCGGAAGACGCCAAGCAGTGGTGCATTCCATGGGGCTTCGAGCAGAACAACATCACCTACAACAAGGCGATGTTCGACAAGGCCGGCGTCAAGGTTCCCGGCAGCATGGACGAGATGGTGGCGGCCGCCGCCAAGCTCACCAAGGATGTCGGTGGCGGCGTCTACGGCATCGGCGTGCGCGGCTCGCGCTCCTGGGCGACGATCCATCCGGGGTTCCTGTCGGCTTACGCCAATTTCGACCAGAAGGACCTCAACGTATCGGCCGACGGCAAGCTGTCCGCCGCCATGAACACCGCCGAATCCAAGGCCTTCCACAAGCAATGGGTGCAGATGATCCAGGAGAGCGGTCCGAAGGACTGGTCGACCTACACCTGGTACCAGGTCGGCACCGATCTCGGCGCCGGCGCCTCGGCGATGATCTTCGACGCCGACATCCTCGGCTACTTCATGAATGGCGGCACCAACAAGATGGCCGGCCAGCTCGCCTTCGCCGGCTTCAAGGCCAATCCGGCCGCCAAGGCGCCGACGCCCAACATCTGGATCTGGTCGCTGTCGATGTCAAACTTCTCCAAGGACAAGGACGCCACCTGGTACTTCATGCAGTGGGCTTCCGGGCTCGATCACTGCCTGTTCGGCGCCACCAAGATGGACTTCGTCAATCCGGTCCGGCAGTCGGTCTGGAAGGACGAGGTGTTCCGTGAGAAGCTGAACAAGAGCTATCCGGGCTATGTCGAGATGTTCGACGCCTCGGCACCCGGCGCCAGCATCAAGTTCACGGCGCAACCGCTGTTCTTCGACCTCACCACCGAATGGGCCGCGACGCTGCAGAAGATGGTGGCCAAGGAAGTGCCGATCGACGAGGGCCTCGACAAGCTGGCCGAGAGCATCAACGGCCAGCTCAAGGAGGCCGGCCTCGGCTGATATCGGGCAGCGGCTGGCGCGCAAGCGCGGGCCAGCCGCGACCCTCAACGACACTCGCGAGGCGAAGCGGTATGCTTCGCCAACGCCCGACCGGCCGCCTTGCTCCCTTGGGCGGCCGGCAGGGCGGAGCAACCGGGATAACGGAAGAGCGCGATGACCGCGGCGACGACAGTCCACAGACCCTCCGGCTTCAGGATCAGCAAGCGGGTTCTGCCCTATCTCCTCAGCCTGCCGGCGCTCCTGGTCTGCATCGGCATCCTGATCCCGTTCCTGACCTCGGTGGTCTATTCCTTCCAGCGCTACAGGCTGAGCCAGCCATGGGCCAGGCAGTTCAACTGGGGCGACAACTACATTTCCTTCTTCACCGACCCGAAGTTCTGGAACACGCTCGAGGTGTCGCTGCTCTATGCCGGCATCACCGTGGTGCTCGAACTGCTGCTCGGCCTCGGCATCGCCATGCTCCTGCAGAAGCGCTCGACGCTGAACAACTTCATCTCGATCATGCTGTTGATGCCGCTGATGACGGCGCCGGCGCTGGCCGCGCTGATGTGGAAGCTGATGACCAATCCCGGCTTCGGCGTGCTGAGCTATCTTGCCAGCCTCATAGGCCTGCAGGACTTCCGTTGGGCGTCCTCGCCGTCGACCGCGCTGCTCACCGTCGTGCTGGTCGACATCTGGGTCTACACGCCCTTCATCATGATCCTGCTGCTCGCCGGCCTGCGCAGCCTGCCGACTCAGCCCTTCGAGGCGGCCGCGCTCGACGGCGTGCCGAGGAGCTTCGTGTTCTTCCGCATCACCCTGCCGATGCTGACGCCCTATATCCTGACGGCGACGCTGTTTCGCCTGCTCGATTCCATCCAGCAGTTCGACATCATCTACGCGATGACTCAAGGCGGCCCCGGCGACACGCTGACCGTGTTCCAGGTCGAGGCCTATCTCAACTTCTTCCAGTCGACCAATGTCGGGCGCTCGGCGGCGCTGATGATCATCCTGTGGGCGATCACCTATTTCCTCTCCAACATCTTCATCAAGAACTGGCTCCGGCTGCGCGAACGCGCCCGCGGCCAGGCATAGGAGGCAGGGATGGAACACACCTCGCTTCTCGAACGCATCCTGCGCGGCGCAGCGCTCACGCTGGTGGTGATCTTCTTCATGTTCCCGATCGCCTGGATCTTCATGATGTCGTTCCAGACCAACGAGACCATCCTGCGCATCCCGCCGCAGCTGATCTTCGAGCCGACGCTCGCCAACTACACGGCGCTGATCACCGGCAAGCTGGTGACCGCGGCCGGCACGCTCGACATCGCCTTCATGCGCAATCTCTGGAACTCGGTGTTCCTGTCGGTGACCTCGGTTGCCGTCTCGCTGCTGCTCGGCGTGCCCGCCGCCTATGCCTTCGCCCGCCACAAATTCCGCGGCTCGGAGGACATCGCCTTCACGCTCTTGTCGTTCCGCTTCGCGCCGGCGCTGCTGGTGCTGCTGCCGCTCACGCTCTATTTCCAGAAGCTCGGCCTCGCCAACACCTATATCGGCCTGATCTGGGTCTACCAGCTGATCTGCCTGCCGCTGATCCTGTGGATCGTGCGCGGCTATTTCGAGGACATCCCGGCCGACATCGAATACGCCTACCGCATCGGCGGCCATTCCTGGTTCGCCACCTTCCGCAAGATCGCGCTGCCGCTTGCCGGGCCGGGCATCGCCGCCGCCGGCCTGCTCGCCTTCATCTTCGCCTGGAACAATTTCGTCTTCGCGCTGGTGCTCGCCTCCGCCGACAAGCAGCCGGTGACGGTCGGCGCGCTCGCCTTCATCACCTCGTCCGGCATTCAGTATGGCCAGATCTCGGCCGCGATTGTGCTGTCGATCACGCCGACGCTGGCGCTGGCGCTATACGCGCAGCGCTATCTCGTCGAAGGCCTGTCGCTCGGCGCCGTGAAAGGGTAGTTCCGATGGCCAGCCTCGAACTCAAAAATGTCGTCAAGCGCTACAAGAGCCAGACGGTCCTCGACAATCTGTCGCTGAGCGTCGCCGACGGCGAGACGCTGGTGCTGTTCGGCCCGTCCGGCGCCGGCAAGACGGTGCTGCTGCGCATGGTTGCCGGCGTCATCGATCCCGACGAGGGCAAGATCCTGATCGGCGGCGAGGACATGACCGATGTCGACGCCGAGTTCCGCGGCGTCGGCATGGCGTTCCAGAACTTCGCGCTGTTCCCGCATATGAGCGCCTTCGACAACATCGCGACGCCGCTGCAGGCCAGGCACTCCTCGCAAGGCGCGATCAAGGCCGGCGTCGAGAGCGTCGCCAAGCTGCTCAAGATCGACCATGTGCTGAGCCACAAGCCGCGCGCGCTGTCCAACGGCCAGAAGCAGCGCACCGCGCTTGCTCGCGCGTTGGTCGGCTCGCCGCCGATTCTCCTGCTCGACGATCCCTTGCGCAATGTCGACGCCAAACTCCGCTTCGAGATGCGGCTTGAACTGCCGCGGCTCCTGCATGATCGCGGCGCGACCGTCGTCTACGTCACCCAGGACTACAAGGAGGCGATGGCGCTCGGCAACCGCATCGCGGTGATGTCGCAAGGCGTCATCCGCCAGCTCGGCACGCCCGAGCAGATCTATCGCGAGCCGGCCAATGTCGAGATCGCCAGGCTGTTCGGCGACCCGACCATCAATTTGCTCGACGTCAAGCCGGCGCGCGACGCCAAGGGCATCTATGTCGGCCTGTCGAACGTACAGGTCCATCTCGCCGGCGCCTATGAGGCGGCGGTCGGGCGCGACTGCGTTATCGGCCTGCGGCCCGAGGCGCTGAGTTTCGTCGGTGAGGCCACGCCCGGCGCCGTTCCTGTGACCGTCGAGGCCGAGACGCCGCTCAACGAAAAGATCGTCACCTTGGTGCGCACCGTGCGCGGCCGTGAAATCCTGGTTTCGCGCCCTGCTGGAACGCCGGGCCAGACCGAGGGCAAGGCGCATGTCGCCGTCGACGGCAAAAGCGCGCTGCTGTTCGATCATGCCAGCGGCGAGCGCATCGGCGCCAACAAGGTCGTCACTTTGCGCAGCGGAGAAGCGGCATGAGCGCCAGCGCCCTCACCATTTCCGGCGTCGACAAGTTCTACGGCCCGATCGACCGCGGCGTGCATGCGGTGAAGCAGCTGACGATGGAGATCGCCAGGGGCGAGATCGTGGCGCTGCTCGGCTCGTCGGGCTGCGGCAAGACCTCGACGCTGCGCATGATCGCCGGCTTCGAGGAGGTTTCGCGTGGCGAGATCGCCGTCGCCGGCCGCAAGGTGCACACGCTGGCGCCGGTCAAGCGCAACGTGGCGATGGCCTTCGAGGGCTATTCGCTCTATCCGCCGCTCACCGTGCGCGAGAACATGGCCTTCGCTCTCAAGGCGGCAAGGCTTTCGAAGAGCGACGTCGACGCCAAGGTCGCCAGCATCGCCAAGCTGCTCGAGATCGAGGACATCCTCGAGCGCTATCCGAGCTCGATCTCCGGCGGCCAGCAGCAGCGCGCCAGCCTCGGCCGCGCCTTGATCCGCGAGGCGGACCTGCATCTGCTCGACGAGCCGATGGGGCAGCTCGAGCCGCAGTTGCGCGCCGTGCTGCGTGGCCGCATCAAGCACTTCATCAAGGAGCGCGGCCTGACCGCGATCCTGGTCACCCACGACCAGACCGAGGCCAACGCGCTCGCCGACCGCATCGCGGTGATGGAAGGCGGCGTGCTGCAGCAGTTCGACACGCCCGACATGATCAAGCGGCGGCCGGCGAACCTGTTCACCGGCACCTTCGTCGGCGAGCCGCCGATGAATGTCTTCGAGGCCTTTGTCGGCACGACTGCCGGCAAGATCAGCCTGAAGCTCCCCGACGGGCTCTCGCTCGACTACGACAAGGATGCCTTCAGCGGCCCGGTGCGCGACCAGCTGCTCGCCCGCGAGCGTGTCGTCATCGGCGTCAGGCCCTACGCGGTGCGCCGCTCGAAGGACGGCGTGCCGGCCACCGTCTCGGCCAATCAATGGCTCGGCGACCAGACCCACATCGCCGCCGATTTTGCCGGCGGCTCGCTGGTGCTGGTCGAGCACGACCGCACCCGCCTCGAGCTCGGGGCGCCGATCAAAGTCAGCATCGATCCGAAGAACCTGCACGTCTTCGACCAGGCCGACGGCAAGGCGATTTCGCACGGGATGGAGCTTGCCTGATGCGGGATGTGCTGATCGGCATCGACGCCGGCACGTCTGTCATCAAGTCCGTCGCCTTCGACAGGGCGGGCCGGCAGATCGCGGCCACCGCGCTGGCGAATCGCTACGAAACGCTGCCGGGCGGTGGCGCCGAGCAGGACCTGGCGCGCACCTGGGCCGATACGGCGACCACCTTGCGCCAGTTGGCCGACAAGGTGCCGGACCTCGCCAGCCGGGTGATCGCCATCGCGGTGACCGGGCAGGGCGACGGCACCTGGCTGATCGACAAGGCCGGCGAACCGGTGGCCAAGGGCTGGCTGTGGCTCGATGCGCGCGCCGCCAGGATCGTCGAGGAGATCCGGGCACGGCCGGAGGACCGGCTGCGCTTCGAAAAGACCGGCAGCGGGCTTGCCGCCTGCCAGCAGGGATCGCAGTTCGTCTTCATGAAGCGAAACATGCCGGCCATGCTCGAGAGGGCCGCGACGGCGTTCCACTGCAAGGACTGGCTCTATTTCAAGCTGACCGGCGAGCGCGCCACCGACCCTTCGGAAGGGACCTTCACCTTCGGCGATTTCCGCACCCGCGACTACAGCGACGAGGTGCTCGACGTGCTCGGCGTCGCCGACCTCAGGCACCTTCTGCCGCCGATCGTCGACGGCACCAGGCACAGCGCCGGCCTGTCAAAGGCCGCGGCCGACGCGACCGGGCTCACCGCCGGCACGCCGGTCGTGCTGACCTATGTCGACGTGGTCTGTACCGCGCTCGGCGCCGGCCTGTTCGACCGCAAGCACAAGCCCGGCTGCACCATCATCGGCTCAACCGGCATGCATATGCGACTTGCCGAGACACCGGACGAGGTGCAGCTCAACGAAGCGAAGACCGGCTACACCATGACCATGCCGGCGCCGGGCGTGTTTGCCCAGCTGCAGTCGAACATGGCGGCGACGCTCAACATCGACTGGGTGCTTGGCCTCGCTTCCGGCATCCTCGCCTCGCAAGGCATTTCGCGCTCGAACGGTGAGATGATCGCGCTGGTCGATGACTGGATTTCGTCGTCCAAGCCGGCCTCGCTGATCTACCAGCCCTATGTGTCCGAGGCCGGCGAGCGCGGTCCGTTCGTCGATGCCAATGCGAGGGCCGGCTTCGTCGGCATCTCCTCCCGCCACGGCTATGCCGACATGGTGCGCGCCGTCTTCGAAGGGCTCGCCTTCGCTTCGCGCGATTGCTACGCCGCTATGGGCCCGCTGCCGCGGGAAATCCGCCTTACCGGCGGCGCGGCGCGCAGCCCGGCGCTGCGCAAGATCCTTGGCGCCGCCGTCGGCGCCGCCACCCGCACCAGCGAACGCGAGGAGGCGGGTGCCGCCGGTGCCGCCATGATCGCAGCGGTCTGCGTCGGCCTCTACCGGTCAATGGACGATTGCGTCGCCGAATGGGTCACCCCCCTGCTTGGCGAGGCCGAGCCGAGCGACCCGGAACTCGCCGCCATCTACGACAGGATGGCGCCATCCTACACATTGGCGCACGAGGCGCTGCGTCCGGTCTGGCGGTCGATGGCCGCGACCAAGGCAGATTGAGAAGTCGAGCATGCACAGGAAAATTGCGATCATCGGCGACCGTTTCATGCTTCCGGAGGTCTTTCGGACTGAGATCGAGAAGGCCTGCGGCAACAGCCTCGACATCCGCACGCTGGAAACCGCGTGGCCCGACGAGCCGATGGAGTTCGGCAACACCGCGCTCGGCCTCGACAAAGTCAAGGAGTATTTCGGCCATCCGGACGAGGTGGTCGATTTTGTCGGCGATGCCGAGATCCTGGTCACCCAGCTCGCTCCGCTCTCGGATGGAATGATGCGGCGCCTTCCGGCGCTGAAATTGGTCGCTGTGTCGCGCGGCGGACCGATCAACATCGACATGGCGGCCGCCAAGGCTCACGACATCCGCGTCGTCAACGTTCCAGGCCGCAATGCGAGCGCGGTGGCCGAATTCACCATCGGCGCCATCCTCGCCGAGACGCGGCTGATCCGCGTCGGCCACGAGGCCTTGCGCAAGGGCGAATGGCGCGGCGATCTCTATCGCGCCGACCGCACCGGCCGCGAGCTCAGCGAGATGACCGTCGGTGTCGTCGGCTACGGCAATATCGGCACCAAAGTGGTGCGCCTGCTGCGCGCCTTCGGCTGCCGCGTCCTGGTCTGCGATCCCTACGTGCAGCTGAGCGCGGACGACCGCAATGCCGGCGTCGAGCTGGTCTCGCTCGACGAACTTCTGTCGCGCTCCGACGTGGTCACCCTGCATTCGCGGGTGACCGCGGAAACCCGCGGCCTGATCAACAAGGACACCATCGCCGGCATGAAGCCCGGCGTGATCTTCATCAACACCGCGCGCGGGCCGCTGGTCGACTATGACGCGCTTTACGAGGCGCTGGTCGCCGGCCATATCGCCAGCGCCATGCTGGAAACCTTCGCGATCGAGCCGGTGCCTTCGGACTGGCCGCTGCTGCAGCTGCCGAATGTGACGCTGACCCCGCACATCGCCGGCGCCTCGGTGCGCACCGTTACCTACGCGGCAGAGCAGGTGGCCGAGGAAGTGCGCCGCTACATCGCCGGCCTGCCGCCGGTCAATCCGTGCTGACCGCCATGAAGCGTTGTGCAGAGGGTTCGGCGAGATGAGCGGCGACGGCGACATTGTCGACCTTTTCGTCATCGGCGGCGGCGTCAACGGCGCCGGCATCGCGCGCGACGCCGCCGGCCGTGGCCTGTCCGTCATCTTGTGCGAGAAGGACGATCTCGCCGAAGGCACCAGCTCGCGTTCGGGCAAGCTGGTTCATGGCGGCCTGCGCTATCTCGAATATTACGAGTTCCGCCTGGTGCGCGAGGCGTTGATCGAGCGCGAGGTGCTCCTGGAATCCGCGCCCCACATCATCTGGCCGATGCGCTTCGTGCTGCCGCACAGCCCCGACGATCGCCCGGCCTGGCTGGTCCGCATCGGCCTCTTCCTCTACGACCATCTCGGCGGCCGCAAGCGGCTGCCGCCCACCCGCACGCTGAACTTGCGCACGGCGCCGGAGGGCGCGCCGATCAAGGACGCTTTCAGACGCGGCTTCGAATATTCCGACTGCTGGGTCGACGATGCCCGCCTCGTCGTCATCAACGCGCTGGACGCGGCGGAGCGCGGGGCGAAAGTCTTCACCCGCACCGCTTGCACCGCCGCCCGCCGCGACAAAGGCCTGTGGTCGGTCGAGATGCGCGACGGCAGGACCGGCGTGAGGACCGCGGTGCGGGCGCGCGCGCTGATCAACGCCGCCGGTCCCTGGGTCAACGACGTCGTCAACCGCGTCGCCGGGCAGAACTCCAAGCGCAACGTCCGCCTGGTCAAGGGCAGCCACATCGTCGTGCCGAAATTCTGGGAAGGGCGGCAGGCTTATCTCGTCCAGAACAACGACAAGCGCGTCATCTTCATCAATCCCTATCAGAACGACCTGGCGCTGATCGGCACCACCGACATTCCCTATGAAGGGCGGCCGGAAGACGTGGCGGCGGAGGAGAGCGAGATCGACTACCTGATCAAGGTCGTCAATCGCTACTTCAAGCGCGGGCTGACGCGCGGCGACGTCGTCTATTCCTTCTCCGGCGTCAGGCCGCTCTACGACGACAATGCCGACAATCCGAGCGCGGTGACGCGCGACTACATCTTCGAGCTCGATGCGCCGACCGGGCAGGCGCCGCTGCTCTCCGTCTTCGGCGGCAAGATCACCACCTTCCGCAAGCTCGCCGAGCACGCGCTCGACCGCATCGAGCCGTTCTTTCCGAAGATGGGCAAGGCGTGGACGTCCGGTGCGCATCTGCCGGGCGGCGACATCGCAAATGCCGATTTCGAGCAGTTCCTCGGCGATCTCGGCCGCGACTACCCCTGGATGCCGGCGTCGCTGCTCAAGCACTATGGCCGGCTCTACGGCACGCGCACCCGTTCAATCGTCGGCAATGCCGGATCGCTCGAACAGCTCGGGCGGCGCTTCGGCAAGGATTTCTTCGAGCGCGAGGCGAGCTACCTGTTCGAGCATGAGTGGGCGTCGACTGCTGCCGACATCCTGGACCGCCGCACCAAGCACGGCCTGCATCTCTCGGCCGCCGAGAGAGGGGCCTTCGAGGACTGGTGCGCCAACCGTTTGGCAAAGGCCGGCTGATGGCAGCTCGCATTGATCACGATGCCGTCGAATTGCAGGCGTTGCGTGTCCTGTCGGCCAGTGTTGGCGCCGATCCTCTGCTGGTCCAGGGCGCCGGTGGCAACACCTCGCTCAAGCAAGCCGGTGTGCTGTGGATCAAGGCGTCCGGCACCTGGCTGATGAATGCGGCGACAGCCGACATCATGGTGCCCGTGGAGCTGTCGCCCTTGCTCGATGCCGTCGCGCGCAAGGACCCGGCGGCCGAGAAGACCGCCGCATTCACGCTTGCCGAGCTCAACCCGCACCAGTTGCGGCCGTCCATCGAGACGACGGTGCATGCATTGCTGCCGCAAAAGGTCGTCGTCCATGTCCACTGCGTCGAGACCATCGCCATCGCCGTGCAGACCAATGCCGAGGCGCTGCTGGAGGAGCGTCTGCGCGGCCTCGACTGGGCCTTCGTGCCCTATCGCCGCCCGGGCCTGCCGCTGGCGCAGGGCATTGCCGAACGGCTGAAGCCGCGCACCGACGTCCTCGTCCTCGGCAATCATGGGCTGGTCGTGGCCGCCGACACAGTCGCCGAAGCAAACCTGCTGCTGCGGCGCGTTACCGGCCTGCTTGCCCGCGCGCCGCGCAAAGCGCCGGCGCCCGACCTCGACGCGCTGCTCAGGCTGGCCATGGGCAGCGATTACCGCCTTCCGGTCGCGGTCGAGGCCCATGCCGCCGCCACCGATCTCGCCAGTTGCCGGATCGTCGCGTCGGGCAGCCTTTACCCGGACCACGTCATCTTCCTCGGCATAGGCTCGGTGATCGCCGGTCCGAACGAGAATGCCGCTGCCGTGGTGGCGCGGACAACGGCCGGCGGGCAGCCGGCACCCGCCTCCATCCTTTTCCCGGGCAAGGGCATATTGATGCGCCGGGATGCCAATGCCGGCGCCGAGGCGATGGCGCGCTGCCTTGCCGATGTCGCCATCCGCGTCGATCCGACGGCGCGCGTCAACTATCTCAGCATCGAGGAGAATGCCGAGCTCCTGAACTGGGACGCCGAGAAATACCGCCAGGAGCTCAACCGGCGCGCCGGCAGCGTGCTGCAATGATTGCGCTTCATGCCGGCAGTTCGGGTGCGTGCGCCATCGATCGCCACGCCGTCGGGCAGGCCTGAACAGGAGACTGGAATTTGGCCTTCACGCTCTCCCTCAACACCAATCCGCTGGTCAACCGCTTTGCCGATCCGGACGACCTGATCGACGCCATCGCCTATGACATCGGCATAAGGGACGTCCAGCTCACACATGAATTCGTCAATCCCGGCTGGCCGGCGGCGACGATCGCCAAGTTCGTCCGGCTGTTCCAGGCAGCACTTGCCCGCACCGGCGTGCGCATCACGTCCGGCATGACCGGCCCCTATGGTCGGCTCAACCATTTCGGCCATCCCGATGCCGACGTGCGCCGCTACTATGTCGACTGGTTCAAGACCTTCGCCGCCATCTCGGCCGAGCTCGGCGCCAGCGGCATCGGCACGCAATTCGCGATCTTCACCCACAGGGACTACGACGATCCCGAACGCCGCGCCCGGCTGCTCGACATCGCGATGGAATGCTGGCGCGAGGTCGCCGATCATGCCAAGGCGGCTGGCCTCACCTACCTGTTCTGGGAGCCGATGTCGGTCGGCCGTGAATTCGGCCATACCATCGACAGCTGCCGCGCGCTGCACCGGGAGATCGAGGCAGCGGGCTTGGCCATCCCGCTGCAGATGATGGTCGACATCGACCATGGCGACGTCACCTCCAGCAACCCCGCCGACATCGACCCTTACGCCTGGGCCGAGGCCTTCCCGAAAGAGTCGCCGATCATCCACATCAAGCAGTCGTCGATGAACAAGGGTGGCCACTGGCCATTCACCGCCGCCTACAACAGGGATGGCCGCATTACTCCGGAGAAATTCCTGGAGACGGTGCGGCGCGGCGGCGGCACCGACAACGAGATCTGCCTGGAGCTGTCATTCCGCGAGCGCGAGCCGGTCGATCACCAGGTCGTCGCCATGATCCGTGAATCGGTCGACTACTGGACGCCGTTCATCGACGCCGGCAGGGCGGACCTGAGGCCGCGACCAAAATGAAAAAGGGCGGGAGCCGCTATGGCTCCCGCCCTTGAACTCTCGATCAGATGTAACTCAGCCGAACTTCGGATCGAGGCTGCCCGCCTTGTAGCGCTTGGCCATGTCCGACAGCGGGATCGGCTTGATCTTCGGCGCATTGCCGGCGGTGCCGAACTGCTCGAAGCGCTCCTTGCAGAGCTTCTTCATCGCCGCCATGGCCGGCGTCAGGTATTTGCGCGGGTCGAACTCGCTCGGGTTCTCGGTCAGCACCTTGCGGATGGCGCCGGTCAGCGCCATGCGGTTGTCGGTGTCGATGTTGATCTTGCGCACGCCGTGCTTGATGCCGCGCTGGATCTCCTCGACCGGAACGCCCCAGGTTGGCTTCATCTGGCCGCCGTACTTGTTGATGGTCTCCTGCAGATCCTCCGGCACCGACGACGAGCCGTGCATGACCAGGTGCATGTTCGGCAGGCGGCGGTGGATCTCCTCGATCACGTTCATCGCCAGCACCGCGCCGTCCGGCTTGCGCGAGAATTTGTAGGCGCCGTGGCTGGTGCCCATGGCAACCGCCAGCGCGTCGACATGCGTGTCCTTGACGAACTCCACCGCCTGTTCCGGATCGGTCAGAAGCTGGTCGTGGCTGATCGCGCCTTCGACGCCATGGCCGTCTTCCTGCTCGCCGCCGCCGCTCTCAAGCGAGCCGAGCACGCCGATCTCGCCTTCGACCGAGACGCCGCCCCAATGCGCCATGTCGACGACGCGGCGCGTGATGCCTGAATTGTAGGCGTAGTCGGCCGGCGACTTGCCGTCTTCCTTGAGCGAGCCGTCCATCATCACCGAGGTGAAGCCGTACTGGATCGCGGTGACGCAGGTGGCTTCGTTGTTGCCGTGGTCGAGATGCATGCAGACCGGGATGTCGGGGTGGATTTCGACCAGCGCGTCGATCAGCTTGGCAAGCACCACGTCATTGGCATAGGCGCGCGCGCCGCGGCTGGCCTGCAGGATGACCGGCGACTTGGTCTCCTCGGCCGCCTCCATGATGGCGAGGCCCTGTTCCATGTTGTTCATGTTGAAGGCCGGCACGCCATAGCCGTGTTCGGCGGCATGGTCGAGCAATTGTCTCAGTGTGATGCGAGCCACCCAATAGTCTCCCGTAACTGGTTTCGAATTCGGTTGCTGGCTGTTCGACCGTCGTCCAGCCCGCCGATGCTTCTGGCCGGAATCCCGGCGGACCGCAACCGTCCGGCACGTCGCAGGGAGCAATTCTTGTTACAGGTCGGCAATCTCCGGCAAAGGAAAATCCCACGCCATTGTCACATTATCACAGATATTATGATATGAATGCGATATCCGTTGTTATATATGGAAGAGCGACCAAAGCGCCCGGACGCTCGGAGGAACCGCGGAATGAAGAGCGACAGCCGCCGGCAAGGCGTCATGGATTTCCTAATGGAGGCCGGCACGGCCTCCGTCGAGGATCTCGCCGCGCGCTTCGGCGTCTCGAAGATGACCGTTCATCGCGACCTCGACGAGCTTGAGGAGAGCGGATTCCTGCGCAAGGTGCGAGGCGGCGCCTCGATCCAGCCGAGCGGCCTGTTCGAGAGCGATTTCCGCTACCGGCAAAAGCAGGCGGTCGGTGAGAAGCAGCGCCTTGCCGCCGCCGCCGTCGCCATGATCGAGCCGGGGCAGACGGTGATCATCGACGACGGCTCGACGGCGGGCGGCATTGCAGGGCACCTCGCCGATCTTCGCCCGCTGACCGTGATCTCCAACAATCTGGCCGTCATCCAGGACCTCGCCGGTGTTGGCGGCATCACGCTCATCGCGCTTGGCGGCCAGTACAGCAAGAAGTTCCACGGCTTCTTCGGCCTGCTCGCCGAGGAGACGCTGAAATCGCTGCGCGCGGACGTCGCCTTCCTCTCGTCCTCAGCCATCCACGGCGCCTCGGCCTTTCACCAGGACGAGGAGGTGGTGCAGACCAAGCGCCTCATGATGGCGGCCGCGGGGCGGAAATATCTGCTGGTCGATCACGGCAAGTTCGGCCGCACGGCGCTGCATTTTCTCACCGACCTCAAGGCGTTCGACGCGGTCTTCACCGGCAGCGAACTCGGCCAGCCCGTGCGGGACGAGCTGGAAGCCACAGGGGTTTCACTGACGGTTGTCGATGGCAAGGAATAGGGGAGCGGTACGCGTGGTCTACTGGGTCGGTACAAGCTGGAAGATGAACAAGACGCTCGCCGAGGCGCTCGCTTTCGCCAGGGCGCTGGCCGGCTTCGCGCCGGGGTTCGACCAGCGCATCCAGCCCTTCGTCATTCCGCCCTTCACGGCGGTGCGCGAGGTCAAGCAGGCGCTGGCCCCGACGCGCATCAAGGTTGGCGCCCAGAACATGCACTGGGCCGATGCCGGCGCCTGGACCGGTGAGATCTCGCCGCTGATGCTTGGGGATTGCGGCCTCGACCTGGTCGAGCTCGGCCACAGCGAACGGCGCGAGCATTTCGGCGAGACCGACCACACGGTCGGCCTGAAGACGGCGGCGGCGGCCAAGCACGGCCTGATCCCGCTGATCTGCGTCGGCGAAACGCTGGCCGAGCGCGAGAGCGGCAAGGCCGATGCGGTGCTGACCGCGCAGGTCGAGGGCGCGCTGCAATTCCTCGAAGGCGAGGCGAGGGGCGCAAAGATCCTGTTCGCCTATGAGCCGGTCTGGGCGATCGGCGACAAGGGCATTCCGGCCAGCTCCGACTATGCCGACAGGCAGCAGGCGCTGATCAAGACGGTTGCCGGCGGCCTGCTGCCTGCCGTGCCGCCGGTGCTCTATGGCGGCAGCGTCAACCCCGGCAATGCCGCCGAACTGATCGGCCAGCCAAACATCGACGGCCTCTTCATCGGCCGCTCCGCCTGGCAGGCGGAGGGCTACATCGACATCCTCCAGCGCGCCTCAGCCGCGATCTGACATCATCCGACCAGGAAAGGACACGACCATGAGAATAGCCATCGGAGCCGACAGCGCCGGCAAGCCGCTGCTCGACGTCATCGCCGCCCACCTCGCCACCAAGCCCGGCCTGACCGTCAGCGACCTCAGCCAGGCCGGCTTCTATGCCGACCTGTCGCAGAAACTCGCCCAGACCATCGTCGACGGCGAGAACGATCGCGGCATCCTGTTCTGCGGCACCGGCATCGGCGTCTCGATCTCGGCCAACAAGGTGCCGGGCATCCGCGCCGCACTCACCCACGACACCTATTCGGCCGAGCGCGCGGCGAAATCCAACAATGCCCAGATTATCACCATGGGCGCCCGCGTCATCGGTCCGGAGCTCGCCAAGGCGATCGTCGATACCTGGCTCGCCTCGGAATTCGACGAGAAGGGGCCGTCGGCCGGCAATGTTCAGGCGATCAACCGTTTGGATGCAGCAAAGGCCTAATTGAGACTGCTTCGCATCGCGCCGATGACGGTGACGGCCGAGGCAGCACCCGGGTCGATATGGCCGAGCGAACGCTCGCCAAGCCGCGAGGATCGGCCCTTGGCCGCGATCATGTCCTTGGTCGCTTCGGCGCCGCGTTCGGCGGCGGTCAGCGCGGCCTGCAGGCTCTCGGCCAGGCTTTTGCCCGCGGCATGCGCGGCGGCGGCCGCCTCGGCCGCCGGCTGCCAGGCGTCGATCATCGTCTTTTCGCCGATTTCGGCCTTGCCGCGATCCTTGATGCCTTGCGCCATCGCCTGGACCATGGCGATCACATCGTCTGCCGCCAGCGTCGCCTTGCCTTTGACGGCGGCGGCGGCGCGCATCAAGGCGGTCGCGTAAAGAGGTCCCGATGAGGCGCCGACGGCGTTGAGGAAGGATTTCGCCGCAGTGTTGAGCAGCGCCGTCGGCTCGATCGCCACAAGGTCGAGCGCGGCGAGCGCATCGCGCGCGGCATTGAAGCCGAGCGCCATCGCGATGCCGTGGTCGGCGTCGCCGATGACGCCGTCGAGCTGGCAGAGCCGGTCCTTGTCGGCCTCGATCGCCGCGGCGATGGCGACGAACATTGTCTTCAGCTCTGCCGTTCCGATGGCGGTCATGGACAGTCCCCTCAGCCGGCGCGGAACATGGCGCAGTCGCACGGATGGTCGAGCAGGGTCTGCAACTCGCCGTCGAGATGCTCCAGTGTCAGCGAGGCGCCAGCCATTTCGAGCGAGGTGCAGTAATTGCCGACCCAGGTCGCATGCACCGAGACGCCGATGTCGTCGAGCCGCTGCTTGACGCGCCGGTTCATGATGTAGAGCTCCATCAACGGCGTCGAGCCGAGCGAGTTGACCAACACCGCGACCTTGTCGCCACGCGACGGCGCCATCTCGGCAATGATCCTGTCCAGCATCTCGTCGGTGATCTCGTCAGCGGTCCTGAGCTTGCCGCGCGCGATGCCGGGCTCGCCATGGATGCCCATGCCGATCTCCATCTCGTCGGCGCCGATCTCGAAGTTCGGCCGCCGCGTCTGCGGCAGCGAGCAGGGCGACAGCGCCACGCCCATGGTGAAGGTGTGGTCGTTGGCCTTCCTGGCGATGCGCTCGACCTCGTCGAAGGAGAGCATGCGCTCGCAGGCAGCGCCCGCCGCCTTGAAGATGAAGAAATTGCCGGCGACGCCGCGCCGCTTCTGCCGCTGGTCGCGCGGCGCCGAGGCGACGTCGTCGGTGGTCAGCACCGTGCGCACCTCGATGTCGTCCATCGCCGCCATCTCGGCCGCCATGTCGAAATTCATCACGTCGCCGGCATAGTTGCCGTACATGAACAGGACGCCCGCGCCGCCGCTCACCGCCTTGGCGCATTCGAGGATCGGGTCCGGCGGCGGCGAGGCAAAGACATTGCCGATCGCCGCGGCATCCGCCAGCCCCTTGCCGACGAAGCCGAGAAAGGTCGGCTCGTGGCCCGAGCCGCCACCGATGACCAGCCCGACCTTGCCTGGCCGCGGCCCGTCGCGGGCGATGATCGAGCGCGGGCTGCCGTCCACGCTCCTGAGGTGGCGAGGATGCGCGGCCAGTATTCCTTCCAGCATCTCGTCGACGGAACGGTTGCCGTCGTTGATGATCTTCTTGGTCTGCACCGGCATCCTCCCGATCTCGGTTTTTTCGCGATATTAGAGGCTGTTACCGGGATTGCCACCCCGGCAACCGCGCCTCACGCCGCGATCTTTTCACGCGCCGCACTTATCTCAACGCAGGCCTTGGCCGCTTCCTTGCCCTTGACCTGGAAGTGCTCGAAGAAGAAGCGGTGGTGCTCGGCGCTGTCGTGATAATTGTGCGGCGTCAGCACCGCTGAAAGCACCGGCACGCCGGTCGCAAGCTGCACGGTCATCATGCCGCCGAGGACGGCGCCGGCGACGAAATCGTGCCGGTAGATGCCGCCATCGACGACGAAGGCGGTGCCGAGGATCGCGGCATAGCGGCCGGTCTCGGCGAGGGTCTTGGCATGCAATGGGATCTCGTAGGCGCCGGGCACGTCGAAGACGTCGACGGTGAAGCGGCCGCCGCCGAGAACGGCAAGCTCCGCCTCGAACGCCGTCACGCACTGGTCGACGATGTCGGCGTGCCAGCGCGCCCGTATGACGGCAACGCGGCGGATTTCATAGTCTTTTGGGGAATGCTGATTCATGGGTCCATCCTTCCGTTTCGAACCAGAATCAGGACGCACGATACGAAAACCCGGCCCGCGCGAGCGGCCCGTCCTTCCGTTCGTTCTCTTTCATCCGGACTGTGACCGTCGGCTCCGGAATCACACCGGATCTGCTGACCTTCCCTTCCGGGAAGCGCTCGCGGGCTTGAGCCGAGGCTCTTACCGCCGGTGGGGACTTTCACCCCGCCCTGAGAACTTTAACGGTGAAGCTATGGAGGGGGAGGGCGGCGCTGTCAATTAGCGCCGTCGCCGCAGCTGCCAATCTCCCTCCTTGTGGCTAACCACGCTCCGGGAACATCGCCTTCAGCCCTTCGCGCGAGGCCTTGGCGACGCCGCGCTCGGTAATCAGGCCGGTGACAAGCCGCGCCGGGGTCACGTCGAAGGCCGGGTTTGCCGCCGGCGTCGCTTCCGGCGAGACGCGCACCTGGGCGATCTCGCCCTTGGCGTTCTTGCCCCAGACCAGCGACACCTCGTCGCCGGAGCGTTCCTCGATCGGGATTTCCGCGAGCCCGTCGCCCACCGTCCAGTCTATGGTCGGCGAGGGCAGCGCGACATAGAAGGGCACATCATTGTCGGAGGCGGCCAGCGCCTTGAGATAGGTGCCGATCTTGTTGCAGACGTCGCCGTCGGCGGTCGTGCGGTCGGTGCCGACGATGACCATGTCGATCTGGCCACGCTGCATCAGGTGGCCGCCGGCATTGTCGACGATCAGCGTGTGCGGCACCCCGTGCCCGGCCATTTCCCAGGCGGTCAGCTGGGCGCCCTGGTTGCGCGGCCTGGTCTCGTCGACATAGACGTGGACCGGAATGCCGGCTTCGGTCGCCAGATAGATCGGCGCGGTGGCGGTGCCGTAGTCGACGGTCGCCAGCCAGCCGGCATTGCAGTGGGTCAGGATGTTGACTGTCTCGCCCGGAGCTTTTCGCGCCGCGATTTGCTTGATGATGGCAAGCCCGTTCTCGCCGATGGCGCGGTTCAGCCCGACATCCTCGTCGGCGATCTCCGCTGCGCGCTTGTAAGCGGCCTCGGCGCGCTCGGCCGGCGGCAGCGGCTTGAGAACGCGCCGCATCTCGTCCAGCGCCCAGCGCAAATTGATCGCCGTCGGCCGCGTCGCGTGCAATGTCTCCCAGACGGCGTCGAGCGCCGCATCCGACGGGTCGCCTTCCATCTGGATGGCTACGCCATAGGCGGCAGTGACGCCGATCAGCGGCGCGCCGCGCACCCACATGTCTCGGATCGCAGTGGCGATGCCGGCAACGGTGCCGATCTTCTCGATGCGGAACTCATGCGGCAGCCAGCGCTGGTCGATGATCTCGACCGAGCGGCCGTCGCCGCTCAGCCAGATGGTGCGGTAGTGGCGCTCGCCGACGTTCAAAGGCTGCTCTCCTGTTCGATCCGCGCGGCCAGATTGTTGACCTCGTCGATGCCATGGATCTGGCGCCGGTTGACGGCGATGTGGCGGCCGAACTTCAGCGCCTTCGCCTCGCATGTGGCGCGCAGATTCTCATCGGCAATGGCCTCGAAGTCGGCATTGTGGGCGAGGCCGAGGATACGCCGGTGCACCTCGATGCCGGCAAAGCCGAGCAGGTCGGTCCAGATCGAATGGAGCATATGGTCGAGCGCCTGCTCGGCGCCGAGCCGGTCGCCCTGATCCTCGAACAGGCTTCTGTGGTAGAGCATGCCGGTGCGCTCGGTCCGCCACAGATGCGAGAACTCGGCGCGGAACACAGCCCAGGTCTCGGCGGTGACCCCAAGCAGATAGGCGCGCATGGCGTCGCGTTTTTCCGTCTGCTCATGGCCGCGCTGCGAGAAGAACGACATCCAGAAATTGGCGAGCAGCATGCCGACGTCGAAGGCGATCGGTCCGTAGAAGGCGAACTCCGGATCGATCATCCGGGTTTCTGTGTCGGTCACCATGATCGAGCCGGAATGCAGGTCGCCATGCAAGAGCGTCTCGGCATTGGCGGCGAAAAGATGCTTCAGCCGCTGCGCCTCGACCTTGAGATCGCGGTCGGCGCGCAGCTCGGCGACCAGGCCGTCTAGCTGCGGCGACGTATGCCGGTTCAGCTTGGCGTCGAAATAGGGATCGGTGAACACCAGGTCCTCGGTGATGCCGCAGAGCTCGACATTGTCGACGAACAGCGCCAGATCGGCTTTGCGGTCCCTGGTCGGCATATGCAGGTCGGAGCCGCGGAACAGGGTGCGGGCCATGAACAGGCCGATGTCGCGGGCGATGTTCGGCAGTTGCCGGCCTTCGATCAGCGCACGCCGCAGGATGATGTGCGGCGGCGCCAGGTATTCCATGACGATCAGCGCCTGGGCCTCGTCGAAATGGTGGATTGCGGGCACCGAGCCGGGCGCTCGGCGCTCCTGCCTGGTCAGCGCGTGATACTCGAAGAAGGAGCGCTTCAGCGGCAGCGGCCAGCTGTCGCCGACCAGCCGCACATAGGGCAGGGCCTGCTTGACGACGACCGCGCCTTCGGCGCCCTCGACGATGAACACCAGGTTGAGATTGCCGTCGCCGACCTCACGCACCTTCCAGCGCCGGGCATCCTTGCCGATCTGCGCGGTGACGGCCTCGTTGGCGCCGAGGCGCGCCGGCAGCGTTTCGACCGATAGTGCTTCGAACGGCAGTTTCTGCGTCATCATCATCCTCTCGCTTATGCGCTCCGAACATAACGGAGGCATGGCGGCGGGGCCAAGCTAGGAAGCAAGCTGGCAATTGTCAATCGTGTTGACAATTGCCGATATAGCCCATAGCGTCTGTGTCAGGGAGGAATGAATGGGCACTGGTGCCGTGTTCCGCGTGGACGGCCTGAGGAAGTCCTTTGGCCATATCGAGGTGCTTGGCGGCATCTCGCTCGACTTGCATGCGGGCGAAGTCACCGTGCTGATGGGCGCCAACGGCGCCGGCAAATCCACCCTGGTCAAGATCGTCAGCGGCGTTTACGAGCGCGGCGTCGGCATGATGCATCTCGCCGGCGAGGACTTCGCGCCGAACACGCCGGCCGAGGCGATCCGCGCCGGCGTCGTCACCGTGCATCAGAACATCAATGACGGTGTCGTCGCCGACCTCGACGTCGCCACCAACCTGACACTCGACAGGCTGACCGGCAGCGGCGCGCCGACTTTCTTCAATCCGGGCCGGGTGCGCCGCGAGGCCAGGGCCGTCGCCGATCGCATGGGGCTCGCCATCGACCTCAAGGCCCGCGTCAGCGACCTGTCGCTGGCAGACCGCCAGATGGTGGCGATCGCGCGGGCCATGGCGCACCGGCCGAAGGTGCTGATCCTCGACGAGCCGACCTCGTCGCTGTCCAGCGCCGAAGCCGACCGGCTGTTCCAGCTGATCGACCGGCTGCGCGAGCAGAGCGTGGCGATCCTCTACATCTCGCACCGCATGTCCGACATCCGCCGCCTTGCCGACCGCATCGTCTCGATGCGCGACGGCGTGGTGAGCGGCGTGTTCGACAACAAGCCGCTCGACTATGAGGGCGCCGTCAACGCCATGCTCGGCCGCAAGATCCATCTCGACCGGGTGGTCGCGAGAAGCTCGGCGCGTGCCGTCTTCACCGCGGAAGGCCTGCGGATCGCGCAAGGGTCGAAGCCGATCTCGATGACGCTCGGCGCCGGCGAGGTGGTGGCGATCACCGGCTTGGTCGGCGTTGGCAAGACGGCCTTGGCCGAAACGCTGTTCGGCGTGCGCCGGCCGCTCGCCGGCGTCATGACCATGGACGGCAAGCCCTATGCGCCGGCCTCGGCCGGCGAAGCGATCGCCGCCGGCGTCTTCCTCGTCGCCAAGGACCGCGCCACCAGCGGCATCGTCGGCGGCTTCAACATCGAGCGCAACATCAGCCTGCCCTTCCTCAAGCGCCTGTCAGGCTTCGGCATCATGAAGCGCCGCGCCGAACGCGGCATCGCACGCCGGCAGATCGACGAACTCGCCATCGTCTGCCGTTCGGAGCGGGACGAGCTTTCCACACTTTCGGGCGGCAACCAGCAGAAGGTGATGGTCGGCCGCTGGATGTCGCAGGATGCAAGACTGTTCATCCTCGACGAGCCGTTTCAGGGCGTCGACATCTCGGCCAGGCGCGACATCGCCGCCAAGCTGCGAGCCAGCGCCGACGGCCGCGCCACGCTGCTCTTCGTCACCGAGCTCGACGAGGCGCTGGAGACGGCCGACCGCATCCTGGTCATGTCGGAGCAGACGATCGTCGGCGAACACAGGAACGAAGACGTCGATCTCGAGCGGCTGCTTGCCGAAGTGGCGGGCGGCCCGCTGCACAGCGCGGCGTGAGAGCATGGACAGGAATGGAGCAGGCATGCGTTGGACTGACACGGCAACGGCGCCGGAGAGCGCTGCATGACGGTGCGTGACCACGCCATCCGCTACGGCTTCATCGTCCTTCTGTTCGGCCTGATCGCCTATTTCGCGGTCGCCGCCGACGGCTTCGTCTCGCCGCAAAGCGCGGTCTTCATCTTCCAGTCCGTCGCCATCACCGGCGTGCTGGCGCTCGGCGTCACCGCCACCTTGGTGGTCGGCGGCTTCGACCTGTCGATCGGCTCGGTCGCCACCAGCGCCATGATGGCGGCCGCCTATGTCATGGTGGTGCTGGAACAGAACGCCGTCGTCGCGGTCGTCGTCTGCCTGCTGATCGGCGCCGCCGTCGGCCTGATCAACGGCTGGCTGATCGTCTATATGCGGGTGCCCGACCTGCTGGCCACGCTCGGCATGATGTTCCTGCTCGTGGGCCTGCAGCGCATCCCGACGGAAGGCCGCTCGATCGCCACCGGCATGACCATGCCCGACGGCTCGGTCGCCAACGGCAAGTTCGGCGAAGCCTTCCTGGCGCTCGGCCGCCATCGCTTCGATTTCTTCGTGCCAAACCTCGTTCCCGTGTCGGTCGTGGTGCTGATCGTGCTGGCGCTGCTGATCTGGTTCTTCCTCGAATACACGCGCTTCGGCCGCATGATGTATGCCGTCGGCAGCAACGAGCGCGCGGCCGAGCTCGCCGGTGCGCCGGTCAAGGCCTACAAGATCTGGGCCTACGTCATTTCGGGCGTCTTTGCCTCGATCGGCGGCATCCTGCTCGCCGCCCGGCTCGGTCGCGGCGACATCGCCTCCGGCAACAATCTGCTGCTCGACGCGGTGGCCGCCGCGCTCATCGGCTACGCGGTGCTTGGCGCGGCCAAGCCCAACGCCTTCGGCACCGCCGTCGGCGCGGTCTTCGTCGGCGTGCTGCTGCAGGGCCTGACGATGATGAACGCGCCTTACTACACGCAGGATTTCGTCAAGGGCGGGGTTCTCGTCGTCGCCCTTGTCTTCACCTTCGCCCTTTCCGGCAGGGGCAGGAGATAGGTTCGACCGGGGCATATTTTCGAGTTCAACAAAGTGGAGGAAACAAAGTGAGCATCACAAGAAGACTTTTGGGGAAGGCGGCGCTCGGGTTGGCTGGCGCCGCGCTGCTGATGCAGGGGACTGCGATGGCCGCTGACATGCCTGTGCCTTTCGACAAGCCGGGCGTCAAGATCGCGCTGGTTCGCTATCTCTCGACCGGCGACTTCTTCCAGGCCTATCTCTCCGGCGTCGAGGCGCAGGCCAAGGCGCTCGGCGTTGACCTGCGCGTGCTCGACAGCCGCCAGGACGCCGCCCTCCAGGCCGACATGGTCGACCAGGCCATCGCGCTCGGCGTGCAGGGTATCATCATCCAGCACGGCCTGACGGAATCGATGAAGGATGCCGCCCAGCGCGCGGTCGATGCCGGCATCAAGGTCGTCGCCTTCGACGTCAATGTCGAGAACCCGAAGATCCCGCAGATCGAGCAGTCCGACCGCGACCTTGCCCGCCTCGCGCTGGAGCAGGCGGTCACCGACAATGGCGACAGCTGGAAGGCCGGCTATGTCTACGTCGCCGGCATCGCGCCGCTCGACCGCCGCAACGAGACCTGGGTCGACGTCAAGAAGAAGCATGCCGGCATCGACGAGGTCGCCATGTTCGGCACGCTCGACAATCCGATTGCCAACTCGGTCGCCAACCAGGCGCGTTCGGTGCTGTCGGCGCATCCCGACATCAAGGTGATGTTCGCCCCCTATGACGAATTCGCCAAGGGCGTGAAGATCGCCGTCGACGAGGCAGGCATGAACAAGGCCATCAAGATCTATTCGGCCGACATCTCGACCTCGGATATTTCGGCGATGCGCGAGCCTGACAGCGCCTGGGCCGCCACCGCCGCCACCAACCCGGCCGTCGTCGGCCAGGTCTCGGTCCGGGCGCTGGCGCAGCTGCTTGCCGGCGAGGATCCCGGCCACAACGTCATCGTGCCGCCGACGCTGATCACCCAGAAGGAACTCATCGACAAGGACATCAAGAACATGGAGGACCTGTCGGCCAAGCTGCCGCAATTCGCCCATGCCGATGTCGCCATGCCCGCCTGGATGCCCAACCCGAACGCCAAGTAGTTCTGGTCTAGGCGAAAGGGGAGCCGTCGACCCCCACTCCGTCGAGCTTCGCTCGACACCTCTCCCCCGATCGACGGGGGAGAGGAAAGGCGCGACCTCAATCAGATGGCACCTTCCTCTCCCTCCGGAGGGGGGAGAGGTGGCGCCGCGAAGCGGCGACGGAGTGGGGACGGCGCTTCTGAAATGCGCACTCGCCGAAAAACAGGCACAACCCAGCAAGCACGAAGACTCAGGTCGGCAGCTAAACCCAACCCTCAGCCCACTCTTCCGGCGCGCGCCAGCCCGTGCGCCACCAGCCGGTCGATGACCTCCGGGTAGCTGACGCCGCTTGCCGCCATCGCCTTGGCGTACATGCTGATATCGGTGAAGCCGGGAATGGTGTTGAGCTCGTTGATCAGGAACGTCATGTCCGGCATCAGGAAGAAGTCGATACGTGCCATGCCGTCGCAACCGACGGCCCTGAAGGCCCTTGCGGCCATGTCGCGCATCGCCTGCTCGACTTCCCGCGGCAGTTCGGCCGGCACGATCAATGCCGCGCCGTTCTCGTCGATATACTTGGCATTGTAGTTGTAGAAGCCGTGGCTTTCCGCCGGCACGATCTCGCCCGGCCGCGAGACGAAGAGCTTGCCCGCGGAGTCTTCCAGCACGCTGAATTCGATCTCGCGGCCACGGACGAATTCCTCCGCCAAGAGCTTGCGATCGTGCTGGAAGGCTTCCGCAAGCGCTCGATCGAATTCCTGGCTGGCATTGACCTTTGCGACGCCGACAGACGAGCCCTGCCGCGCCGGTTTGACGAAGAGCGGCAGGCCGAGCTGGTCTACCAGCACGGCAAGCGATGGCGCCGAACCTTCCTCAATAGTCACCGACCGCGCGACTGGCAGGCCGGCAGCTTTCAGCAGCCGCTTGGCGATGTCCTTGTCGAGCGCCGTTGCCGAGCCGAGAATGCCGCAACCGGCAAGCGGCACCTGCGCCACTTCCGCCAGCCCCTGCACCGCGCCGTCCTCGCCATGCAGCCCGTGCAGGACGGGAAACAGGATGTCGATATCTGGCAGCGCGTAGGGCGCGCCCTCGGCCGGGACCGCCAGCATGCGCCCGTGTCCGCCCGGCACCAGGCAAACCTCCGTGCCACTTGAAGGCGTCGCCAGCGCGCCACCCTCGAAACGGCTGAGCAGCCATTTTCCTTCGCGGGTGACGAAGATCGGAACGGCATCGTACTTCGCCGGCTCCAACGCCCGCATGACATTGGTTGCCGAGAGCACCGAAACTTCATGCTCGGCCGAACGCCCGCCAAAGAGGACGGCAATACGCAGCCTGTTCGCGGTCACGACTATCTCCACCTTGCGAAGCCGTTCAAGGCATAGATTGAAGCGGAATTTCGGCAACCGCTTCAGACCGGCGACAGTTTCCAGCTCGTGGCGGCGAGGTCGCTGATTGTCGAAGTCGCCGCCGGCCCTCTGAACCCCTGCATGACGGCAGGGGTTCATGGCAGGGGTTGTCGCTAGCGCAGCGCCGCCGCGATGTTGCCGCCGTCGACGGTCGTCACGTCGGCGGTGGTCCGGTCGGCCAGCGCCTGGTGCAGGAAGGCCTGCGCCACGTCCTCGGCCGTTACTTCCTGGCCGAGCAGATTGCCGGACATGTATTCCTTCTCCGACACGCCGCGCGCGCCCGAGCGGCTGGCGATCATGGCGTCGGTCAGAAGGCCCGAGCGGATGCGGTCGGCGTTGACCGCGTTCGAGCGGATGCCCTGCGCGCCGTAGTCCAGCGCATATTGCCTGGACAAGAACAGCGTCGCCGCCTTCGGGATGCCATAGGCGCCGAACTTCGGCCCCGGGTTGATCGCCTGCTTGGACGTGTTGAACAGGAGCACGCCGCCGGTGCCCTGTTCCAGCATGATGCGCACGGCATTCTGCGCCGCCGACTGGTGGGCGAAGAAATTGAGCTCGAAGCTCTTGCGCAGCGTGGTGTCATCGAGCTCGCCGATGCGGCCTTCCCAGGCCGCGCCCGCATTGGAGACCAGGATGTCGAGGCCGCCATAGACCGCGACCGCCCGGTCGAATGCGGCGCGCAGTTCGACGGGATTGGTGATGTCGGCGCCGACGCCGATCGAGCCGTTTCCGGCCTTCTTCGCCGCTTCCGCGGCCTTGGCCGGATCGAGGTCGACGATGACGGCATGCGCGCCATTGTCGGCGAACAGCTTCGCCGTCGCCGCGCCGATCGCGCCGGCGCCGCCGGTCACCAGCACCACCTGGCCGGTCAGCGGCTTCGGCTTGTTGGAGGCGAGCTTGGCCTGTTCCAGCGACCAGTATTCGAGCGGGAAGAGATCGGCCTTGGACAGCGGGTGGAAATGGCCGACGGCCTCGGCGCCGCGCACCGCCTCGATCCACATCTCGCCGACATCGGAGGCGATTTTTGCGTCCTTCAGCGTGCGGCCGTGGCCGAACATGCCGAGGCCCGGCACCAGCGTCAGGCGCGGCATCGGATCGAGCATGGTGCGCTTGACGTCGTCCAACGCGTCATTGGTCTGGAAATAGGCGCGGTAGTCCTTGGCGAAGGTCTCGACATGGTTGCGGATGACGGCTTTGTAGTCGCCGATCTTGTCGGCGTCCGGCGCCGGCACGGCCATCGGCCCGGTCTTGATGCGGATCGAGAGATCCGGCGTCGAGACACCGCGCCCGGCATAGTCGGCGATGCTGGCCGAGTTGATGAAATCGACGATCGCATCCGAAGTGCGGAAGTCGCTGATCATGCGGTCGAAGCGGCCCTCGCCGCGCGCCACCGCGACGGCGCCGCGCAGCGCGGGCGCGATATCGGACGGTCTGGCGAGCTTCGCCGGCAGCGCCGCCTTGACCGTCTTCGGCTTGCCGTTTTTGGCGACATAGTCCTCGGCGACCGTCACATGGTGGATCATCCGGTCATAGGCCTGCCTGGCGTCGTCGCCGAAGGTGAAGATGCCGTGCTTGTCGAGGATCAGGCCTTCGACGCTTGGATCGGCATCGAAGACGTCGCCCGCCGCCTTCGCCAGGTCGAAGCCTGGCATGATGTAGGGCACGTAGCCCATCTTCTCGCCGAACACTTTCCTAACCAGCGCCTTGCTGTCTTCCTGGTCGACAATGGCGAGGACGGCGGTCGAATGCGTGTGGTCGACGAATTTGTGCGGCAGGAAGGCGTGCAGCAGCGTTTCGACCGACGGATTGGGCGAGGCGGGATCGATGAGGTTGGCGCGTTGCAGCGCCACCATGTCTTCGTCGGAAAGCCTCTCCAGCGCGCGCGCCTTGAGCAGCGCGCCCATCTTCACCGCCGGCAGGCCCTGCGGCTCGATGACGGCCATGTCCCAGCCGCTGCCCTTGACGCAGAGCACGTCCCACTCGTCGCCGACAAGATCGGTGGCCTTGATCTTGCACGACGTGTTGCCGCCGCCATGGAGCACCAGCCGCGGCTCGCCGCCGAGCAGCCGGGTCGTGTAGACGCGCAGCGCGAGGTCGCGGCCGACGCCCTTCTTGGCATAGTCGGCAACCATCTTTTCCGCGTCGCCGTCATTCCACAGGTTCTTCATGTCGCTTCGTCCGCTTTCATGTCTTTGATTGCTGTGAACAGGAATGCCGCGACGCTTTGATGACAAGGCGCCGGCGGCGAGGGTTGTTTGTCTAGGAGGCCTTCTTGGTCACCGCTCCGGCATGGTCCAGCAGCCGCTGCGCCACGCGCGCGCCGACAACCAGATGCGTGCAGAGCCCGCCGGCGAGCGCGGCAAGCAGCGGCTCGAACTTGCTGTCCTCCTGCACCACCATCAGCCGCTTTTCGATGGCGCCGAGCGAGCCGAGTTCGGCGGAGATGACCCGGCGGTTGTAGCTGCAATCGAGCGCCTCGCCGGCGGCATCGATGATCTGTCCCGCGATCACGCCGGCGGCGCCGGCGTTGCGAAGCACTTCCATTTCGCTCACCGTCAGCGCGCCGCATTTGACGACATGGCTGTCGGCGTCGACGGTGCCGACTGAAAACAGCGCGAGGTTGCAATCGCTGATGCCTGCCAGTTGCTCGCGGATCACCGGCTCGGCGCGCAGGGCCCGCGCCAGCTCTTCCGTCGACAGCACCAGCGGCGCGTAGAAGTTCAGCCCCTTGGCGTTGAGCCGCCGGGCTATTTCCATCGTGCACTGGTCGGGCCGGTAGGAATAGGGCGCCCCGAGGTTGCCGCAGAGCTGTACCACCGTCACGTCCTGCAGGTCTGCGAAGGACATGATGTCCGCGATGGTGTAGACGGTGCGGCCCCAGGCGACGCCGATGCGGTCGCCCTTCTTGACCAGCTCGAGAAAGACGCTGGCCGCGAGCACCGCGATGTCGGTCGACGGATCGACGACATAGGCGTTTTCGGGCGCGATCCAGACGGCGTCGAGCTTCAGCGCGTCTTCCAGTCGGCGCGCCAAGACGTCGTCGGTGAAAAGCTGGGTCGAGGTTGAGATGTTGACGATGCCGGTCTCGCGGGCCTTGCGCAGATACATGGCGACCGAAGCGCGCGAAATCTTGAGCTGGTTCGCCACTTCGTCCTGGCGCAGGCCATGGGCGTAGTAGAGCCAGGCGGCCTTGTGGATAAGCTGTTCTGCCGGTCGGATCGCCATGCCATCTCCTCGGCTGACATTATTCACGGCTCTCGACAAAAGTCAAACCGAGCGGAGGTATGCATTTCCGTTTCACCGGCTGAATCTAGATCACCATTGTGCCAAATGCCCCCTGTCGTGGCATCGTTGGTGGTGACGCGGAGCGGAGCCTGTGATTAGAAGTCGATAAACATATTGGGGAGGATGGGATGGGCAATCCCTACGAACAGGATCTCGACAGGAATGCCGCCAACCACCAGCCGCTGACGCCGCTGACCTATCTGGAGAGGGCGGCAAAAACCTATCCCGACCATGTCGCCATCATCCATGGCAACCAGCGCATCACCTATCGCGATTTCTGGCGTCGCTCGCTGCGGCTCGCCTCGGCGCTGGCCAAGCGCGGCATCGGCAAGGGCGATACGGTGACGGTGATGCTGTCGAACACGCCGCCGATTCTGGAGGCGCATTTCGGCGTGCCGATGACCAGGGCGGTGCTGCATTCGCTGAACACAAGGCTCGACGCCGCCGTCATCGCTTTCCAGCTCGACCACGCCGATACAAAGGTGCTGATCGTCGACCGTGAATTCTCCGGCGCGGTCAGGGAGGCGTTGTCATTGGCCAAGGCCAAGCCCTTGGTCATCGACTATGACGATCCCGACTATGCCCCCGATGCCCCCTATCCGAAGGGCGAGCGGATCGGCTCATCAGACTATGAGGAGTTCGTCGCAGGCGGCGATGAGGCTTTCGCCTGGTCGATGCCCGACGACGAGTGGGACGCCATCTCGCTCAACTACACCTCCGGCACCACCGGCAACCCCAAGGGCGTCGTCTATCACCATCGTGGCGCGGCGCTGATGGCCTATACCAACACCATTCATGCCGGCATGGCCAAGCACGCGGTCTATCTCTGGACGCTGCCGATGTTCCACTGCAACGGCTGGTGCTTTCCCTGGACGCTGGCCGTGCAGGCCGGCACCCATGTCTGCCTGCGCTGGGTGCGGGCAAAGCCGATGTATGACGCGATCGCCGATCATGGCGTCACCCATCTCTGCGGTGCGCCGATCGTCATGTCGGTTCTGATCAACGCCAAGGCCGAGGACAAGCGTGAGTTCGCGCAAACCGTCACCTTCAACACGGCGGCCGCGCCGCCGCCGGAGGCAGTGCTGTCAGGCATGGCCGATGCCGGCTTCGCCGTCACCCATCTCTACGGCCTGACCGAGACCTACGGGCCGGCTGTCGTCAACGAATGGCACAATGAGTGGGACGAGCTGGAGAAGGGACCGCGCACGGCGAAGAAGGCGCGCCAAGGCGTGCGCTATGCTTCGCTCGAGGGCCTGACGGTGATGGATCCCGAGACGATGACGGAAACGCCGGCGGACGGCGAGACCATCGGCGAGGTCATGTTCCGCGGCAACATCGTCATGAAGGGCTATTTGAAGAACAGGAAGGCGACTGACGAGGCCTTCGCCGGCGGCTGGTTCCACTCAGGCGATCTCGGCGTCATGCATCCGGACGGCTACATCCAGCTCAAGGATCGCTCCAAGGACATCATCATTTCCGGCGGTGAGAACATCTCCTCGATCGAGGTCGAGGATGCGCTCTACAAGCATGCAGCCGTCGCCTCCTGCGGCGTCGTTGCGAAGTCCGATGACAAATGGGGCGAGGTGCCTGTCGCCTATGTAGAGCTGAAGCCAGGCAAGAGCGCGACCGAGGCCGAGATCATCGACCACTGCCGCACTTTGCTCGCCCGCTTCAAGGTGCCGAAGGCAGTGGTGTTTGCGGAGATCCCGAAGACCTCGACCGGGAAGATCCAGAAGTTCCGGCTGAGGGAAATGGCGAAGGGTCTCTGAGTTCGTCATCCGAGGGTGAGAGCAGTCGCGGAGCGACGTCGCGGAAACCCTGGGATCCATGCCGTGACCTTGCGGCCGTGCTCCGGCGGTCGAGAATAGCCTGCACGAATCGCGGCGCTGGCAAGCTAACTGCTTGATCCGACTTTATTCTTTGGCCGACGTCACGGCATGGATCCTAGGGTCTGCGCTGCGTCGCTTCGCTCCTTGCTTCACCCTAGGATGACGAACTCGTCGTGGGTTTCACGCTTCCTCGCTGTCACCATCTGTCACCAATTGTACGCGTACGTCGATTCCGCGTTGACATGCCGCTCGTTTCGATTTACGACTGACGAAAATTGAAATTCGTCACTCGTTATTTGACAGAGAGCTAATGTCCGAAGCCGCCCACATCGTGGCCGACCCCGCCCGCCAGGAAAACGTGACGCGCATCCTCGATTGCGCCGAGCGTCTGTTCCGGCATTACGGTTACGGCAAGACCAACGTCGCCGACATCGCCCGCGAGCTCGGCATGTCGCCGGCCAATATCTATCGCTTCTTCGCCTCCAAGGTCGAAATCCACCAGGCCGTCTGCGGCCGCATGCTCGGCGCCAGCTACAAGATGGCCTACGAGATTTCGCGTCTGCCGCTCAGCGCCGAGGAGCGGCTGCGCCGCTATGTGCATGCCCAGTACAAGATGACCACGGAAGTCATGCTCGACGACCAGAAGGTGCATGAGATGGTCATCGTCGCGCTCGAGCGCGACTGGGCCGTCATCGACAAGCATGTCGACAGCATCCACGATCTGTTCGCCGAGGTGATCCGCCAGGGCATCGAAGCCGGCGAGTTCAGGGACCAGGATCCGGTGATCGCGTCGCGCTGCTTCGGTGCCGCCACCGTCATCCTGTGCCACCCGCAGATGGTGGCGCAGTGCCTTGCCAAGACCAACCGGGCGATGCCCGACGATCTCATCGATTACGCGATCAAAGCCTTGAAATAGCCGCCGCCCGCCGGGCGCGCGGTGTCGAAAAGTTGATCTCCAGTCAGGAGTGCTAAGGTGTCTTTGTCCAATTCCATCATCCGCAGGCTGCCGGTCGCCGGCCTGATCGTCGCCGCTCTCGGGCTTGCCGGCTGCAGCCAGGAGAAGGCCGAAATCAAGGAAATCATCCGGCCGGTCAAGGTGGTCGAGATCGGTGAGGCCCAGACCACCCGCGAGCTCGACTATTCCGGCTCGGTGCGCGCTCGCACCGAGATGAACCTTGGCTTTCGCGTCGCCGGCAAGGTCACCGAGCGCCTCGTCGATATCGGCCAGCATGTGAATTCGGGCGATGTGCTCGCTCGCATCGATGCCTCCGACTACGATTTGTCGGTCAGGAGCGCGGCGGCGAGCCTTGACGCCGCCGAGCGGCAGGTCGAAACGGTGGATCTGGCAAAGAAGCGCGCCGAGCAGCTCTACGCCAAGAGCTTCGCGTCGAAGTCGCAGCTCGATCAGGCGACGCTGACCTATGCTCAGGCCGTGGCGACGCGCGACGCCGCCCGCTCGACGCTTGCCCAGGCGAAGAACCAGGTCGGCTATACCGATCTCAAGGCGAGCGAGGACGGTATCGTTACCGCCATCAGCGCCGATATCGGCCAGGTGGTCGGCGCCGGAACGCCGGTGATGACCGTTGCCGTCGACGGCGAGAAGGAAGTGCTGATCGCCGTTCCCGAGATGGACATCGCCGAGTTTCGGCCGGGTAAGGACGTCAAGGCGGGCTTCTGGTCCGACGATGCGCTGACGCTGGCCGGCAAGGTGCGTGAGGTTTCCGGCAGCGCCGATCCGCAGTCGCGCACCTTCGCTGTCCGCGTCTCGCTGCCCAACGATCCGCGCGTGCTGCTCGGCATGACCGCCAACATCGAAGCCTCGGTGGCGAGCCGGAAGCAGATGGTGTCGATCCCCCTCAGCGCGCTCGCCGAGAAGGACGGCCGGAAGATTGTCTGGACCGTCGACCGCACCAGCGAGACGGTTCATCCGCGCCCGGTCAAGGTCGGCGACTTCACGGTCGACGGCGTCAATGTCGCCGACGGGTTGAAGCAGGGCGACGTCGTGGTTGCCGCCGGCACGCAGTTCATGACCGAGAACCTCAAGGTCAAGCTCTCCGGCGACGCGGCGCAGCAGTCGGCGTCGGCCGAAGGCAAGGCCGACATCACCAGCAGCCTGCGCTGAAGCCGGGCGAATGAAAACGCCGCTCGCTCGGCGAGTGGACCATGGTTTCCGGGCGGCGAGCGCCCGGCTGTCGAGACGTCAGGTTGATGTAACCCCCACATCGATCCTCGCGTCCCACCGCGACGAGTGTCTCTCCGCCTCGGAAAGCCTCGCCGCCCGGAAGCCAGCATCGGAAATATCGTGAGCACGCGCAGTTGCGTGCCTTGCCGATCAATCGGAATGGACTGACGCCGATGACCACCGACAGCACTGAGAAGCGGCCCTTCAATCTTTCGCGCTGGGCGATCGGCCACCCCAGCATCGCGCGCTTCCTGTTCGGCCTGATCATCCTTGCCGGCGCGCTCGGCCTGATGCGCATGGGCCAGAAGGAAGATCCTGACTTCACCTTCCGCGTCATGGTCGTCCAGGCCGTCTGGCCGGGCGCCTCGATCCAGGAGATGGAGGACCAGGTCGTCAACAAGATCGAGCGCAAGCTGCAGGAAACGCCGCATCTCGATTTCGTGCGCTCCTATACGCGCGCCGGCAGCGCCATCATCACCTTGCAGGTGAAAGGCGACACCAATGCCGAGCAGGTGAAGGACGCCTTCTACCAGGTGCGCAAGAAGGTCGGCGACATCGCCAGCGACCTGCCGCAGGGGCTGCTCGGCCCGTATTTCAACGACGAGTTCGGCGACACCTTCATCACGCTGCATTCGATCAGCGGCAACGGCTACAGCTATCCGGAGCTGAAGAAGTTCGCCATCCAGGCGCGCGATATGCTGTTGACGACGCCGGGCGTCGAGAAGGCCGTAATCATCGGCGACCAGCCCGAGAAGATCTATATCGACGTTTCGTCGAAGGCGCTGGCCGAGCGCGGCCTGACGCTGACCGACCTGCAGAACGCGATCAAGGGCCAGAACAATGTCGATCCGGCGGGCTCGGTCGACACCGGACAGCGCTCGGTGCGCATCTCGGTCGAGGGCGACGTCACCAGGGCCGCCGACATCAGGGAACTGCGCCTGCGCGCCGGCGGCCAGGTGACGCGGCTCGGCGACATCGCCACAGTCTCTTCGGGGCTGGAGGATCCGTTCCAGCGCAAGTACCGCTTCAACGGCCATGAGAGCGTTCAGCTCGGCGTCGTCATGGCCAAGGGCTTCAACGTCACCGACGTCGGCAAGGATGTCGAGGCGACCTACCAGCGCTTCGAGGAAGGCCTGCCCTACGGCGTCGCCGTCGACCAGATCTCCGACCAGCCGGAGGTCGTCCGCGATGCCGTCAAGGAGTTCATGGAGGCGCTCGGCGAGGCGCTGCTGATCGTGCTGGCCGTCTCGCTGCTGTCGATCGGCTGGCGTTCCGGCCTGGTCATCGCCATCGCCATTCCGCTGGTGCTCGCCGCCACTTTCGCCATCATGTACGAGCTCGGCATCGACCTGCAGCGCATTTCGCTCGGCGCGCTGATCATCGCGCTCGGCCTGCTCGTCGACGATGCGATGATCGTCGTCGAGATGATGGAACGCAAGCTGGAGGAGGGGCTGGTCAAGATCGAGGCGGCGAGCTTCGCCTATTCCTCGACCGCCTTCCCGATGCTGACCGGGACGCTCATCACCACCGCCGGCTTCATCCCGGTCGGCTTCGCCGCCTCGACCGCCGGCGAATATGTGCGCACCCTGTTCTACGTCGTCGGCATCGCGCTGGTCGTATCCTGGTTCGTGGCGGTCTATTTCACGCCGTGGCTCGGCCACATGATCCTGAAGCAGCGCAAGCATGCCGGCAGCCATCACGATGTCTTCGACACGCGCTTCTACCGCCGCCTGCGCGCGACCGTCGGCTGGGCCGTGCGCCATCGCATCATCGTGCTGGTGATGACGCTGGTCACCTTCGCCACCAGCCTGTGGGCGTTCCAGTTCATTCCGCAGAACTTCTTCCCGCAGTCCTCCCGGCCCGAAATCCTCGTCGACCTCTGGCTGCCGGAAGGCACCTCGATCAAGGAGGTCGAGACGCAGGCCAAGGCGCTCGAAGGCAAGATGATGGACGATCCGGACAAGCGCTTCATCGCCACCTATATCGGCGAGGGCGCGCCGCGCTTCTTCCTGCCGCTCGACCAGCAGCTCAGGAATCCGAACTTCGCCCAGCTCCTGGTGATGGCCAAGGACGAACCGGCGCGCGAGCGGCTGATCGTCAAGCTGCGCACCATCCTGGCCGAGGATTTCCCATCGATCCGGTCCAAGGTCGACCGCCTGTTCCTCGGTCCGCCGACCGGCTGGCCGGTGCAAATGCGCGTCATGGGCCCGGACCGCCAGGAGGTGCGCCGCATCGCCGACGAGGTGAAGGCGAAGTTCCACGCCAACCCGCTGCTCGGCGCCGTGCATGACGACTGGCTGGAGCCGGTGCTGGCGATGAAGCTTGTCATCGACCAGGATCGCGCCCGCGCGCTCGGCGTCACCTCGCAGCGCATCCGCCAGATGCTGCAGGCCACCATGTCCGGCGCGCCGCTCGACGATTTCCGCGACGGCGAGGAGACGGTCTCGATCGTCGCTCGCGAACCGGAGGCGAGCCGCAAGCTGCTGTCCTCGGTCGATTCGGTCTACATCCCGACCGATTTCGGCGGTTTCGTGCCGCTGTCGCAGGTGGCCAAGGTCGTTCCGGTGCTGGAGCAAGGCATCGAGTGGCGGCGCGACCGCCTGCCGACCATAACGGTGCGCGGCACCCTGCCGGACGGCGTGCAGTCGAACGACGTCGTCACCAAGATGTACAACGACATGAAGGACCTGCGTGCCGGCTTGGCGCCCGGCTACAAGGTCGAGATCCAGGGCGGCGCGGAGGATTCGGCCGAAAGCCAGGCCTCGATCGCCGCCAAGGCGCCGATCATGCTGGCCATCATCGTCGTGCTCTTGATGATCCAGCTGCAGCATTTCGGCAAGGCGATGCTGGTGCTGGCCACCGGTCCGCTCGGCATCATCGGCGCCGCCGCGGCGCTGCTGATCAGCGGCGCGCCCTTCGGCTTCGTCGCCATCCTCGGCGTGATCGCGCTGCTCGGCATCATCATGCGCAACTCGATCATCCTGGTCGACCAGATCGATCAGGACATCGCCGCCGGCATGGAGCGATCCGAGGCGATCATCGGCGCCGCCGTGCGCCGCTTCCGGCCGATCATGCTGACGGCGCTCACCGCCGTGCTGGCGCTGATCCCGATCTCGCGCGCCGTGTTCTGGGGGCCGCTGGCCTACGCCATGATGGGCGGCATCCTCGTCGCTACCGTGCTCACCATCCTGGTGCTGCCGGCAGGCTACGCGCTGTTCTTCGGCCGCGAGCGCAAGAAGGCCGGGGTCGAGGACAAGGGGCCGGAGTCCGAACTGACGCAGAACAACGAAAAGCCGGAGCTGGCGCTGGCCGCGGAATAAGGTGGTGGCAACCTCGGATCGTCCGCCATCGCCACGAGTCGATGGCGGACGATCTGCGTCGCGGGCCGGCGCGCTAGAGCAATTCCAGGAAAAGTGTGAAGCGAATTGCAGGGGCGCGGCATCTTCAGGCGCGAGTATGAGGGATCGACGCTGCGCGAGAATCTCGGCCTGAAGCGGCCGCCGAACCGGTTCTTCGAGGAGACGACGATCCGCAGGGCTGGCTGACGAGAGGCCGTTGGACAAAAGAGATCGGGCGCGCCGAGGCGCGCCCGATCTTGTTCTCAGGTCGCTGCGTCAGATGACGAACAGCCAGTTGGCGATCAGCATCACCGCCACGCCGGCGATCAGCGTCAGATAGGGCAGGGCGCCCGCCTTCTTGACCTTGAGGTCGGCCGACGTCATGCCGAGATCGGCCAGCATATGGTCGGGGAACTTGCCGCCGTCCTGGATGTAGTGACGGAAGCAGAACACCGGGATGATCAGCGCCGCAGTGATCAGGCCAGCCCACAGCGCCATCGGGTTCCACACCTTGGCGCCGGCGCCCATGAAGACGGCGTTGACATAGGCGAAGATCGCGCCGATGCCGAGCAGCCAGGTCGGCGCCCGCCACGGCCGCGCGATGTGGCCGTTGTCGATGCGGTGGATCCAGCCGGCATTGAGGTTGAGGAAGTTGAAGATGATGTAGCCGCAGTTCGACACGGCGAGGATGAAGAAGAAGCTCGTCGCGTCGGCCGAGGCGATGGCCAGCACGGCCAGGTTGAAGACGAGGTCGGTCCACATCGCCCGCGTCGGCGCGCCATGCTCGTTGACATGGCTGAGATAGCGCGGCAGCCAGCCGTCGACCGAGCCCTGGTAGAGCGTGCGCGAGGAGCCGGCCATCGCCGTCATGATGCAGAGCACAAGCGCCAGGATCATCAGCATGACCAGCAGGCTGTGGATGATCTTGCCGCCGCCGACCATGCCGGCCAGCGCATCGGCGACGCCGGAGCCGTCGACGATCGGCGTCGCCAGCATGCCGTTGAGGCCGAGCACGCCCTGGAAGGTGAACGGCACCAGGATGAACAGCAGCATGCAGAGCAGGCCCGAATAGAAGATCGCCTTGAACGTGTCGGTGCCGGGGTTCTTGAACTCGGACGTGTAGCAGACGGCGGTCTCGAAGCCGTAGGTCGACCAGGCGGCGATGAACATGCCGCCCAGCACCAGTGTCCAGCCGGCGATGTTCCAGGCTCCCGGGTCGGGCGCGTAGGCGGCCGCCAGCGGCACCAGCGGCGAGAAGTTCGCCCAGTTGATCTGGCCGGTGAAGATCGGCACCACGCCGACGATCAGCATCGGGATGATGACCAGCAGGCCGATATATTTCTGCACACTGGCCGTGCCGAGGATGCCGCGATGCTGGATCGAGAAGATCATCAGCATCAGCACCGCGCCGATGAAGAAGGTGGCGTTGAAGGTAAAAGACACCGGACCCAGCGTATGGCCCCACAGCGACCAGGTGCGGATCGCCGGCGTCGCGGCTGCGGCCACCGCCGCGATGGCATCGGCGGGCGCCGTGCCGGCATGGGCGGCGATATAGGCGACCACTTCCGGCGAGGTCTCGCTGAAGACCGGGATCGGCGCCAGCGCGTTGAGGATATAGGCGGCGGCGATCGAGCAGCCGAGCGACAGCACCGGCGACCAGGCGAACCAGTTGCACCACACCGACAGCGGCGCGATGAATTTCGAGTAACGCAGCCAGGCGGTGGCGCCGTAGATCGAGGCGCCGCCGGACTTGTTCGGGAACAAGCCGGCGATTTCGGCATAGGTGAACGACTGCAGGAAGCCCATGATCATGGACACCGTCCAGATCACGAAAGCCAGGGTTCCGGTCGTGCCGGCAATGCCGCCGATGGAGAACAGGACGAGGGCGGGAACGCCGCTTGCCACCCAGAAGGCGCCACGCCAGTCGATATGCCTGAGCAGCTTGCCTTCCGCAGGCTGCTCAAGGACCGTGCTCATTGTGCTCATATGTATGAATTCCCCTTTTTTGCTGTTCCCCGCCGGTGTGCCTCGGCTGCGCGAAGCTTCCCCCCGGCCTCATTTCGAACGGCTGTAGTGTTTCCACTCAGTCGCATTTTTTTCTTAACAGTGAAGATTGATCCGACGCGCTTTCACGTCAAGCGTTTTGTGGCGCCGTGCACATCACGCTTGCGAAACATGGCACGGACGCCACTGCGGCCGCCATCAAGACGGTCGGATGAGGCCTTGGAGGCGGCCGTCAGGAGCGCGGTTTCGTCTTTTGCGGGTCGTAATGCGCGAAGGCCACGACTCGCGCCGGCAGCCGCTTGGCATGGCCGTCGAGCTTGCCGACCTCGACCTGAGTGCCGATGTCGGCATGGGTGACGTCGAGCCGCGCCAGGGCGATGGTCTTGCCGAGCAGCGGAGAGCGCATGCCGGAGGTGACGACGCCGATCTGGGCGCGGCCGACATGGACGCAGTCGCCGTGGCCGACAGGGATGTTCGCATCGATGTCGAGGCCGACCAGTTTCGTCTGCGGATGTTCCTTGCGCCTTATCAGCGCGTCGCGGCCGATGAAGTCGTCGGTCTTGGTCTTCAGCGGCACGGTGAAGCCGATGCCGGCCTCGAACGGATCGGTCTGGTCGGAGAACTCGTAGCCGGCGAAGATCAGCCCGGCCTCGATGCGCACCATGTCGAGCGCCTGCAGGCCCATCGGCTTCAGCCCATGCGGCTGGCCGGCCTCCCAGATGGCGTCGAACACCTTTTCGGCGTCGCGCGGATGGCACCAGATCTCGTAGCCGAGCTCGCCCGTATAGCCGGTGCGCGAGACGACCACCGGAACGCCGTTGCCGCCGCCGATGCGGGCGACCGCGAAGCGGAACCATTCGAGCTCGCCGATCGAGGGCTGCAGCGGCGAGGTCCAGACGACCTCCTTCAAGATGTCACGGCTCTTCGGGCCCTGCACGGCGATGTTGTGCATCTGGTCGGTGGACGAGCGCACCAGCGCATTGAGGCCGAGTTCCCTGGCCGTCTCGCGCAGCCATTCGCCGGACAGGTCGTCGCCGCCGACCCAGCGGAAATTGTCCTTGCCGAGCCTCAGCAGGGTGCCATCGTCGATCATGCCGCCATGCTCGTAGCACATCGCCGAATAGACGACCTGGCCGACGCCGAGCTTCTTGACGTCGCGGGTCAGCGTGTATTGCAGCAGCGCTTCTGAATCCGGCCCTGTCACCTCGAACTTGCGCAGCGGCGACAGGTCCATGATCACCGCCGCCTGCCGGCAGGCCCAGTATTCGGCGATGGCGCCCTCTTTGGCGAAGGAGTTGGCCAGCCAGTACCCCCTGTACTCGGCGAAGTCGCGCGTGTGCATGGCAAAGCTCGAATGAAAGGCTGTCTCTCGGGTCATCTTCGGTTCCGAATCGGGCGTCATGCGTCTGGCGATCGCGCGCGAGAATTTGTGCTGGCCGGAATAGGTGCGCACATGGATGTCGGTGAGGTTCCAGCCATTGGCGGGCGTGGTGTCGTCGGGGCAGGCGGAGGAGACGCAGACGATGTCGGTCAGTGCGCGCAACAGCACATAGTCGCCCGGCCGCGACCACGGCTCGTCCGACACCATTATGCCATGCGCGTCGATTGCCGTGTTGAAGAAGAAGTTGATCGCCATCCAGCCGGCGCGGGGCGTGACGCCCTTGTCCGAAAGCGCCTTGTTGAAATTCTCCGAGCAGTTGGTGTGCCCGGGATAACCAATGTCGTCGTAATATTTGGCGGCACAGGCGAGCGCGAAGGCGTCGTGCCGCCCGCAAGTGTCCTGCACCACCTCGACCAGCGGCTCCATGTCCTGGTCGTAATATTTCGAGTGCAGGCCGGGCATCGGATAGGCGGCGCCCATCAGCGTGCGCGTCGTCGTCACGTCGAGCGGCAGGTCGCGGCCCTTGTCCAGCTTGCGTGCCGAGAAGCACTGGAAGTCGGTGCACTGGCGGCCGTCGACATCGATGATCTGCAGATAGTCGCCGGCCTTGACGAAATAGGCTTCGGCAGTCGCCGAATGGACCCTGAGATCGAGCACCGGATCGGCGAGCGGATCGGCAAGCCCGGACTTCGCCTTCAGCCGGATCGTCGCGCGGCGCACGATGACGCTGAGCGGCGTCGCGGTGTCGTGGCCGTCGACCAGCATCGGCCCGCCGGGCGCCGCGACCAGCAGCGCGCCATCGCGCTGCACGGCGAAGCCTTGCTCGGTGCCGGCGGGCGTCGCGCCGCCGAAGACGCGCACGGCCTTCGGTTGCTCAAGCTGAACTTGGCGGCGTTGCAGGCCGAGACGCAGCGCCGACAAGCTGTCGTCGCCATCCGCCAGCAGCGCCTTGATGCCTGCGGCGTTGCTGTTTGCGGCCTCGCCGAAAATGCCGGGATCGGTGACGCCGTCCTTGCCCCAGGCCAACAGCTCGCAGGCCTGTCCGCCTTCGATATTGCGCACGCTCACCGTATCGCCGGCCTCGACGTCGAGCAGCACCGCGCCGTTGCCCTGCACGGTGTAGCGCTCGATGCCGGGCGGCAACGCGATCTGGCCTGGCCTGAGGATCAGGCTCGGCCGGGGCGGCCCGGAGGCGACGGCGGGGTAGGGCGACTGGCTCACATCTCGACCCTATGTTTCGAGCAACAAGTTTGCCTGTGTGTGAAATTAGTTTAGCAGCAAGAATAGCAGCGGGGTTGGATTTGGCAAGGTGGAGATGGCGCCGGCTCCTCCTTCTCCCCTTGTGGGAGAAGGTGTCGCCGAAGGCGACGGGTGAGGGGTGCGCGAAGGAACGCCAGGGTCTCACTCCGTCGCGCACCCCGCATCCGTCTGGGCGCCAACGCGCCGATCCACCTTCTCCCCCAGGGGGAGAAGGAGGGGTGCGCGCACATGCGCTACGCCAGTTCCTCGGAATGGCCGATCGTAACGCCATACTCCGCGGCCGAATCGAGAATGGTGTGCCAGAGACTTTCGGCGAAGGTCGAAAACACCAGCAGGTTGAACACCGCCTGTCCGCCGCGATCACCGCCCCGCCACAGCGTGACGCTGGTGTGATCCATCGAGGTTGCAGCAGCGGAGCCCACCGCAAACACATCGGGATGCAGATCGATCGACGACAGCTTGGCGAGCATCGCGCGCACTCTCTGCCCGGATACGCTGATCAACGCCCGCGCATGCGACTGGTCCGAAAGCGATGCCGATCCGGCAAAGACCGAGGCAAGCGCCTCAATCCCGTGCCTGCCGCCTTTCGACAGCACGAAAAACTGATCCGGTCCGGACCAGATCAGCGTCGCGTCGGCGTTGCCGACCGCCTTCGGCGTTTCCGGCGCGGCGACACCGAAGCGGGCCTTCGCGGCCGCGGCCATCTCGGCCGCCTTGCCGCGGCGCGCCATCGCCTGGACGAGGTCGAAATTGCGGATCTCGGTCAGCGACAAGCCGGCTTCACCCCGCTCGCCATACGGCCCGGTGACGAGGGTGCGGTCGAGCGGGCTGCGGATATCCCAGGAAAACTCAGCCACGCTGGCGCCCTCCTTCCGGATCGTAGAAGACGGGATTGCAGAGCTCGACATCGTACGCCTCACCACGCAGCGGGTCGTGCGCGCGCACGATCTCGCCGATGCGCTCGCGGCCGCGTTCGACCAGCCCGAGCCCGATCCATTGGTCGAGCGTCGGCGAGAAGCAGACCGAGGTGACATAGCCCTGGTCGTTGCCGGGGCCGGGGATCTCGCCCTTCGGAATGACATGCGCGCCGGAGCGCAGCCGCCGCGCCTTGTCGGTGGGCTTGACGCCGACGACCACCTGCCGGTCCGGCGCAACCAGCGCCTCGCGGCCGGCCATGACGCGGCCGATAAAATCCTTCTTGGTCGACATCATCTTGCCGAGGCCGAGATCGGCGGCGGTCGTGGTGCCGTTGAGCTCCGGTCCGGCGACATGGCCCTTCTCGACGCGCATCACGCCGAGCGCCTCGGTGCCATAAGGTGTCACGCCTAACGATTTTCCCGCAATCATCAGATTGCGCACCAGCGCCTCGCCGTAACGCGCCGGCACCGAAATCTCGAACGCCATTTCGCCGGAGAAGGAAATGCGGAACAGCCTGGCCTTGATGCCGCCGCGCAAGGCGACTTCGCGCGCGCCCATGAACGGAAAGCCTTCGTTCGACAGGTCTTCCGAGGGATCGACAATTTCGCGAAGCAGCTCACGGGTCTTCGGCCCGGCGATGGAGAACTGCGCCCACTGGTCGGAGACCGAGGTCAGCTGCACGTCGAGTTCGGGGAACAGCACCTGGCGGCAGAATTCGAGATGCTGCATCACCAGCCCGGCTTTGGCGGTCGTGGTGGTGAGGAAATAGTGATGCTCGGCCAGCCGCGAGGTCGTGCCGTCGTCGTAGACGATGCCGTCTTCGCGCAGCATCAACCCGTAGCGCGCCTTGCCGACGGCGAGGTTGGAGAACGAGTTGATGTAGACGCGGTCGAGGAAGACGCCGGCGTCGGGACCGTGCACGTCGATCTTGCCCAGCGTCGAGACATCGCAGAAGCCGACGCCGCCGCGCACCCCCTTGACCTCGCGGGTCACCGATTCCAGCCAGTCCTTTTCGCCCGCGCGGGGATACCACTGCGCCCGTTTCCATAAACCGGTGTCGACGAACACCGCGCCCTGTTCCGCCGCCCAGTGATGTGACGGCGTCAGCCGCGTCGCATGGAAGGTCTCGTCGCGATGGTGGCCGGCGAAGGCGCCAATGGCGACCGGCACATAGGGCGGCCGGTAGATCGTCGTGCCGGTTTCCGGGATCGACTTGCCGGTGACGGCGGCCATGATGGCGAGGCCGGCAATGTTGGAGGTCTTGCCCTGGTCGGTCGCCATGCCGAGCGTGGTGTAGCGCTTGAGGTGCTCGACCGATTCGAAACCTTCGCGCTGCGCCAGTTCGACGTCGGAAGCGGTGACGTCGTGCTGCTGGTCGACGAAGGCCTTGCCCTTGCCGGCGACGTGCCAGAGCGGGGTGAGCGAGAAGGCCTCGTCGTCGGCGACCGGCGCTGAACCTGCGGTGCCGCCGCGCCCGCAATCGCTTGCGGCAGCGGCGCCGGCCTCAAACCCTTGGCGCAGGCAAGCGCCGAGGCCGAAGGCGCCGTTGGCGGCGCCTACAGCGACCATGCCGGGCGGCGCGCCATCCGGCACGAAGGCGGCGATGTCGTCGCGCCATTTCGGCCGGCCGCGATGATAGGAGGTCAGCCCAACCGAAGGATTCCAGCCGCCGGAAACGGCAAGCCCGTCGGCGTCGACCTCGGCGCGCGCGCCGCCGGTCAGCGAGACGGCGATCTTGCGCACACCGTCCTTGCCGCCGTCGACGCCGGCAACTGAGCCGTTGAGCACCGGGAAGCCGTTCTTCGAAGCAAGCGTGCGATGCGCCGGCGAGACATCCGGCCGCGCATCGATCACCGCCGCGACCTGCAGCCCGGCGCCAATCGCCGTCTGGACCGTGCGCCAGCCGTCCTCGTTGTTGGTGAACAGCGCGACGCGTTTTGCGGGCGTTGCCGCGTAGCGGCCGACATAGCTGCGCATGGCGGAAGCCATCATCACGCCGGGCGTGTCGTTGCCCGCAAAGACGATCGGCCGCTCGATGGCGCCTGCCGCGACAATGCTGCGCTTCGCCACGATCCGCCACAGCCGCTGCCGCACCTGGTGCTCCGGCGGAACTGGCAGATGGTCGTTGACGCGCTCGATCGCGCCATAGGTGCCGCCGTCATAGACGCCGAACAGCGTCGTGCGCGTCATGATGCGGACATCGGGCATCGAGCCAAGCTCGGCCAGCGTGCGGGCAATCCATTCGGCGGCCGGCAGGCCGTCGATCGTTCCGCCGTCAGCAAGCAAGCGGCCGCCCGGGACAAAATCCTCTTCGCACAGGATGACGCGCGCCCCGCTGCGGCCTGCCGCCAAAGCCGCCGCCAGTCCCGCCGGACCGGAGCCGGCGATCAGCACGTCGCAATGCGCCCAGGCCTTGTCGTAGTGGTCGGGATCGGCAATGCCAGCGGCGCGGCCGAGACCGGCGGCGCGGCGGATCGCCGGCTCGTAGACCGCTTCCCAGAACTTCGCCGGCCACATGAAGGTCTTGTAGTAGAAGCCGGCGACGAAGATCGGCGCGAACAGCTGGTTGACCGACAGGAAATCGTGGCGCAGCGACGGCCAGCGGTTCTGGCTGGCGGCCTCGAGACCGTCATAGAGCTCGGCCGTCGTCGCCTTGGTGTTGGGCTCGCGCCTTGCGCCGCTGCGCAATTCGACCAGCGCATTCGGCTCTTCCGATCCCGCCGTCAGGATGCCGCGCGGGCGGTGGTACTTGAACGAGCGCCCGACCAGCTTGACGCCATTGGCGACCAGCGCCGAGGCCAGCGTGTCGCCCTGGAAGCCAAGCAGCGTCTTGCCGTCGAAGCGGAAGCTCAGCGGCACCGAGCGGTCGATGAGGCCGCCGTCTGCCAGCCGGTGTGTTTGCGCGCCGCCCACCATCACGCGTCAACCTTTGCCGCACCGGCGCCAGCAGCGGGCACGACAGCCGAAATCTCATGCGTCAGCGTGTTGCGGGTGACCTTCAGCCAGGCCCTGCAGCCGCCGCCATGATACCAGTGCTCGCTCATCGGGCCGGCGATGTTGTCGCGCAGGTAGACATAGTCGTAGACGGCCTCTTCGCCCGCGTCCGCCGCCGGCCGTCGCGGCTTGGCGTCGCCGAGATAGGTGAACTCGCCGAGTTCGCGTTCGCCGCAGAAGGGACAGACAATACGCATGATTTCCTGGCCGCCTTCAGTGCAGGTTCGGTTGGGCGCCCTGGCCCTTTTCGTCGATCATCGCGCCGCGCTGGAAGCGATCGAGGCGGAAGCGCGCGGCTTCTTTGTGCGCTTCGTCGCGAGCGATGAGATGGGCAAAGACCAGGCCGGAGCCGGGCGTCGCCTTGAAGCCGCCATAGCACCAGCCGGCATTGAGATAGAGGCCTTCGACAGGGCTCTTGTCGATGATCGGCGTGCCGTCCATCGACATGTCCATGATGCCGCCCCACTGGCGCAGCAGCCTGACGCGGCTGATCATAGGGATCAGCGCCATGCCGCCCTCGCAGACATCCTCCATGACCGGAAGGTTGCCGCGCTGGGCGTAGGAATTGTAGCCGTCGATGTCGCCGCCGAAGACCAGGCCGCCCTTGTCCGACTGGCTGACATAGAAGTGGCCGGCGCCGAAGGTCATGACATTGGGCAGCAGCGGCTTGATCGCCTCGGAGACGAAGGCCTGCAGCACGTGGCTTTCGATCGGCAGGCGCAGGCCCGCCATCGCGGCGACGCGCGATGAGGAGCCGGCAACCGCCATGCCGACCTTGCCGGCGCCGATGCGGCCGCGCGAGGTGTCGACGCCGGTCACCTTGCCGTTGGTGTCGCGCGTGAAGCCGGTGACCTCGCAGTTCTGGATGATGTCGACGCCAAGCGCGCTGGCCGCATGTGCATAGCCCCACACGACGGCGTCGTGTCGCGCCGTACCGCCGCGCCGCTGCAGCAGCCCGCCCTGCACGGGGAAGCGCGCATTGTCGAAGTTCAGGAACGGCATCATTTTCCTGACCGCCGCGAGGTCGAGCAATTCGGCGTCGATACCGTTGATGCGCATGGTGTTGCCGCGCCGCGCATAGGCGTCGCGCTGGGCGTCGGAATGGTAGAGGTTGATGACGCCGCGCTGGCTGACCATCGAATTGTAGTTGAGGTCTTGCTCCATCCGCTCCCACAGCTTCATCGACAGCTCGTAGAAGCCGGTATTGCCGGGCAGGCCGTAGTTGGAGCGGATGATCGTGGTGTTGCGGCCGGCATTGCCGGAGCCGATCCAGCCCTTTTCGAGGACGGCGACGTTGCGGATGCCGAACTCGCTGGCGAGGAACCACGCCGTCGCCAGCCCATGGCCGCCGCCGCCGATGATCACCACATCGTAGCGGTCCTTCGGGCTGGCGTCGCGCCAGGTGCGCTGCCAGTTCTTGTGGCCGGAGAGGGCGGCGCGGGCGAGCGAGAAGATCGAATATTTCATAAGGTCATTCCGAGATCGCTCGCGTCGCGCTGGTGGTCTTCCTCAACGCATCGGATTCGTCCGAAAACCGCTTCGCACTTTTCGGTCCGATGCTTCAGATATCCAGCGTGTGGTCGCGCTCCCACTGCGTGAAGTGCGAAGCATAGGAATTCCATTCCTGCTGCTTCAGCTTTAGATAAGCCGACGAGAATTCCTCACCCAGCGCCGCCTTCAGCGATTTGTCATTGTCGAACTCGCGCAGCGCGTCGAGCAGGTTGAGGGGCAATTTCGGCGCGTCCGTCACGGTATGGCCGAACTGGTACATGTCGATGTCGTAGCGTTTGCCCGGGTCGGCCTTCGAGCGGATGCCATCGAGACCAGCGGCGATGATGACGGCTTGCAGCAAATACGGGTTGGCTGCACCGTCGGGCAGGCGCAGCTCAAAACGGCCCGGGCCTGGCACGCGCACCATGTGGGTGCGGTTGTTGCCGGTCCAGGTCACCGTGTTCGGTGCCCAGGTCGCGCCAGAAATCGTGCGCGGCGCATTGATGCGCTTGTAGGAATTGACCGTCGGGTTGGTGATGGCCGCAAGCGCCGAGGCATGCTTCATGATGCCGCCAAGGAAATTCTTGCCCTTGGCCGAGAGGCCGAGCTCCATCGCATTGTCGGCGAAGACATTGGTCTTGCCGGTCTCGTCCCACACCGAGATATGCGCATGGCAGCCATTGCCGGTCAGGCCCTGGAAGGGCTTGGGCATGAAGGTCGCGCGCAGGCCGTGCTTTTCGGCAATCGACTTCACCATGAATTTGAAGAACGAGTGCTTGTCGGCGGTCGCCAGCGCATGGTCGAAGGTCCAGTTCATCTCGAACTGGCCGTTGGCGTCCTCATGGTCGTTCTGGTACGGGCCCCAGCCCAGCGCCAGCATGTGGTCGCAGATCTCGGCGATGACGTCGTAGCGGCGCATCACCGCCTGCTGGTCGTAGCATGGTTTTGAGGCGGTATCGTATTCGTCGGAGATCGCCTTGCCGTCCGGCGAGATCAGGAAGAACTCGGCCTCGACGCCGGTCTTGACATGCATGCCGTCGCGGGCGGCCTCTTCGATCACCCGCTTCAGCGTGTTGCGCGGCGCCTGGCCGACCTCCTTGTCGTCCATGACGCAATTGGCGGCGACCCAGGCGACCTCCGGCTTCCACGGCAACTGTATGACCGAGGCTGGATCCGGCACCGCCAGCATGTCCGGATGCGCCGGGGTGAGATCGAGCCATGTGGCGAAGCCGGCAAATCCCGCGCCGTCCTTCTGCATGTCGGCGATCGCCTGTGCCGGCACCAGCTTCGCACGCTGCCCGCTGAACAGGTCGGTGTAGGAGATCATGAAATATTTGACGTTTTTCGCCCTTGCGAATTCTGCAAGATCAGTAGTCACACCAGTTCCCCATTTTTTGTCGGCCATGGCCCAAGGCATTTGGGTCTTGGCCCTTCAATTGATTAGAAGCCGTTCTTCCCTGGTATCCAGTTGGTGCCGGCAAGCGGCACGCCCGCCATGGCAGCCGCCTCGATGGTGAGCGCGACGAGATCCTCGGGCTCGAGGTTGTGCAGGCTGTTCTTGCCGCAGGCGCGAGCGATCGTCTGCGCCTCCAGCGTCATCACTTTCAGGTAATTCGCCAGCCGCCGTCCTGCCGCGATCGGGTCGACCCGCTTCATCAACTCGGGGTCCTGGGTGGTGATGCCGGCCGGGTCGCGGCCTTCGTGCCAGTCGTCATAGGCGCCAGCGGTGGAGCCGAGCGCATTGTACTCCGCCTCCCAGCGGGGATCGTTGTCGCCCAGCGCAACCAGCGCCGCCGTGCCGATCGACACAGCGTCGACGCCGAGCGCCAGCGCCTTGGCGACGTCGGCGCCGTTGCGGATGCCGCCGGAAACGATCAGCTGCACCTTGCGGTGCATGCCGAGGTCCTGCAGCGCCTGCACCGCCGGCCTGATGCAGGCAAGCGTCGGCTGGCCGACATTTTCGATGAACACTTCCTGCGTCGCGGCGGTGCCGCCCTGCATGCCGTCGACCACGACGACGTCGGCGCCGGCCTTCACCGCGAGCGCGGTGTCGTAGTAGGGGCGGGCGCCGCCGACCTTGACGTAGATCGGCTTTTCCCAGTCGGTGATCTCGCGCAGCTCGAGGATCTTGATCTCGAGGTCGTCGGGCCCGGTCCAGTCGGGATGGCGCGACGCCGAGCGCTGGTCGATGCCCTTTGGCAGCGTGCGCATCTCGGCGACGCGGTCGGAGATCTTCTGGCCGAGCAGCATGCCGCCGCCGCCGGGCTTGGCGCCCTGGCCGACGACCACTTCGATCGCGTCGGCGCGGCGCAGGTCGCGCGGGTTCATGCCGTAGCGTGACGGCAGGTACTGGTAGACCAACTGCTTGGAATGGCCGCGCTCTTCCTCGGTCATGCCGCCGTCGCCGGTGGTGGTCGAGGTGCCGGACAGCGTCGCGCCGCGTCCCAGCGCCTCCTTGGCGGGGCCGGACAGCGAGCCGAAGCTCATGCCGGCGATGGTGATCGGGATCTTCAGCTCGATCGGCTTCTTGGCGTGGCGCGTGCCGAGCACCACGCTGGTGTCACAGCGCTCGCGATAGCCTTCCAGCGGATAGCGCGAGATCGAGGCGCCGAGGAACAAGAGGTCGTCGAAATGCGGCAGCTTGCGCTTGGCGCCGGCGCCGCGGATGTCATAGATGCCGGTCGCCGCGGCGCGGCGGATTTCGGAGAGCGTGTAATCGTCGAAGGTCGCGGATTTGCGCGGCGTCGTCGGCGGGTTGCGATAGGTCATCTTGCCTCAATACGCGTCGGCGTTGTCGATATTGAAATTGTAGAGCTTGCGCGCCGAGCCGTAGCGCTTGAACTCCGAAGCTTTGACGCCGGTCACGCCGGCGCGGTCGAGCAGGCCTTGCAGGAATTCCAGATGCTCGGGCCGCATCTCCTTGGCGATGCAGTCGGCGCCCAGGCTCTCGACCTTGCCGCGCACGAACAGCCGCGCCTCGTAGATGGAATCGCCCAGCGCATCGCCGGCATCGCCCAGCACCACGAGGTTGCCGGACTGTGCCATGAAGGCCGACATGTGGCCGATATTGCCGTGCACGACGATGTCGATGCCCTTCATCGAGATGCCGCAGCGCGACGACGCGTTGCCTTCGATGACCAGCAGGCCGCCGCGGCCGGTGGCGCCGGCATACTGGCTGGCGTCGCCTTTGATCACGATCGAGCCCGACATCATGTTCTCGCCGACGCCGGGGCCGGCCGAGCCATGCACGGTGATGGCGCCGCCGGCATTCATGCCGCCGCAATAGTAGCCGACGCTGCCGCGCACATCGATGGCGACCGGCTGGTCGACGCCGACGGCGACCGAATGGCTGCCCTTGGGGTTGAGCACCTCCCAGGCCGTCTCGTTGGAGCCCGGGGTCAGCTGATGCAGCGCCTGGTTCAGCTCGCGCAGCGACAGTGCGGCAAGGTCGAACACCCTGGCGTGGCTCTGGTCGCGCTGAGCGGTGGATACGTTGGTTGCCGGCATGAACTCAGTGCTCCCAGAAATAGACGGTTGCGGGCTCCGGTTCCCAGACCCTCGCATTGTCTATGCCGGGCAGTTTGGTGAGCGCGCGATATTCCGAACCGAACGCGACATACTGGTCGGTCTCGGCCATGACGGCGGGCTTGCAGGCGATCGGGTCGCGCACCACGCCAAAGCCGTTCTTGGTGCCGACGACGAAGGTGAAGAAGCCGTCGAGATCGGAGAGTGTGCCCTCCAGCGCCTCGCCGAGGTTCTTCCCATGCGCGATCTTGGAGGAGAGATAGGCGGCTGCCACCTCGGTGTCGTTTTCGGTCTCGAATTTCATGCCCTCGCGGACCAGCTCGCGCCGCACATTGTTGTGGTTGGACAGCGAGCCATTGTGCACCAGGCATTGGTCGGCTCCGGTCGAGAAGGGGTGCGCGCCCATCGTGGTGACCGCCGATTCCGTCGCCATGCGGGTGTGGCCGATGCCGTGCGTGCCGGTCATCGAGCGCACGTCGAAACGCTCGACGACGGCTTCCGGCAGGCCGACCTCCTTGTAGATCTCGACCGCTTCGCCGGCGCCCATGATGCGGATATCGGGCCGAAGCGATTGCAGTGCCTCACGCGCGGTGTCGACCTTGTCCGGAGCCGTCCTGATCACCGCATGCGTCGATTTGACCGCGACGCTCACCGGCGCGCCGATCGCCTTGGCGAGCTCCGCGTCGAGGCCGCGGAAGTCGTGTTCCGGTTTCGCCGACTGGATGGTGATCTTGGCCTCGTTGCCGGCCGGTGCGCCATAGATGGCGATGCCGGCACTGTCCGGACCCCGGTCGGTGAGGCAGATCAGCATCTCCGACAGCATCGCGCCCAGCTTGGGCTCCAGCGACCTGTCCTTGAGGAAAAGTCCGACGATTCCGCACATGTCAGCCTCCGACGTTTATGGCTCTCAAATGATGTACCGAATGAGGAATTAGAATTCAACCATATGAAAAAAATTTTCCTCTAGTTACGTGTGCGGCTCTACGCCGCCGGCCGCGCCGTCATCGCTTCGGCGGTCACTATGAGCCCATTGCGTGTAGCGGATGCGTGCCATCTTGTAGGCATCGAGAATCGACAGTGCATAAATCAGGAAGCCGCCGGCATGACGGCCGACGAAGCTGGCGTCCGGTGCCGCCACCTTGGTGGTCACCCAGCCAAGGATCACCATGAAGAACAGGAATTGCAGCCCGCGCGTCGGCACGCCGAGCATGACATGTCCGCTCCCCGGCAGCACGATCGCCGCACCGAGCACGAGATACGGATTCGCCGAGGCGGGGGAACTGGCTTTGTCGGTCATGCGGCCTGCCGTTTGCGCTCGTTGATGGCATCGCGAAGCGTCGAGGCCGATTGCAGCAGCCTTTCGATCAGCGCCGGATCCAGTTTCGTGTCGCCAAACGCAGCCTGCCGGAACACGCCGTAGCGCGCCCGCTCTGCCTCGGCCAGCAGCCAGACGATGCGCACGCCCTTCGGTGTGACCAGCAGCTCCTTGGCCCGGCCCTCGGCAAAGATGTCGAGATGGCCGGCGATCACGTCCTGCGGGAAGGCGACTCCCTTGCGGTCCGTGCGCAGTACCGCCTCGACGGGAAAGCCGGCGGTCTTCGGCAGCGTGTGGCCAAGGTGATCGAAATTGGAAAACGTGGTCGCCGAGCCCGGCCGCATCATCATGTCGAAAGTTCCCGGAACGTCGACAGGCTCGGTGACCGTGACGGTGAGCCAGCGCGCCGGCAGTTTTCGGGTCGCCAGCGTGTCGACGATGGTGCGGACCTGCACACGAAGCCCGTTCCAGGTGCCCGCCCAGATGGCGACACCAGCCGTGCCGTCGGAGATATCGACGGCGTCGGCAACAACGGTGCGAATGCCGGCGGTGTCGGCGGCAAGCGCCGCCTCGGCCCGGTTGCGGCTTTTGCGCGCGAGCCAGGCAAGGTGGACGACGACGGCAAGCGCAATCGCCCCGGCAAACAAGACTGACGTCAACTCAGACATCTCGACACGCCAGAGCCCGCCGTCAGCCGGCGGGCTTTCTTTCCACTCAATAGCCCTGCGGCTTCGGCCACGGCATGGTGAACTGGTCGCCGCGGCGCACGAATTTGTAACGGTAGAAGTGGAACCACAGCGAGATCAGGAAATAGAAGATGGTCATCGCGATCAGCTGCGAGCCGAAGCCGAGAAAGATGGCGAAGAAGGTGACCACGCACAGGCAGAACAGCACGATTGCCGGCAGCGGATGGAAGGGGTGCGTGTAGCCGCGGCGGATGGAACCCAGTGGCCACTTCTTGCGGAACATCATGATGTTGATGCTCATAAAGGTGTATTGCAGCACGCCCGACAGGATCGAGAAAGTGATCGCCTGGTTGAGGTCGGCGATGAAGGCGAAGGCGAGCGCGATCGGCAGCAGGAACAAGATCGAGCGGTAGGGCGTGCGGTATCTCGGATGCACCGCCGAGAACCAGCTCGGCAGGTAGCGGTCACGGCCGAGCGAGAACCATGCACGGGCGGCATCGTTGATGCAGCCATTGGCCGAGGCAAGTGCTGCCAGCAGCGTCGCGATGAACAGCAGGTTCTCGAGCAGCGGGCTGCCCGTCAGCTTGCCGGCGTCCCAAAGCGGATAATAGGTGATGCCGAGATACTCCCACGGCATCATCGAGGCGCAGACATACCAGGTCATGGCAGCGGCGATCAGAAGCGTGATCATGCCGGCCATGGTGCCGTAGGGCAGCGAGCGCGCCGGTGAGCGCACTTCTTCGGCCGCCTGCGTGGTGCCCTCGATGCCGAGATAGTACCAGATGCCGAACTGGAAGGCGGCGATGACGCCGATCCAGCCATAGGGCAGCGCATTGCTGGGCGTCACCAGTTCGTTGAGCTTCAGCACCGCGCCTTGCGTCCACGGGCTCACCGAGAAGAACAGGATGACGATCGAGATGTAGGCAATCGCGGTGATGACGAAGTTGACGTTGAGCGTCATCAGCACGCCGCGATAGTTCAGCCAGGCCAGCACCACGATGGTGGCGGCGATGAAGGAATTGTGCGTTAGGCCCTCGACGCCGGCCTTGGCGACGATCGTGTCGCCGAGCAGGATGGCGTCCGACACTTCCAGCATCGTGTAGGCGAAGACCAGGAACAGCGCGACGTTGAAGGCCATCAGCGGCCCGACGATGTGCTTGGCCTGCGCATACTGGCCGCCGGCGGCGGCGACGGTCGATGTCACCTCGGAATCGATCATGGCGACCGAGGTGTAGAGCAGCCCGACGAGCCAGCAGACGATCAGCGCCGCCAGCGCGCCGCCCTTGTCGGCGGCGAAATTCCAGCCGGTGAATTCGCCGACCAGCACGATGCCGACGCCGAGCGCCCAGACATGTGCGGGGCCGAGCACCCGGAGCAGCGAGACCCTGTCGCCGTGGATGGTGGTGGTGTTGTCAAGCGCGACCGTCATCGATCAGTCCCCACTCAGATCCGGTGCTTTTCGGAAACGGCTTCAAGCTCGCCTTCGCGCGAGGAGGTCAGCACCTCCTCGGAATAGGTCGTATCGACCTTGAACCAGTCGTAGAGCATCCACAGCGCGAGCACGATCGAGATGCCCCAGCAGGCGTAAGACAGCGGTATCCACATGATCGTGTCCCCGGGTTACTTGTCGTCGAACTTTTCGTTGATGACTTCGCGATATTCCCGGTCCGATGCGCGGAACAGGAACACGAAATAGCCGATCAGAACCGCCGCCATGATGATCAGCGTCGGCCAGTCGATCACATAGTGGAAGCGGTTCTGGATGATGTCGTGCGCGGTCTCGGGCGTGTAGCCGAGCTTCTCCCAGATCGACGCCATGGTCGCATTCTGGCCAAGCGCGTCCCAAGTCTTGGCGTCGAGCGGATCGATGGACTTCGCGGCTCCGGCGAGGCCGAGCTTCAACGGCAGCCAAAGCGCCACGAAAATGGCGACCACGACCACAGCGATATCGAGGATCTGGCCGGCCTTGCTCTGTTCCGGCGGCTTGTAGCGGGACATGCTGTCTACCCCTTGCGGTTGCGGAACGCGTCGGCGTTCTTGATGTCGAGCCCGTAGATGAAGTCCTTGTCTTCCTTGTAGTGGTTGACCATCGCCAGGATGGCGGCCGTGTTGAAGATCAGCACGGCGCCGGCGGCGACCGCGACGACCAGCTTGATGCCGGCGTGCGGAATGTATGGCCATGTCATGATGAGGACGAAGAGGATCGTCGCCCACAGGCAAATGATCAGGAGCGCGGATCCGCGCACGTCGGAACGGTACAGCGCTTCGATGCGCTGCTGCAGGTCGGACATCGGTTTTCCCCTTCTCTCGACGTCATCGGCCGGGCGTCTCACTCTTTCAACAGAGTGAAATTTTTTTCATAAATTCCGACCGAATTCCGGAATTGTCAAGCCGCATTTCGGCGTTGTGAACCGTTCGTTCCATGTCAAGAAATTTGCCTGACAATGAAATTATTTGCTTCAAGGGGATTGCAGCGCTTCGTCGTTTGCGGTCAATATTCGATCAAAGCTCCGGCCATCGAGCCAAGGAGCAGGGAACAGCAATGACTTTCTGACGGAGGACGATCGGATGACGGCATCCTGGAGATTTTCGACCTTGGCGGACCGCCATCGCGCGCTCGGCTCGAAGCTCGAGGACTGGAGCGGCATGGGCACCGCCTGGACCTACGACAAGGATGCCGACGAGGAATATGTCGCCATCCGCACCAAGGCCGGCCTGATGGACGTCTCCGGCCTGAAGAAGGTTCACATCACCGGGCCGCACGCCGCGCACCTCATCGACCTCGCCACCACCCGCGACGTCGAGAAGATCTATCCCGGCAAGTCGGCCTATGCCTGCATGCTGAACGAGGCCGGCAAGTTCACCGACGACTGCATCATCTACCGCATCAGCCCCAACAGCTGGATGGTCGTGCACGGCTCCGGCACCGGCCATGAGGAGTTGCAGCGCGCAGCGGCGGGCCGCGACGTCTCGCTACGCTTCGACGACAATCTGCACGACCTCTCGCTGCAGGGCCCGACCGCCGTCGACTACCTGGCCAAGCACGTGCCGGGCATCCGCGACCTCAACTACTTCCATCACATGCAGACGCAGCTCTTCGGCTTTCCCGTCATGATCTCGCGCACCGGTTACACTGGCGAGCGCGGCTACGAGATCTTCTGCCGAGGCCAGGATGCCGGCACGATCTGGGACAGGATCCTCGACGAGGGGAAGGGCGTCGGCATCATCCCGTGCCGCTTCACCACGCTCGATATGCTGCGCGTCGAGAGCTACCTGCTGTTCTATCCCTATGACAATTCCCAAAAGTATCCGTTCGAGAGCGAAGGCCCCGGCGACACGCTGTGGGAACTCGGCCTCGACTTCACCGTCAGCCCCGGCAAGACCGGCTTCCGCGGCGCCGAGGAGCACTATCGCCTGAAGGGCAAGGAGCGCTTCAAGATCTACGGCGTCCTGCTCGACGGCAGGGAGCCGGCCGACGAGGGCGCGCCGGTCTATCGCGACGGCAAGAAGGTCGGCGTCGTCACCTGCGCCATGTATTCGCCGCTGGTCGAGAAGTCGATGGGCATCGCCCGCCTCGACGTCGACTGCGCCGTCAGGGACACCAGGCTCGAGATTCGCAACAGGAGCGGCTCGATCAGGGCGACGGCGCAGCCATTGCCGTTCGATGATCCCAAAAAGACCAAGCGCACCGCCAAGGGCTGAGGCATTATCAACGGGGAGGGGTTGAGAGCAATTCCAGGAAAAGTGTGAACGGTTTTCCGTCCGGAATTGCGTCAAAACAAGGAGATTGAGCGGTTCGCCGTTTCCGTGAAACGGTGAAACGCTCCAGGGCACGAAGGAAGAATGGCAGCCAAGACGATCATCAGCCGGCCCGTTTACGGAACCCTGTCTCCGCAGCCCGGCAAGCACCACCTTTTCGTGGCGGATGCCGAAGGCGCGCTCGCGATCATCGACATGGCCGGCAAGGCGCCGGCCGGTTTCTTCGACGGCGCCGAGATCGTCTTCATTGCGGCTCCAGACGGCAAGCACATCGCCGCTCTCGAAGCGCTGAAGCCGGCACAGCTCCATCTGCCGCCGTCCTTCGCCAGCCTGCTGCCGCGATTGAGGCAGACGCTGACCAACGCCCATATGGGCCTGCGCCTCTATCTTAGCGGCACCGAAGGGCTGATCGGCCAGGCCATGCAGGTGGCGCTCGAGGCCGGCATCGACCACACCTCCATGCAGACCGAGCATCGCGGCTCGCTGGCGCGCCGCATGCAGTGCGTGCACTGCAAGGGCATCACCGAGAACGTGACGACGCAGCCGGCAACCTGCGCGCATTGCGGCCTGCTGCTTCTGGTGCGCGACCACTATTCGCGGCGCCTCGCCGCCTTCCAGGGCGTCTGCATCAATGCCGAGGATCGCTCAGAGATTCCTCCGATGGAGGAGGTCTTCCGATGAGCACCGGCACCACCAAGCTCGACGTCGTCGTCAGCGATGTCGTCCCCGTCAACGACCTGGTCACCCGCTTCCATTTCCGCCGCCGCGACGGTGAACTCCTGCCGACCTTTTCAGGCGGCGCTCATGTCGTGGTCGAGATGCGCGACGGCGACCGCACCAGGCTCAACCCTTATTCGCTGATGGGCTCGCCGCTCAATACCAGCGAATACACGATCTCGGTGCGCCGCGACGATGTCGGCCGCGGCGGCTCGCTGTTCATGCACAGGTCGGTCAAGCCCGGCCTGGAGATGGTGATCAGCTATCCGGTCAACCTGTTCTCGCTCGACCTGAGAGCCAGGAAGCACCTGATGCTGGCCGGCGGCATCGGCATCACGCCGTTCATGGCGCAGACCGCGCAACTGGCGGGGTCCGGGGGCAATTTCGAACTGCACTACACCTGCCGCACCGCTTCGCTCGGCACCTATGCCGATATACTGCAGCAGCGCTACGACCGCCGGGTGAAACTCTACCATGACGATCGCGACGAGCGCATCGATCTCGACCGTCTGCTTTCGACGCAGCCGCTCGGCACGCATCTCTATGTCTGCGGCCCGGCGGGCATGATCAACTGGGTGCGCGACCGCGCCGCCGCTCTCGGCTGGCCGTCGGAAACGGTGCATTTCGAGCATTTCGCGGCGCCGCAGCCCGGCGCGCCTTTCGATGTGGCGCTGGCCGTCAGCGGCAAGACGATCCGCGTCGGCTCGCAGCAGAGCCTGCTCGAGGCGATCGAGGCCGCCGGCGTCGATCCGCCCTATCTCTGCCGCGGCGGCGTCTGCGGCCAGTGCGAGACCAATGTCATCTCTTCCGACGGCAAGTTCATCCACAACGACCACTGGCTGAGCGAGGAAGACCATCGCTCCGGCTGCAAGATCATGCCTTGCGTCTCGCGCTTCGAGGGCAAGTCGCTGGTCCTGGAAAGATAGGAGGCGAGCTTGGGCATCACCTTTCGCAAGGAAACCTTTCGGGACGACTACACGTTCAGGAACAGCCCGGAGCACATCAGGCGCTTTCCGTTCCCGTTCAACGAAGACAGCTACATGTATGCCGTCAACATCGAGCCGCACGTCGTCGGCCCGAAGGGCAGCGTTCTGGAAAACCTGATCGACGTCGATGAGCACTATGTCGCCGAGATGCAGGATCGCGCTTTGGTTCTGGCCGAGGATCCGCTGCGCTGCCAGTCGCTGCCGCATATGACGCTGGCCGGCTGGGACCTGCTCGAGCTGCTGATGGAGCAGCAGGCGCTCGGCTATCCCGAGCATTTCACGCTGACCCGCGACGGTGACCGCTGGCGCTGGATCAACCGGCCGCTCGGCATCGACGACACCTTCACCTTCGGCGACACCTCGACGCTGCCCTATGGCCCGATGGAATACATCACCCGCCAGAGCCAGGGCGATTTCTGCATCCTCGACCAGCGCGACGGCAATCTGTGGATGGATGCCGGCATGGTCACCACCCAGGCCGACTGGTCGCTCGATTTCGACATCGGCATGAACTTCTTCGAATGGCACGCGCCGGTGCCGCTGGCGCACGAGAAGGGCATCTTCATCCGTGCGCTGAAATTCCTCACCAACATCCAGCAGGGCAAGCCGGCGCGACGGCTCAACTGGACGATGACCATCAATCCGCGCCTCGACACCAGCCCGGAGAACTACCACAAATGGGGTCCCGACCGGGCGACGGTGACGCCTGAGAATGTCGGCGATAAGGTGCATCTGCGCGTCGAGTTGCAGAGCTTCTGGCGGCTGCCGCGCTCGAACGGCATCGTCTTCCCGATCCGCTGCTACCTGATCAAGATGGACGAGCTGGTGACGCAGCCCAAATGGGCGCGTCGCCTGCATCGCGTCATCCGCGACCTGCCCGAGGAGCTTGCCACCTACAAGGGCCTGACCCGCTACCGCCCGACGCTGGTCGAGTGGCTGTCGAAGCTGGACGATGGCAGCCCGACGAGCCCGGGATTTGGACCGGACTGAAGCTGTCGATCTCCCCCACGAGGGGGGAGATTGGCCATTCACCCAGCGCTGCTCTGCGGATAGCAGATGATCGACAGGTACCGCATCGGCAGCCGGGTTAGCTGTTCGGGCCCATGCGGCGCGTCGGCGTCGAAGAACAGGCTGTCGCCGGGCTTCATCGGATAGAGGTTGTTGCCGTGCCGGTACACCACCTCGCCCTCCAGCATATAGAGGAATTCCATGCCCGCATGCTGGAAGGTCGGGAACACGTCCGAGTCCTCGGTCAGCGTGATCAGGTAGGGCTCGACGACGACGCCGCTGGTGTTGGAGCCGATATGGCCGAGCAGATTGTACTGGTGGCCGGCGCGCGTGCCGCGCCGTTCGACATCGAGGCCTTCGCCGGCCTTGACGAAGACCGCGGCATGCTCTTCCTCGAAGCGGCGGAAGAAGGCGGTGACCGGCACGCCGAGGGCCCTCGACAGCGCCTGCAGCGTGGTCAGCGACGGCGAGGTGATGCCGTTCTCGATCTTCGACAGCATGCCAAGCGAAATGTCGGTGGCGACGGCGAGATCGGCGACCGTGATGCCGAGCTTCTTGCGGAATGCCCGCACCTCGCGCCCGATCGCCACTTCAAGCACCTTCTCGCGCGTGTCGCGAATGGCGTGCGGGTTCTGGGTCAGCGGCGTGCGGATCGTGCGCCCGTCGGCCGACACGGCCTTCGGCGAAGGCTTGCTCTTGGCGGCGCCGGCGCCGTGCTTGAGATCGGAAGCCTTCTTGGCCATGTCGCCCCCTGCATTCTACGGAATTATTTCACTCAAGGTGAACATATTCGTTGCCGGTACACGAGCGCAATCGTCGCAACAAGCCATCCACGGCCGATTTCTGCCTTTCCCGCTCACAGCCCGCCGGCGGTTTTTCACCGGAAGTTGCCGACGCGGAACGCGCTTTCGCCAGAAGGACCGTTGACAGCACGAGAGGTGCGATTACTGTTACTGACAGTGAAATTTGTTTCGCTGGGGAAATGAGAACGGGAGACCCGCCATGAACAGTCGCGTTGCCGTCATCGGAGCCGGGCCGTCCGGTCTGGCACAGCTTCGAGCCTTCAAGTCAGCCGCCGACAAGGGCGCCGGGATTCCGGAAGTCGTCTGCTTCGAGAAGCAGTCCGACTGGGGCGGGCTGTGGAACTACACCTGGCGCACCGGCCTCGACGAGCATGGCGACCCGGTGCACGGCTCGATGTACCGCTATCTCTGGTCGAACGGGCCGAAGGAGTGCCTCGAATTCGCCGACTACACATTCGAGGAACATTTCGGCCGGCCGATCGCCTCCTATCCGCCGCGCGCCGTTTTGTGGGACTACATCAAGGGCCGCGTCGAAAAATCAGGCGTGCGCAAATGGGTACGTTTCAACACGCCGGTGCGCATGGTCACCTATTCCGACGCAACGAAGAAATTCACCGTCACCGCGCATGACCGCAGCAACGACGTCACCTACTCGGAAGAGTTCGACAATGTCGTCGTCGCCTCCGGCCATTTCTCCGTGCCCAACGTGCCGTTCTTCGAGGGCTTCGCCACCTTCAACGGCCGCATCCTGCACAGCCACGACTTCCGCGACGCCATGGAATTCAAGGGCAAGGACATATTGATCATCGGCCGTTCCTATTCGGCCGAGGACATCGGCTCGCAGTGCTACAAATACGGCGCCAAATCGATCACCTCCAGCTACCGCTCGAAGCCGATGGGCTTCAAATGGCCGGAGAACTGGAAGGAGGTGCCGCTGCTGCAGAAGGTCGTCGGCAAGACGGCGCATTTCAAGGACGGCACCACCAAGGATGTCGATGCCATCATCCTGTGCACCGGCTATTTGCATTCCTTCCCCTTCCTCACCGACGACCTCAAGCTCAAGACCGCCAACCGCATGTGGCCGCTCGACCTCTACGAGGGCGTGGTGTGGGAAAAGAACCCGAAGCTGTTCTATATCGGCATGCAGGACCAGTTCTATACTTTCAACATGTTCGACGCGCAGGCCTGGTATGCGCGCGACGTCATCATGGGCCGCATCAAGCTGCCTTCGGCCGAGGCAATGGCCGAGCACGGCGCCAAGTGGCGCGCACGCGAGGAGACACTGGAAGACGCCGAGCAGATGATCTGGTTCCAGGGCGACTACACCAAGGAACTGATGGACCAGACCGACTATCCGGGCTTCGACGTCGAGGCGGTCAACCACACCTTCATGGAGTGGGAGCATCACAAGGTGGAGGACATCATGGGCTTCCGCGACCACGCCTATCGCTCGCTGATGACCGGCACCATGGCGCCGCTGCACCATACGCCCTGGCTGCAGGCGCTGGACGACTCGATGGAGAGCTATCTCGAGGTGAAGGGCGTCGCGGCGGAGTAACGCTTTCGCGACCAGGCGCGCTTGCCGTCAGGCCGGCACGGCGACCCAGCCGTGCCGGCGCTTGTCGAAAACCGATCGAGTCGGCGCCGGAAAGGATGGGTCGGCGAAACAGCCGACGGCAACGGCGACCGCGGCCGGCCGTCGCGACGGATACCAGAACACCGTCGAACCGCAGCTTCCGCAGAAGTGAAAGGCGATCGAAAATCCGCTATCGGAATTGCGCTCGAATGTCCGCGACAATCCGGTGACATCGGTCGCGGCGGCATCGAAGAAGGCCGCGATCCCGAACGGGCTGCCGGTCCGCCGCTGACAGTCCAGGCAATGGCAAAGCGAAACGATGTCGGGTTCCTGCGGGCAGCGGATCTGCAATTGGCCGCAGGCGCAGCTGGCCGTCCGGCTGGTCATGGTCCTGTCTCCTTTGGGTGGTTTCGGCGCTTGGGGCTTTACCCGAGCCTCGCCCTGGCTTTCGCTGTCCAGGCATTGAACAGCCGGTCGGCGACGATGCCGATGAAGGCGATGGCCAGCCCCGCGACGATGCCGCGGCCGGAATCGGCCTTGGACAGCGCGATGAACACTTCCTGGCCGAGATCGCGGGTACCGACCATGGCGCAGATGATGATCATCGCCAAGGCCATCAGGATCGTCTGGTTGACGCCGAGCATGATCTCGGGCAGCGCCAGCGGCAGCTGCACGCGGAAGAAGGTCTGGCGCGGCGTGCAGCCCGAAACCTTCGCCGCCTCGATCAGCGCCGGCGGCACCTGGCGGATGCCGTGATTGGTGTAGCGGATCGCCGGCACCACCGCGAAGGCGATCGTCGCGATCATCGCGGTGACGTCGCCGACGCGGAACAGCATCACCACCGGGATGATGAAGCAGAAGGACGGCAGCACCTGCAGCGTGTCGATGATCGGCGTGACGATCTTCTCGAAGCGGTCGCTGCGCGAGGCGGCAAAGCCGATCGGAATGCCGATCAGGCATGAGATGAAGGCCGAGATGCCGCAGAGATAGACCGTCGCCATGGTCTTTTCCCACAAGCCCGTCACCGCGCAGAAGGCGGTCAGTGCCGCGACCAGCGCGGCAAGCCGCGCGCCGCCGAGCTGGTAGCCGGCAAGGCCGAGCAGGAACACGGCGCCGAGCCACGGGAAGCCCTCGCAGAAGGCGCGCACCGGATTGAGCACGTTGAGGATCAGCGCCACGCGGAAGGCCTCGATGATGTCGAAGAAATTGATCGTCACCCAGTTCACAGCCGCCTTCCACAAAGGCGCCGTGGTCAGCGTCATCGCTTTCGGCACCGCCGCGAAGCCGGGCACGAACAGGCTGAGCAGCGTGGTGACGACAAGGACGGCGACAGCCAGTGTCAGGTTGGGATAGCGCCGCCAGAAATGGAGGCCCGCCGCCCGATGCGTCTGGCCCATCGCGTGGTTGTGGGCGATCGCCTGGCTCAGCCGGTCGAGCGCGATGGCCAAGGCGACGATGGCGAGGCCGGCCTCCATCGCTTCGCCGACCTTCAGCGCCCTGAGCGCCAGGAGCACGTCATAGCCGAGGCCGCCGGCGCCGATCATCGAGGCGATGATCACCATGTTCAGCGCCAGCATGATGACCTGGTTGACGCCGACCATCAGCGTCGGCCGCGCCGAGGGCAAAAGCACACGCCACAGTTTCTGCCTGGCCGTGCAGCCGGCCATCTCGCTGAACTCGTCGATCTCGGACGGCACCCGCTGCAGGCCGAGCATCGTCGCCCTGACCATCGGCGGCGTGGCGAAGATGGCGGTGGCGATCATCGCCGACACCGGGCTGTTGCCGAACAGGAGCAGCATCGGGATCAGATAGGCGAAGGTCGGGATGGTCTGCATCAGATCGAGCGCAGGGGAGACGATGAGCCTTTCGGCCCATGGCTTGCGCCAGCCCCAGATGCCGACGAACAGGCCGGTGACGATGCAGAACGGCACCGCGATCGAGATCAGCGCCAGCGTCAGCATGGCGCTGGTCCATTGCCCGAACAGCGCGACATAGGCAAAGCAGCCGCCGACCAGCACACCCAACTTCCAGCCGCCGGCGGCGCGGCCGGCGAGGAACGCCGCAACGCAGACGCCGAGCCAGGACAGGCGCGGCAGCGTGAAGGCATCCGCGCCATGGCCGACCTTGAAGTTCTTGGCCAGAAGATCGAGCGCGAAGTCGAGCGGCACGCCAAGCACCGCCGTGATCGAGCGGGTCAGCCAGGAGAAGTTCGTCTTTATCCACTTCATCAGCCCGCCTATCCAGTCGGCGACCGGAATGACGGCGTCGGCCGGATAATTGACCGCCCAGGGCACTTTGTCCTCGAGCAGGAACACGACCAGCACTGCGGCAAGCGCCAGCGCCCAGATCGCCAGCCAGCGCTGGACCGGCGGTCTGGCTTCGCTGGCGCTCGCCGTTACCGTCATGCGCCGGCTCCGCTGCGCTCGATGCCGGCGAGCAGGTCGATCACCGCTTGCGGCGTCACTTCGCCGATCGGCTTGCCGCTGCCGTTGACGACGGCGAACGGCTTGCCGGCGGCGACGATACCGGCCGAGAAGCTGGCGATCTTCGCCTCCGGCGAGACCGTGCCGCCATGCTCGGCGCCGCCGCAAGCGCGCATCAGGCTCCTCGCCGAGATCACCTTGGCGCGGTCGACGTCGCGGGTGAACTCGGCGACATAGTCGGTCGCCGGATTGACCACCAGTTCTTCCGGTGTGCCGGTCTGGATGACCTCGCCATCCTTCATGATGGCGATGCGGTCGGCGAGCCGGATCGCCTCGTCGAAATCATGGGTGATGAAGACGATGGTCTTGTGCAGCATTGTCTGCAGCCGCATCAATTCGTCCTGCATCTCGCGGCGGATCAGCGGATCGAGCGCCGAGAACGGCTCGTCGAGGAACCAGATCTCCGGCTTGGTGGCGAGGCTGCGCGCGATGCCGACGCGCTGCTGCTGGCCGCCGGAAAGTTCGCGCGGATAGAAATGCTCGCGCCCGCGCAGGCCGACGAGATCGATCACCTCGCGGGCGCGGGCCTCTCGCGTCGCCCGGTCCTGTCCCTGGATGCTCAAGGGAAAGGCGATATTGTCGAGCACGTTGAGATGCGGCAGCAGCGCGAAATTCTGGAACACCATGCCCATGCGGTGGCGTCTGAGCTCGATCAGCGCCGCATCGGAAATCTTGAGCAGGTCCTTGCCTTCGAATTCGACCTTGCCATGGCTCGGCTCGACCAGCCGCGACATGCAGCGCACCAGCGTCGACTTGCCTGAGCCGGACAGCCCCATGATGATGAAGATCTCGCCCTGGCGGATCTCGAGGTCGACGGCGCGTACCGCGCCGACCAGTCCCGCCGCCGCGATGTCGGCGGGGCTCGCCTTGCCGGCGCGCTCGCGGATGAAGCTCGCGGCATTGGCGCCGAACAGCTTCCAGACATTGCGGCAGGCAAGCTTTATCGGGCGCGCATCCCTGGGCGCGCCGGCGGCCTGCGGTTCAGTCGCGTCGCTCATGCATTCGTCCTTCTGGAACGGGCAGTAGAGACCCGGCCATGCCCGGCCGGGTCTCGCAATTTCCAGTCGGAATGGTCACTGCGCCCAGGCCTTCCAGTCGGCCTCGTGGGCGGCGATCCAGGCGGCGGCGACCTCTTCCGGCGTCTTGCCGTTGAGGTCGATGTCGCCGCTCATCTTGTTGAGCTCGTCGGTGTCGATCGTATAGGCCTTGGCCACCTTGTAGGCGACCGGCCATTTCTCCTTCATGCCGCCCCACGCATATTTCCAGATTTCGCCATGCGGCTTGCCGCAGTCATATTTGGCGTCGGGGTTGGTGCCCCATTTGGGGTCGGTGTAGCACTCCGGCGTGTATTCGGGGAATTCGACCCACTCGCCCTTGTACTTGGCCGGCGCCCAGTGCGGCGAATAGATCCACAGCATGATCGGCGCCTTGCGCTGATAGGCGGAGTCGAGCTCGGCGAACATCGCCGCGTCGGTGCCGGCATGGATGACGGTGAAGGGCAGTTTCAGTGCCTCGACGCGCTCGTCGTCAAAGCCTTCCCAGGTCACCGGGCCGCCGAGGTAGCGGCCCTTCGGCGTTGTCTCGGCCGTCGAGAAGGCCTCGGCGCATTTCGGGTCCTTCAGCGCTTCCCAGTTGGGCAGGCCGGGGCATTTCTCCTTCATGTATTCGGGGAACCACCATTCTTCCTTGGCCTTCGGGCCGAGCTTGCCCAGCCGCTCCGTCTGTCCGGTAGCGTCGGAGGCCTTCATGGCTTCGCCGGCCGTCGTGTCCCAGAATTCGAGGCCGACATCGAGGTCGCCATTGGTGAGGCCGGTCGTCAGGCTGGAGAGGTAGTCTGCGGTCGGGTATTCGACCGTGTAGCCGAGCTTTTCGAGGATGCCGCCAAGAATCTTGGCGTTGAGGTTGACGCTGGTCCAGTCGAACAGGGCGATCTTGATTGGATCGCTGGATTCAGGCCCGGCGGCTTGCGCTGCCGGCGTCAGTGCGCTTGCCAGGGCAAGCGTTAGGGCTCCCATTGATGCTGTCGAAATCATGCTCCGAAGTGACATGCTTGTTCTCCTGTCAAGCTCTAGAGGATTATCGGTCGTTCCCTTCTTCTGGTCTTTTTATGATTGTGTTGGAAAAGCCGGTCGCTGCGCAAGCGCCCATCCGGCACTGAAGCCGGCGCGAAAGGGTGAAATGATGCCAGGATGAAGGTGCCGTGCGGAGCGAGGCCGCGTCATGGCCGCCCGTCGATGGCTGCCGGGGCAGTCATCCGCGCTTCGATCGCCGCCAGCGCGGCGCTCTTGAGCATGCGAGCCATCAGGGTCCCATGATCGAGGCCCGGCGCGCCATGCGGCGAGCCGAGGCCGTTTCACAGGATGAAATTATATATACCAAGGTTCATGTCGCGCAACGCACAAACGCACTGAGCGATGCGCAATCCGACAGCCTCAGGACATGATCAGGCCGCCATCGACATTGATGGTCTGGCCGGTGATGTAGGCCGCATCGTTGCTGGCGAGGAAGCTGACCAACCCGGAGACGTCCTCGCCGCTGCCGGCACGGCCCATCGGGATGTTCTTCACCCACTCCGCCATCAGCTCGCCCGGCTTGTAGTCGCCGAGCAGCTTGCCCCAGGCGGTGTCGTTATAGGCCCACATGTCGGTGTCGATGATGCCGGGGCAGATGGCGTTGACGGTGATCTTCTCCTTGGCCACTTCCTTGGCAAGGCTCTGGGTGATGCCGACGACGCCGAATTTCGAGGCCGCATAGTGCGGCGTGTAGATGAAACCCTGCCGCGCCTGGCCCGAAGCGGTGTTGATCAGCCGGCCGCCCTCGCCATGCTTGCGCATGCGCCCGATCGCTTCCTGGCAGCACAGGAACACGCCCTTGGTGTTCACCGCCAGCACCTTGTCCCACTCGGCCTCGGTCATCGCTTCGATCCTGGCGATGGTGATGACGCCGGCGTTCTGCACCGAGATGTCGACGCGGCCGAATTCCTTTTCGGCGAGGTCGTAGAGCGCCGCGACCTCGTCCCTCCTGGTGACGTCCATGCGCATCGAGGCAACCTTCGCGCCCGCCGCCTTGAGGCCTGCCGCGACCTCGTCCACGCGCGGATCGATGGCGCTGACCACGACCGCGGCGCCCTCCGCCGCGAAGCGTTTCGCCATCGCCGCGCCGATGCCGCCGCTGGCGCCCGTGACGACCGCCGTCTTTCCTTCAAAGCGCTTCTGCATCTTCTCTCCTACCAGCAGACGAAGCCGCCATCGACGATGAGGTCGATGCCGGTGACGAAACTCGAGGCGCGGGCCGCCAGGAACACGGTCGGTCCGACCATCTCTTCCGGCGTCGCCATTCGGCCCATCGGCGTGTCGCGCTTGAAGATTTTTATCTGCTCGGCCACCTCCGGCCGCTTGTTCATCGGCGTCAGCGTGTAGCCGGGGCTGACGACGTTGACGCGCAGGCCGCGGTCGGCCCACTCCATGGCGAGGCTTTTCGACATGTGGATCACGGCCGCCTTAGAGGAATTGTAGTGCGCCTGCGTCAGCCCGCGATTGACGATCGAGCCCGACATCGAGGCGACGTTGATGATCGAGCCCCTGCGGCGCGGCAGCATGACGCGCGCCTCGGCCTGGCAAGATAGGAACACGCCGCTGACATTGACGTCGTAGATCTTCTGCCATTTCTCCAGCGGCAGCGTCTCGGCGGGCTCGGCGCCGGCGATGCCGGCATTGTTGACGGCGATGGTCAGCGCGCCGAGTTCTTTCTCCAGGCGCTCGATCGCCGCCGACAGGTCGCTTTCGGAGGTCACCGAGCCAGTCAGCACCAGCGCCTTGCGACCGAGCGCGGATATCTTCTGCGCGGTCTCTTCCAGCCCGCCCTTCGAGCTGTGGCCGAAGCAGGCGATATCGGCGCCGGCTTCCGCGAGGCCGATGGCGATCGCCTGGCCGATGCCGCTGCCGGCGCCCGTCACCAGCGCAACGTCGCCGCTGAGATCGAATAGTTTGGTCATTGGTTCCCTCCTGCCGGCTTTCGCGAAATCAAAGGGCGCCAACACTTTGTTGGCGCCCCGCGCGGTCCGGTGCCTGGGAGGCTATCACCTGCTGCGCCAAGTTTCGATTCCCCGGGTTCCTCACGTCGATCTCAGCTTGTCGCTAGCTCCATCACCGCGACATTGCTGGCTTCGCCGCGCTCGAGGATGCCGCGCTGGCGGCCGCGGCTCAGCACCAGCACGCGGTGAGAGAGCCCCAGCACCTCCTCGAGATCCGAGCTCACCACCACCACCGCCATGCCGGAGCGGGCGAGGTCGGCGATGACGTCGTAGATCGCGGCACGGGCTCCGACGTCGATGCCGCGCGTCGGCTCGTCGAGGATGAACACCTTGGGTGGCCGTGACACCCATTTGGCGATGATCACCTTCTGCTGGTTGCCACCGGAAAGTTTCGAGACCGCCTGGTTGGGCTTGCCCTTGACGCCGAGCCGGGAGATGCCGGCCTCGGCGAATTTCTGCACTGCCTTGGGAAACACCCAGCCCTTCGGCGCGACATGGTCGAAATTGCCGAATGCCAGGTTCTCGCCGATCGTCTGCTCCAGCACCACGCCTTGCGCCTTGCGGTCTTCCGGCACCAGCACGACGCCGGCCCTGATCGCGGCGGCCGGGCCGTTGAGATGCACCGGCTTGCCGGCGACGTGCACCGCACCGGAAGAGATCGGGTCGGCGCCGGCGATCGCCCGCACCAGCTCCGTGCGCCCGGCGCCGATCAGCCCGGCGATGCCGAGGATCTCGCCTGATTTCACCGAGAAGCTGACGGCGTTGAAGCTCTTGTCCGGCGACGACAGGTTCTCGACCTCGAGCAGCGTTTCGTCGCGCGGCGGCGACAGCTTGGGGAACATGCGCTCGACGCTGCGCCCGACCATCTGCTCGACCACGGTGCGCACCGGGATGTCGGCACGCTCGTGCCGGGCGACGATGCGGCCGTCGCGCATCACCACCACGCGGTCGGCGATCTGCGCGATCTCGTCGAGGCGATGGCTGATATAGATGAAGGACATGCCCTCGGCCTTGAGCTTGCGGATCTGCTGGAAGAGCAGCTCCGTCTCCTCGCCGCCGAGCGCCGCGGTCGGCTCGTCGAGGATCAGGAGCTCGGCGTTCAGCGTCAGCGCCTTGGCGATCTCGACCTGCTGCTGGGCGGCAATGCGCAACGTGCGCACCTTGCGCTCCGGCGAGACGTCGAGGCCGAGGCGCTTCAACTGCGCCGAGGCCTTGGCATTCATGGTCGCGCGATCGATGCGGCCGCCGCGCATCGGCAGGCGCCCGACATAGACGTTCTCTGCCACCGACAGGTCCGGCAGCAGCTTCAATTCCTGATGGATCATGCCGACGCCGGCCTCGATGGCCGCGGCCGGATTGGCGGGAGAATAGGGCTTCCCCCGCCAGATGATGGTGCCGGCATCCGGCTTGGTCGAGCCGGCGATGATGTTGGAGACGGTCGACTTGCCGGCGCCGTTCTCGCCGAGCAGCGCCACGACCTCGCCCGGCCGCACCTCGAAGCTCGCATCGGCTAGGACCTGCACCGGTCCGTAGCTCTTGCAGAGCCCGTTGACGAAGAGCCCGTGATGCGGGCTTTCGCTGTGGCGAGGGTCGGAGGACATCGCGGCGCTGTCTCGGGTGCCTTACGGATGCTTTTCGATGAACTGCGCGACATTGTCCTTGGTGGTCAGCGTCGCTTCCTGCAGCTGCTCGGCAGGGATCTTCTCGCTGGCCACCAGCTTGATCGCCGCGTCGACGGCGAGCCGGCCCATGCCCTGGGTCTGCTGCGTGGCGGTGACGTCGAACACGCCGTCCTTCAAGGCCTTCAGCGCTGCGACGTCGCCGTCGAAGCCGGCAACCCAGACCTTGTGGCCGGGATTGGCGACCTTGACCGCCTGTGCCGCGCCCAGCGCCAGCGCGTCGGCCTGGCCGAAGATGATCGACACGTCGGGATGCGACTGCAGCAGGTCCTGCGTCAGCTTGAAGCCTTCGTCTTGGTGCCAGCCTTCGCTCCACAGCTCGCCGACCACCTTGATGTCGGGATAGGCCTTGAGCGCCTCGCCGCAGCCCTTCGAGCGGTCGACTTCCGGTGTCGTCCCCTTCTGGCCATGGATGATGATCATCTCGCCCTTGCCGCCGGCCTGCTTGGCGATGTAGTCGCACACGCCCTGAGCCGAGGCGACGCTGTTGGTGGCAATGAAGGTGTCGCCCGGCGCGCCGTCGGCGTTGCGGTCGACATTGACCACTGGGATGCCGGCGGCCTTCGCCGTCTTGGTCGGAACGGTGGCGGCGGTGGCGCCGGCCGGGATGTAGATCAGCGCGTCGATGTTCTGCGTGATCAGGTCCTGCACCTGGCTGACCTGGGTCGCCGAATCGCCCTTGGCGTCGACGGTGACCACATCGATGCCCTTCTCCTTGGCGTAGGCTTCGACCGACTGCTTGATCTGGTTGAAGAAGTCGGCCTGCAGGTTGGCGACGGCCAGCCCGAGCTTCTTGGCGTCCTTGGCCGAGGCCGCGTCGGACAGGCCAAGCAGCGGGACGATGGCCGCGGCGGCGAGCAAGAGTGAACGTTTGGTCAGCATGTTTTTCCTCCGTTGATATTCAGTATGTTCCGCCCGCGCACCACGGCGCCCCTTGGCCGAACGTTCCCAGTCTCGGATCGACCGATCCGTCCATCGCCCGGAGATCCGGGCGAATTCTCATTGCGCCCGGCTCCTCACTGCGATCTGCGGCGCCAGGTGTCGGTGGCGACGGCAAGCGCGATCACCACGCCGATCACCACCTGCTGGATGAAGGGAGAGACGCCGAGCAGGTTGAGGCCGTTGCGCAGCACGCCGATGATCAGCACGCCGACCGCGGTGCCGCCGATCGAACCGACGCCGCCCGAAAGGCTGGCGCCGCCGATGACCACCGCCGCGATCGTGTCGAGCTCGTAGCCCAGGCCGGAACTCGGCTGCACGGAATCGAGACGGGCGGCGAGCACGATGCCGGCGAGACCGGCAAGCACGCCGCAGATCGCGTAGACCCAGTTGGTCAGCGATTTGACCGGAATGCCGGACAGCCGCGCGACCTCGGCGCTGCCGCCGATCGCATAGAGGCTGCGGCCGGTGGCGCGGTAGTTGAGGAAGATGGCGAAGACGATCGCCAGCACGATCATCAGCCCGACGGTGACCGACAGGAAGCCGAAATGGCGGACGATCGACAGGTTGGTGAACCAGTCGGGGAAGCCGACGATCTGCGAGCCGTCGGTGATCATGTTGGCGAGGCCGCGCGCCACCGACATCATGGCGAGCGTCGCGATGAAGGGCGGCAGCTTGGTCATCGTCACCAGCAGCCCCGAGACGAGCCCGCAGAGGCCGGCGACGACGAGCGCCGCCACGACGCCCGCCGGCACGCCGAGATTGAGATAGTCGGGGTGGGCGATATAGCCCATCACCATGGCGGCCAGCGCCAGCACCGAGCCGACCGAAAGGTCGATGCCGCCGATCAGGATGACCAGCGTCATGCCGATCGCCATGATGCCGAGCACGGTGATCTGGTCGAGCACGTTGAGGATGTTGCGCACCGTCAGGAAGGTGTCGGTTGTCAGCGTCAGCGCCAGGCACAGAAGCGCGAGCCCGATCAGCGGCCCCATGGTTCCGGCGAACAGCGCCGAAAACTTCGTGCCCGTCGCGCCCTGCGCGCCGGCCGCGGCCTTCAGCTCGCTTGCATCATTGCTCACAGCCACCTTGTCTCCTCCGTCCGCGAACCGGCGATGCGCTGCCGTCCGCTCTTGTTCACCAGGCATCCTCCCTTGTGAACAATTTATCTTTGATATGCAATTTTGTTCAGCTAATCTGTTCATCAGAAAATTGTCAAGTGCCGCGGACGCATTCGGCGGCGGTTTGCGCCACCCGGCGGATTGGCCTAGGGAAGGCCAAGGGAGATGCGGAGGGGCACGAGGATGGCGGTGATCGAGAACGAGAAGGCCTCGCGCTTCCCGGATGCCGAGCTCAAGGCCCGCGCCGCCTGGCACTATTATGTCGAGGGCCTGACCCAGGAGCGCATCTCCGAGATCCTCGGCATCGGCCGCATCAAGGTGCATCGCATCCTCTCTGCCGCCCGTGAGGAAGGCGTGGTCCAGTTCCGTATCCGCGACAGCGTCGTCGAATGCGTGCAGCTCGAGGAAAGCCTGAAGCAGCGTTTTGGCTTGAGCCAGGCGGTGGTCGTGCCTTCAGCCGCCGACAGGACCAACGCGCCGCTGATGATCGGCCATGCCGCGGCAACCTATCTGGCCGACAACGTCAATCCCAGCGATGTCATCGCGCTGGGCTGGGGCCGAACGCTGAAGTTCGCCATCAACGAACTGCCCCGACGGCCAATCGCCAGGACCACGGTGGTTTCGATGCTCGGCGGTCTTACCCATGCGCAGCCGCTCAACCCGACCGAGAGCGCCTGGGAGTTCGCCGAGAAGATCGGCGCCGAATGCTATCTGCTGCCGGTGCCGGTCTATGCCGACAGGCCGGAGCAGCGCGATGCCTTCATGAGCCAGCGCAGCGTCCAGGACGTTGTCTTCCGCGCCCGGCGCGCCAACATCGCCGTGCTCAGCGTCGGCGCCTTCTCGGGCAATAGCCCGATCGCCAATTACGGCTTCATCAAGCCGAGCGAGCTCGAGGAATTGCAGGCGGCCGGCGCCGTCGGCGACATCCTCTGCTACTTCATCGACGCCGAGGGACGCCCCGTCGACCATGAGGTCAACCGCCGCGTCTGCGCCTATCCGCTGCAGGATCTCTCCGATATTCCGTCGATCATCCTGGTTTCGGGAGGACAGGACAAGGTGGCCGTCATGCGCGCCGCGCTTGCCAACACCAGGGTCTCGGTGCTGATCACCGACGAGGACGCGGCCAAGGGCCTGCTCAGTCGCTAGTCCAGCCGGCTAGAAAGTCACAGACCTTGGGGCGCCTCTCGTAAGACCAGTCTTTCAGCAGCACGGGCTTGAAATTTCCCTTGATCGGCCTGCTTTCTTCCAGGTCCTTGGAGACGGTGCCCTTGCCGGTGAGGTAGTTGATGTCGCAGTCGCCCTGGATCGTATCGACGGTGTCATCGGACGTCCGGTTCCCCCAGTCCCAGCTGCGGCTGTAGCCGCCGACCATGAATTGGCCGTGGCGATAGACGACGGTCAGCGTCTCTTCGGTCGATTTGCTGGCGCCGCAGCCGAAGCAGGAGGTGATCGCCAGCGATCCCTTGCCCTTGGCTTCGAGATCGATGATGCGGTCCTCGGTCAGCGCTTTCCTGACGAAGTCGGGTTTTCGCGAAGGACCGGGCTTTTCCGCTCCTGTCCCCAGATAGACGTAGAGCTCGGCTGGACCATCGTCCTGCATCACCACGGCCCGGTCCATCGTGCCGTCCTGGTCGATGTCGAGCGAAAGCTCGAACGCGGGTTTGTCGCCGGCAAGCGCCGGCACGGGCATTGCCGCCAGCGCAACAAGCCAGGCCGCATGATGAAGGGCTGTCGTCATGAGCAATCGTCCGCCGCGCGCCGGGAGCGTATCACCAGCAGGGCAAGACGCAATATGCGTCGGTTCACACAGATTTCATGCCGCGCCCAGCCGCGCGTGGATGTCGCGCGTCGCATGATAGAGGTCGCGGTAGATTGCCTTGCGCGCGCGATAGACCGGCACCAGCGCCTCGACCGGATCGACCTGTCTTGCCGGTGGCGCGGCCATCGCCTTGGCGGCGTCCTCCGGCGAACCGAACCATCCGATCGCCGAGGCCGCCAGCATGGCGGCACCGAGTGCGGCCGCCTCGTTGACCGGCGAAATGGAGAGCGGCCGTTCCAGCACGCTCGCCATGATCCGCATCAGCAACGTCGAATTGGTGCCGCCGCCGGCAGCGATCATCGCCTCTGCCTTGCCGGTCTGCGCCTCCATCGCATCGGTGGCGATCGCCTGCTCGAAGGCGATGCCTTCCAGCACCGCGCGGAAGAGATGTCTTGGCTCATGGTCGAGCGACAGGCCGACAATGGCGCCGCGCGCAGCACCATCCCAGTACGGGCTCATGACCCCGGCCCAGTACGGCATGACCAGCAGGCCGTCGCTGCCTGCGGGCACCTCCATCGCGGCCTTCTCCAGGATGGCGGCGGAGGGTGCACCGGTGGTGCGCACGATCCAGTCGACCAGCTGCATGCCCGAGCGCAGCACCGTCTCCAGCATGAAGCCGGAGCCGGTCGGTGAGACCAGCGTGCGGAACGCGTCCGATGTCGTGACCGTGCCGGAATAACTGCCGCTGACGACGCCCGAGCCCAGCGAGAGATAGCTCTTGCCGGGACCATGGACGCCCATGCCGAGGCCCATCGCCTGGCCGTCGCCGGCGCCGGCGATGATGGGCGTGCCGGCCTTCAGCCCCGTTGCCGATGCGATGATTTCGGAAAGCCCGCCGCAGGTTTCTCCCGGCCCGACCAGCTCCGGCAGATGCTCCGGCCGCAACCCGGCGGCCTCGACCAGGCGGGGCTGCCAGGTACCGGTCTTGATGTCGAGAAGGCCGAGGGGATCGGCGCTCGCGGTGCTGGTGACCAGCCGCCCGGTCAGCCGATGGACGAAGAAGCCATGCACGTCGACGAGTGCCGCTGCCTGGCCAAGCGCCTGCGGCCGATGTTCTGCAAGCCAGGCGAGCGCATAGAGCGCCGGCGTCGGATCCGGCGGCTTGCCGCTCCAGTCTCGGATCGCCTCGCGGCCGAGCTCGGCCGAAAGCCGCGCCACTTGCGGACGGGCGCGCTCGTCCAGCCACAGGATCGCCGGGATGAGCGGCTTGCCGGCAGCGTCGATCAGGGTGAATGTCTCGCGCTGGTGGGCGATGGAAATCGCCGCCACGCGCGAACCGCCGACCTTGCCTGCGACCTGCTTCAGCGCGGCAAGCAGCGCCGTCCACCAATGCTCGGCGTCCTGTTCGAAATGGCCGGGCGCAGGGTTGGACAGCGGGTAGGTTTCGCGCGCCTGGAACAGTTCCGCCCCGTTCCGCGCGAAAGCGATCGCCTTCACGGCCGTCGTCGAGGCGTCGATCCCGATTACGACATCGTCCATCAGGCGGAGATCCGGGATGTCAGGCGGCGTTGGTGACGAACCGTCCGTCCGACTGGTCGAGACGACGGCGGATCTGGGTTATCACCATCGAATCGTCGGGTACACAGTTTTCATAGGTGAGGAAGTCGCCGGCCTTCACTGGCTTCACCACCTTGGCGCGTTCGGCAAGCCCGAGCGGCAGTGCGCCCCTGGCACGCGCGTCCTCCCAGGTCATGGCGAAGCCGCGATAGTCGTTCTCGCCGATCATGCCGAGCGACTGGCCGGCGCCGAGGTTGCTCTTGGCGACCGCCACGGCTTCCGCCACCGGATGGTCGAGCGGCTCCATGTCGGCGCGCTTGTAGACCACGGCGCGCGCCGCCGACAGCGGCACTTCCAGGCTGGTCAGGTGATAGGGGCGGAAGATCGTGAAATAGGGGCCCTTGCCGACCTTGAGGTCGATCATGCGCTCCAGCACGCGCGGATGCCTGGTCTCGATGATGCAGAACACGCCGGGCGCCACGCCCTTGCCGATCGAATAGTCGACCACGCCCTTGCGATGCAGCACGCCGCCATCCTCGCGCGGACAGAGCACGTTGGCGAGTTCGTCAAGCGTCGCGGTCGGGCCGTGCATGCCCGGCACGTCAGGCACCAGGCCGGTGGCGTTGGCGATCGCCACCATCTCGATCGCCGTCTTCGAGCCGTCGACGAACTCGACCAGCATGCGCGCGTTCATGTTGCGCTCGCTGGCCTCCTTCTCGTAGTCGGCCGGCACGGCGTCGAACTTCAGCGGATTGTTCTTGCCCTTGCCGGCGGCGACTATTGTGAAACCAAGGCTCTTGGCAAAGCCGATGATCTCCAGCGTGCAGGCAGGCTCGTCGCCGGCGGCGCCCGTGTAGACGACCCCGGCCTTGCGCGCTTCTTCCTTCAGGAAACGGCCGATGGTGATGTCGGCCTCGACATTGAGCATGACGATATGCTTGCCGTTCTTCATCACTTCGAGCGCGAACAGCGTGCCGATGTTGGGGTTCCCGGTGGCGTCGATGATGACGTCGATGCGGCCGGCGGCAGCAAGCGCATGCAGATCCTCGGTGACGGCGATCTTGCCGGCCTCGATGGCACGGTCGATGGCAGAGGCGTTGGGCGCCTGGACGATGTCGGAGAGGTCATGGCCGGCAAGCAGGGCCGCGTCGATCGCCGCTTGCGGACGCACCTCGGAAATGGCGCCGATGCGCATGCCCGGCATAAGTGCTACCTGAACGACGATGTCGGTGCCCATCTGCCCGGCGCCGGCGAGACCGATGATGATCGGCCCCTGCTTTTCAGCGCGCTGCAGGAGTTCCGCTGCGAATTGCGGATGGGACATGTAGCTTCCTCCGGTCCTTGGCGCGCCGCTGCGCCGGGATGATTATCATGAACATTCCTATTTCCAATTGAAAAATATTTCAACCGGCATTTGGGCAGATGCTGCGGGAATCCGATTTGCAGGCGCCGGTGCAGCGGCAATGCCGGACCTTCGATGTCGGCAGGGCGCTTTCGTGAGGGATTTTGTCGGGCGTTTTGGCCAAAATCGACGCCTTCAGCACGAATAGTGCTGAGTGTCTGAACAAGCGCTCAACCTGGAACCGGCGTCGCCGATATGCGGCGGATCTTCATCTTCAGCCGCCGATCTCGAAGAACGGTTTGCCGAGCAGGTCCGGCACCACGTCGATCCCGAGGCCAGGCCCGTCGGGGATGCCCATGCGGCTGCCGGTCACCGGCGGTTTGTTCGAGGCGGTGCGCACCGTCACCCATTCGTGGAAGGCGATGGCGTGCAGCCGCCGCTCCTCCGGCGTCGACAGCGACAGATGCGCCATGGCGGCCGTGTCGATCTCTGCGCCGCCGGTGTCCTCGACCGTGATCATGAAGCCGAGGTCGACTGCGACGTCGCGGATCTGCCGCGTCCTGGTGACGCCGCCCAGCCGCGAGATCTTCAGCGTCAGCCCGTCGGCCGCGCCCCGGCGGTGAATTTCCAGCATCTCCTCCAGCGAGGTGACGGATTCGTCGAGCACCATCGGCTTGTCGAGCATGCGGCGCACCGACATGTTCTCGTCGAGCGTCGTGCAGGGCTGCTCGAACGTGTAGTCGATGGCGCGCGTCGCATCGGCGAACTGGCGCGCCTGGTAGGGTGTCCAGCCGGCATTGGCGTCGCAGAAGATCACCGTGCCCTTTGGTACGGCGGCGGCGACCGTCGTCACGCGCTCGATGTCGTCGCGGACATTGCCGCCGACCTTGACCTGCAGCCGTTGGTAGCCCTCGGCGACGATGCGCCTGGCGAGCGCGGCCATCTGGTCGAGCGTGCCGTGCGTGACGACCCTGTAGAGCTCCGCCGTCTCGCTCTCGCGGCCACCGAGCATCGTCACCAGCGGCACGTCCGCGGCGCGTGCCGCGAGGTCCCAGCAGGCCATGTCGAACGCCGACTTGATGTAGGGATGACCCTTGAACACCGTGTCCATCAGCCGGCCGATGCCGGCAAGGCCGCGCGGATCCTGGCCGATCAGATGCGGCGCGATTTCCGGCACGCCCGCGCGCGTTCCCGCCGGAAACGCGGCCGAGTAGAAATTGCCGAGCGGCGCCATCTCGCCCCAGCCCGTCACGCCGCTGTCGGAGGTGATGGCGACGATCACCGCGTCGAAGCAGTCGGCGACGCGCCCCTTCGACATCCGGTAGGGCCCGTCCACGAAGGGCTGCACGACATGGTAGGCCTTGATGCTCTTGATCTTCACGTTGTCGTCCACTGTCTGCGGGATTGGTCAGGCGCCTTTCGAGGCGCGCTTTTCGAGGCTGCGCGCATAGGCGAGAAGCTCTTCGAAATCGAGGTCGATATGCTCGCGCGCGTGGCGTTGGGCGGCGCGCATGTCGTTGCCCTTGAGCAGCGCCACATAGGTCTCGTGTACATCCTCCGCGGGCACCGGCTCGGCGCGCGCCTGCTGGTGCAGCGCGAAATACATCTGCAGCCGGCTGGTCAGGCGCTGCCAGGTTTCCAAAAGCACGGAATTGTCGGCCCATTCGTAGATCAGGCCATGCAATTGCAGCGCCGTCTCGATCTGGCGCGTGGTGTCGAGCGCACGCGTCGCCTGCTTGACCGTCGCGTGGCGGCGGTCGAGCTCGTCGAAGAAGCGCTGGTCGCGCAGCGGCCAGGTGCACTCGATGGCGAATTCATCGAGCACCTTGTTGAGCGAATAGGCGTCGATGATGTCCTTGGCGGTGACATCGATGACGAAGGTGCCGGCGTAGGGAATGCTGGTCAGGATGCCGTCCTGGACCAGCTCACGCATCGCTTCGCGCAGCGGCGCGCGGCTTACCCGCATCTGTTCGGATATCCTGAGCTCGTTGAGCTTCTGCCCCGGCTCCAGCTGGCCGGTCAGGATGGCGCGCCGCAACAGCGCAACGATCTCCGCCCTGCGCGTCGTATCCGCGATCGGACTGAAATCCAGCTTCGCCATGCGCCCACTCCGGATGAACCATCGGAAGACAAACAGATTGTCGACAATCTAACAAGAGGGCAATTTGCGAATTCCGAAATTTCTGTCGATGGCTCAGGCCGCGCGGCAATCATGGCCGGGGCCGATCTCGAAGCGGGCCGCCTGATCGCGCTGTCGTCGGTCTCGGTGCGCCTCGGCCAGCCCTATTGCGCCTTCATGCTGCCGGCAAAGGCCGAGCGTGCCGACATCGCCGGGCTGGTCGCCTTGCTCAACAAAACGGCGCCCTCGACGTGGGAGTCGAGGGCGCCGCGGGACCGGGACTGATGGGGGTTATCAGCTGGCCGGTTTTTGTTGCGGCAGCGGCGAGACGGGCATGCCGGGGCCGATCTTCTGCAGGTTGCCGGTAATCACCTGGTCGCCCTCGGCGACGCCGCTCAGGATGGCCACCTGGTCGCCATTGACCGGGCCGAGCGACACCATGCGCTGGTCGACAGTATTGCCCTTGCCGACGACGTAGAGGTACTTGCCGAGCTGGCTGGAGCCGAGCGCCACCTGCGGGACCATCAGCGTGTCGGGCTGCTCCTTCACATGCAGCCGGACGCGAACATACTGGCCGGGCAGCAACGAGAACTTCGCATTGCCGATCGTCGCCCGCGCCGTGATGGTGCCGGTCGAATGATCGATCGTGTTGTCGATGAAGGTGAGCTCGCCCTTCTGGCTGGGTTCCGTCTGACCCGGCAACAGAACATCGACGGCGATCGGGCCGGCCGCCTTGGCCGCCTCGATCTCAACCAGATCCGTCTCGCTCGGATTGAAGGTGACGTAGATCGGATCGAGCTGCACCAGCGTGTTGAGCACCGTGCCGGCGACGCTGACCAGCGTGCCGACCGAAGCCTGGTTGCGGCCGATGCGCCCCGGGAACGGCGCCTTGATCTCCGCATAGCCGAGGTTGAGCTCGGCGGTGCGGAGCGCCGCCCTGTCGACCGCAAGCGCCGCCTCGGCCGCGCGCAAGGTGCTGGTGCGCTGGTCGAAGCTGTCCTTGGCGAGGTAGCCGCTCTTGGCGAGCTCGGTGCCGCGACCGAGATTGGAGCGCGCGTAGTCGAGCGTCGCCGTGTCACGCTCGATCTCGGCCTGCGCCTGGTCGAGTGCGGCCTGATAGTCCTGCGGCGCGATCCGGTAGAGCAGGTCGCCCTGCTTGACGTCGCTGCCGTCGGCGGCAGCCTGCTCCTGCAGGTAGCCGGGCACGCGGGCCTGCAGCGTGATGCTGCGGATCGACTCGACGCGCGCGGCATAGTCGAGATAGATCGGGATGGTCTTCTTGACGACGTTCACCACCGGCACCGGCATCACGAAGGCCGCCGGCGCGGGCGCTGCGCCCGCCGTGCCGGCATTGAGGCTCAAGCTGCCCATGTCGAGCAGATGGACGCTGGCCATCGAAATTGCGCCGAGCGCCACGGCCGTTCCCAAAGCGATTTTCCATTTACGCATTTTGGTCTCCAATCCTATTCGGCCGCTTCAGCCAGGCGCAGGGGCGCCGGCTCGGCAGTCGGTTCAATATGCTCTTGTTCATGTTCCGCGGCGGGTTCGCTCCGCTCACGGCGCTCGCGCAACTGCTCGATCACCGCGTAGAAGACCGGCACGAACACCAGCGACAGCACCGTCGCCGCCACCATGCCGCCGAAGACGGTGGTGCCGATCGACTGGCGGCTGGCGGCACCCGCGCCGGTGGCGTACATCAGCGGCAGCACGCCGAGGATGAAGGCGAAGGCCGTCATCAGGATCGGCCTGAGCCTCAGCCGCGCGGCTTCCATCGCCGCCTCGACGATGCTGAGGCCTTCCTCGCGCCGTCGCCTTGCGAACTCGACGATCAGGATCGCGTTCTTCGCCGCCAGGCCGATCAGCATGACGAAGCCGATCTGCGAGTAGACGTCGATCTGCATGCCGCGCAGCAACAGCACCGCGAAAGCGCCGAACAAGGCGAGCGGCACGGCGAGCAGCACCATGAACGGCATTGCCCAGCTTTCATACTGCGCCGCCAGGATCAGGAAGACGAAGACGATTGCCAGGCCGAACACGATCGAGGCGATCGAGCCTGCCTTGAGCTCCTGATAGGTGATGCCGGTCCACTCATAGCCGAAATCCCTGGGCAGGACATTTGCCGCGGCGCGTTCCATCGCCGCCACCGCCTGTCCGGACGAGAAGCCGGGGGCGGCGCCGCCATTGATCAAGGCCGACGCATTGTTGTTGTAGTGGGGCACCGTCTCGGGCCCGACGATCGGCACCAGTTTGCCCAGCGTGCTCAGCGGCACCATGCCGCCCGACGAATTGCGCACATAGAGCCGTGAAATGTCGGTCGCATCGGCGCGCGCATCCTTGTCGGCCTGGATCGTCACCCGGAAGGTGCGGCCGAACAGGTTGAAGTCGTTGACGTAGAGCGAGCCGAGATAGATCTGCAGCGTGTTGAACACGTCGGGCAGGTTGAGGCCGAGGAGCTTCGCCTTGCTGCGGTCGAGGTCGTAGTTGAACTGCGGCGTCGAGGTCGAGAAGGACGAGAACAGCTGCTGCGGATTGAGCTCGGGCTGCTTGCGCGCCTCGGCGAGCAAAGCCTGGGTGACGTCGTTCAGCGCAGCACTTCCGCGCCCGGACAGGTCCTCGACCTGGAACTCGAAGCCGCCGGTGGTGCCGAGGCCCGGGATCGAAGGCGGGTCGAAGGAGAGTGCGAAGGCTTCCGGCATTTGCAGCAGCTTGCCGCGCACCTGCTCGACGAGCTTGGAGGCGCTCTGGTCGGGCCCGCGCTCGTCCCATGGCTTCAGGATGGCGAACTCCACCGCCGAGTTCGACTGCGCGGCGCTGGTCAGGAAGTTGAGGCCGCTGATCGATCCGACGATGTCGACGCCGGGCGTGTTCTGCAGGATGTCGCGCGCCTTCTCGGCCACCGCATCGGTGCGCTCCAGCGAGGCGCCGTCGGGCAGCTGGATGACGACGAAGAAATAGCCCTGATCCTCGACGGGGAGGAAGGTTGAGGGCAATTTCTGCCAGACGAAATAGGTCGCGACGAGACCGGCCGCGAACAGGCCGAGCATGATCCAGCGCAGCCTGATCAGGATGCGCACGCCGTGCGCATAGGCATGCGACAGCCAGTCGAAGCCGGCATTGAACCAGCGGAACAAGAAGAACTGCGTCTCGCCGCGATGGCGCAGGAATGCCGCACTCAGCGCCGGGCTCAGCGTCAGCGAGTTGAAAGCCGAGATGCCGACAGAGATCGCCACGGTGAGCGCAAACTGGTTGTAGAGCTTGCCCGAGACGCCGGGGATGAAGGCGACCGGAATGAACACCGCCATCAGCACCGCGGTGGTGGCGATGATCGGTCCCGTCACTTCCGCCATCGCCGCGCGCGTGGCTGCCAGCGGTTTGAGGCCGGCCTCGAGCTGTCGCTCGACATTTTCCACCACCACGATCGCGTCGTCGACGACGAGGCCGATCGCCAGCACCATGCCGAGCAGCGACAGCATGTTGAGCGAGAAGCCCAGCATGTACATCACCGCCAGCGTCGCGATCAGCGACACCGGGATGGCGATGGTCGGGATGATGGTGGTGCGCCAGCTTTGCAGGAAGATGAACACCACCGCCACGACCAGCACCAGCGCTTCGCCGAGCGTGATCAGCACGTCATGCATCGAGGCCGACACGAAGCGCGTCGTATCGTAGTGCATTCCGTATTTGACGCCTTTCGGGAAGCGCGCCGACAGCTCCTGCATCTTGTCCTTGACCCGCTGCTGCAGGTCGAGCGCGTTGGAGCCCGGCATCTGGTAGACGGCGAGCACCACCGTCGGGTCCTTGCCGAAGAAGGCGGAGGAGGAATATTGCAATGCGCCGAGCTCGATGCGCGCGACGTCGCGCAAGCGCACCAGCGAGCCGTTCGCCGGGTCGGCGCGCACGACGATTTCGCCGAATTCCTTCGGGTCGCTCAGGCGGCCGACGGCGTTGACCTGCATCTCGAAAGCGGTGCCGGCAGGCGCCGGCGACTGGCCGATCTTGCCGGCCGCCACCTGCACGTTCTGTTCGGCGATCGCGTTCTGCACGTCGACGGCGGTGATGCCGAGATTGGCCAGCTTGTCGGGATCGAGCCAGACGCGCATCGAATAGCGCCGCTCGCCGAAGATCTGCACGTCGCCGACGCCGGGCAGGCGCTTCAGCGGATCGACCACCTGCAGATAAGCGAGGTTGCTCAGCGCCACCGGATCGATCGAGCCGTCCGGCGAGGTGAGGTCGACGATGAGCACGAAATTGGGGTTCTGCTTCTTGATCGTCACGCCGCTTTGATTGACGATCGCCGGCAGCGAGGATGCGGCCTGCGAGACGCGGTTCTGGACGTCGACGGCGGCGGTGCTCAGCGGATAGCCGACATCGAAGGTGATGGTGATGGTCGAGGAGCCGTCGTTCGAGCTCGTCGACGACATGTAGGTCATGCCCTGCACGCCGTTGATCTGCTGCTCGAGCGGCGTGGTCACGGTGTCGGCCACGACCTGCGCGCTGGCGCCAGGATAGTGGGCGCTGACCACCACCTGCGGCGGCGTGATGTCGGGGAACTGCGAGACCGGCAGCAGGAAATACGCGATCGCACCGGCGAGCATCATGATGATGGCGATCGCCGATGCGAAGATCGGGCGCTGGACGAAGAAGTTCACCATGACACGCAGGCCTCGTTGAATGCTTTTGCTTCGCCAAACGCGTTGGCGATCCTGGACAGCTGCCGGCTGCGCGCCGCGCCTGAATCTTCCAGGAAACGCGGCGCCGCCTTGCGGTCCGGCGCCTGCGTGGCCGCCTTCGAACGCAGCATCGCCTCGAAGCTGCGCGGATCGACCCGGTCCGCCATCATCACCAGCCGGATCATCGGATCCCGGATGGCCTCGTCGATCGTCAGGTCTTTGCGCTTCTGCATAGGAGCGGCTCCTTGCTTGCGGTCCGCATCCAAATGATCGCGAACCGTTTTCTCGTCTTCACCGGCCGAAGCCGCATGACAGGCAGGTTTCTGGCCCTATCTCACTCTGGCAGGACCGATCGGCGGGTCTTGTCGTTGACGCGGAGAGACATAGGTGTTACCAGTAAGTAACATTCTGGAAGTTACAGACCGGTAACACCCTAGTCAAGAGGTGGCCGAGGGTTTTTTGGAAACGAAAGGAGATCATGATGGCAGACGGCGTCGTGGAGCGCTCTCGCCCCCGGGATCGGATCCTGGAGACGGCGCAGGACATGTTCCACAAGCACGGCATCAAGGGTGTTGGCGTCGACGCCATCACCGAGGCAGCCGGCACCAACAAGATGACGCTCTACCGTCACTTCGAATCCAAGGACGACCTGATCATCGAATGCCTGCGCGCCACGGCGGCCAAGGCCGCCGCGATATGGGACGCATTCGAGGCCGAGCACCCGGGCGACAAGCTGGCGCAGCTGCACGCCTGGGTCCGCAAGGTCTCCGAGATGCTCACTGCCGACAGCCGCGGCTGCGACATGGCCAATGCCGCCGTCGAGCTCAGCGAGACCGATCATCCGGCCAGGCGCGTCATCAAGGAGCTGAAGGAAGCCCAGCGCGAACGCCTGGTCAGCCTTTGCCGCGATGCCGGCGTCGGCCAGGCCGAGCTGCTTGCCGATACGCTGTCGCTGCTGCTCGAAGGCGCGCGCGTCTCGATGCAGAGCGTCGGCGCCGAGGGTCCGAGCGCGCAGTTCGTGCGCATGGCGGAAGGGCTGATCGCGTCCTTCAGAGCGCGCTGACGGCGGCGCCCGTCTCCAGACCGCAACGGCAGGAACAAAAAAAGCCCGCTGCCGGGAGGAGGAGGCAGCGGGCTCGATTTCGAATGCGGCACGGGAGGAGGTGTACCGCATTCACCGTCGGCATCACATCTGGGAGGAGGAGACGGCCGACACCCGGATATCTACTGATTGCTTAACGATTCGGCAACCATGAAACTTGCATAGCTGATGTGCAGAATTGCCGCACCGTTTGCCAATCATCCGACAAATCTGGATAAAGCAGCCTTGTTGCGGCGCGCTAACCTATTGAACCGGAACGTTTTCCTTGAAGATCAATCGCGGCCCAGTTTGGGCGAGGTAAGGTAGTCGAGCGAGGCTCAGCCGCGGCCCGTTCTGCCTGCGTTCCGCGCGCCGGCCGCGCTAGATCCTGCCCAGCCAGTCGACCAGTACGACGAAGCCGCCCAAGCGTTTGGCGACGTTGCGCAGGGAGATCAGCGGCGAATCGGACATGTCGGCGGCCCCCCGACCGCGCCGCGATCTTGGAACGGATCGCGCCGGCAGTCACCGGGCCCCAACATAAAATTGTGTTGATGATGGCCGGTTCTTGCAGGGTTGTCAGATCAGGCCGGCCCTGGCGAGGTCGCGCATCAGGTGGCTGGCGCCATAGGTCCAGTGCGGGCAATCCGGTGACAGGCGCACCCGGTTGACCAGCGCGCCGAGCTTCTCCGACGAGATGGTGACGATGTCGCCGACCTTGTGGGTGAAGCCCTTGCCCTTCTCGCCGCGATCCTTCGACGGTACGAACATGGTGCCGAGATAGAGCGCCAGCCCGTCCGGATACTGGTGATGCGGCCCCATCGCTGCCTTGACCAGCTCCTCCGGCGAGCGGCTGATCTCGGCCATCGAGCTTGCGCCCTCCAGCGCGAACCCGTCCTCGCCCTCGACGCTGAGCCGCACCGTGGCGCGCTTCACGTCGGCGATGGAAAACGTCTCGTCGAACAGCCGGATGAAGGGACCGAGCGCTGCGGACGCGTTGTTGTCCTTGGCCTTGCCCAGCAGCAGCGCCGAGCGCCCCTCGACGTCGCGCAGATTGACGTCGTTACCGAGCGTGGCGCCGACAATGCGGCCGGTGCTGTCGGCGATCATGGCGATCTCCGGCTCCGGATTGTTCCAGGTGGAGACCGGGTGCAGGCCGACATCGGCGCCGAAGCCGACAGATGCCATCGGCTGGCATTTGGTGAAGATTTCGGCGTCCGGACCAATGCCCACCTCCAGATATTGCGACCAGGCGCCGCGCGAAATCAGCTTGGCCTTGATCTCCATCGCTTCCGGCGAGCCGGGCTTCAGCTTCGACAGATCGTGGCCGATCAGGCCGGCGATGTCGGCGCGGATGGCGTCGGCCTTCTCCGCCGAGCCGCGCGCCTGTTCTTCGATGACGCGCTCGAGCAGGCTGACGACGAAGGTGACGCCGGAAGCCTTCACCGCCTGCAGGTCGGCGGGGGAGAGCAGGAACGGCTTCTTCGCGTCGCGCTCTGCCTCGAAACTGTTGGCGGCGATGTCTTCAAGCGCGCCGATCGGCTTGCCCTTGGCGGAGCGGACATAGCCGGCCGGGTCCGGCAACTCGCAGAGGTCGCGCACGGTTGGAGCGGCGCTCGACGTAATGTCGAAGACCGTGCCGTCGCGCACCGCGACCACCAGCGGATGGGCCGCCTCGCTGGTTCTCGCTCGCCCGATGAAAATTCCGTCGGCGGGCAGGCGGGTCGGGTCGGTCATGGCATCGGTCCTTTCGTTGGCGGCGGGCACTTTCCCCGGATTTTGTCCAGACGTCCATCCCGCCGATGGGATCATTTGGTGGGCCATGGGCGCGCTGTCCGCAGCCACGGGCCGGCTGGCACAATCGAAACGCACTTTCAAATCCATGAAATCGGCAATACGATTTTCACGAGCCCATTGCATTTCCAGGTGTTCCTTGCCCAAGCCGTTTTCCGATCCGATCTGGCAGAGGCCCAAAAAGGTGTCCGCGTTCCAGCCGCAACCGGCGGTCGGCGCAGTTGACGTCGTCATCGTCGGTGGCGGGATCATGGGTCTCTCCACCGCGCTCCATGCCGCGCGGCAGGGCCTTGCCGTCCAGGTGCTGGACGCCGGAGCGATCGGCGAGGGTGCCTCGGGTCTCAATGGCGGTCAGGTCATCCCCGGACTGAAATACGATCCGGAATGGCTGGTCGAGCATTTCGGCAAGGAGCGTGGCGAGGCGCTGGTCAATTTTGCCGCCTCGACCGCGGATGCGGTGTTCGACCTGATCCGCGACGAGAAGCTGGCGGTGCCGCTCACCCGCAACGGCTGGATCCAGGCCGTGCACACCGAGACCGCTTTGACTGCGGCAGCAAACCGGGATCGCCAGTGGCGGGCGCGCGGCGCCGACGTCGAACTGCTAAGCCAGGCCGAGATCGCGGCCATGACCGGCGCCAAGGGCTATCTCGGCGGCTGGCTCGACCGCCGCGCCGGCGTCGTCGATCCGCTGGCCTATACGCTGGAGCTGGCGCGGGTCACCGCTGCCGCTGGCGCAGGGATCGCACAAGGGCAGAAGGTGGTGAAGCTGCGCAAGGACGCCGGTCTCTGGCAGGTCTTGACCGAAAGCGGCCTGGAGGTGCGGGCGAAGGCTGTCGTGCTTGCCACCAACGCCTACACCGATGGCCTTCTGCCTGGCCTCGCGCGGACCATCGTGCCGCTGCATTCCTTCCCGATTGCCACTGCGCCGCTGCCGGCTGACATTGGCGCCGGCATCCTGCCGGGCGGGCAGGCCGTGTCGGATTCGCGCCGCATCCTCGTCTACTACCGCAGAAGCGCGGACGGCCGGCTTGTGCTGGGCGGCCGCGGCCGCATGGCGCTGCCCTCCAGCGCCGCGGACTGGGCGCATCTGGAACGCGCTCTGATCCGTCTCTATCCGGCGCTTGCCGGCATCGCGATCGAGAAACGCTGGTTCGGCCGGGTGGCGATGACGCCGGATCATCTGCCGCATATCCACGAGCCCGAAAAGGGCCTGCTTGCCGTTGCCGGCTGCCAGGGCAGGGGCGTCGGCCTGATGAGCGCGCTCGGCAAGCGCATGGCAAGCTACCTGGCGAGCGGCGATGCGCGGCAACTGCCGTTTCCGTTGTCGCCGATCCGGCCGATCCCGTTCCATGCCTTCCGGCAGGTCGGCGTTGCCGCGACGATCGCCTGGTACCGGATGCTCGACGCGTTGGAGCGCTGATTTCGCCGAGCACATTCCGTCATTCTCGCGATTCAGCTTGACAGTTTCACAAATCTGAAAAAATCTAAGTCGATTTCATAATTCCGACGGGCAGATCGATGTCGGCCATTGCAGCAAGTCAGCCATTGCCGGAAACCCGCGCTTCGCCGGCGTTCCGCTTCGCCATGCTGCTGCCGGGTGGGCTGGTCACCTTCTTCCTGATCCTGTTCGCTCTCGGACTGGTGATCTTCCTTGCCTTCCGCGGCAATGACGGCTCGCTGCTCGGCGTCGGCCTGACCGCCGCGAACTTCGTCACCGTGGCCACCGATCCGCTTTACTGGACGGTGACGCTGCGCTCGCTGGTCATCGCCGGTCTGGTGACGCTGGCGACGGTGGTCACCGCCTATCCGGTCGCCTACTATCTCGCCTTCCATGCCGGCCGGCGCCGCGGCCTCCTGCTCTTCCTGGTCACGCTGCCATTCTGGACCAGCTATCTTTTGCGCGTCTTCGCCTGGAAGATCGTGCTTGCCTATAATGGCGTGCTCAACTCGGCCTTCATCGAAAGTGGCATCTGGTCGGAGCCGACGCTGGCCTTCCTCAACACGCCGGCGGCGGTCGTGGTCACGCTTGCCCACGCCTACGCGCCCTTTGCCATCCTTCCGATCTATGTCGCGCTGGACACGATCCCAAAATCGCTGCTCGAAGCCGCTTCCGATCTCGGCGCCCGTCCGTTCACGGCGTTCCGCCGCGTCGTGCTGCCGAATTCGATGCCGGGCGTGCTGGCGGCGGCCCTCGTCGTCTTCGTGCCGACGGTCGGCGACTACGTCACGCCGGCCATGGTCGGCGGCCCGGCCAGCACCATGATCGGCACGCTGATCCAGTCCCAGTTCGGCAAGGCCAATGACTGGCCGTTCGGCGCCGCACTTTCGGTTTGCGTCATGCTGGTCATCCTGTGCGTGGTGCTGGTCGCGCGCGGCGCCGACCGCAGATTTGGCAGCCGCACATGAGCGCGACGCGCACCGACATCAACACGGGCGGCCGCTGGCTCGGCCTCTATGTGCTTGGCTATCTGGTCTTCCTCTATCTGCCGGTGCTGCTGATCCCGCTGTTTTCCTTCAACAATTCCATCCAAGCTGCGTTTCCGCTGCAGGGCTTCACGCTTGAATGGTACGAGACGCTCTATGGCAATCCGGTGCTGTCGGGCGCGCTCGCCAACAGCCTCGTCATCGCCACGGTTGCAGCCACCGGCGCCACGCTCTGCGGCATCACCGTGTCCTATATGGATCTCTACGGCCGCTCGCCGCTCGCCGCCACGATCAGCGCCATCGCCCGTCTGCCGATCCTGATCCCCGGCGTCATCGTCGGCATATCGCTGCTGATCCTGGTCAATCTCATCGGCCTCGGCCCGTCGCGCGTTTCGATCGTGCTTGGGCACATCCTTGTCGCGCTGCCGACGACGGTGGTGGTGATGCGCAGCCGCTTCGCCGCTATTCCCAAAACCATCCGCGAGGCGGCGCTCGACCTCGGCGCCTCCGACTGGACGACGTTCCGGCGCGTCATGCTGCCGCTGAGTGCGCCGGCCGTGCTGTCGGCCTTCATGCTTGCCTTCCTTATCTCCTTCGACGAGTTCATCGTCGTCTTCTTCCTCGCCGGCACCGAGCCGACGCTGCCGCTCTACATCTGGAGCCAGCTGCGCTTCCCGCGCTCGCTGCCGACTGTCATGGCGCTGGGCACAGTGATCCTGGCTGTGTCCTTCATCATCGCCGGCTCAGCCGAAATCCTGCGCCACCGCGGCCTTGGCGCTGCGCGTCGGCCAGCCGCCGCCAAACCAGCCTGAACCACAACAAAGAAAGAGAGGAGAACGAAAATGACATTCCAGCTGAAATCGATCACCGGACACAAGACCCGCGCCGGCCTTGCGGCCCTGGCGCTCGCGCTGTCGTCGACCGTCGCCTTTGCCGCCGACAAGCTGCAGTATTTCACCTGGTCGGGCTACGAACTGCCCGACTTCAACAAGAGCTTCCTCGCGGCCCATCCGGACGGCGTCGAGGCCTCGATCTTCGGCGACGACGACGACGCCTTCACCAAGGTCAAGGCCGGCTTCCGGCCGGACATCGCGCACCCCTGCTACGACAAGGTGGCGCGCTGGAACAAGGAAGGCCTGCTGCAGCCGATCGACACCAAGCGCATCAAGAACTGGGATTCGATCTTCCCGGTGTTCAAGAACCTGCCCGACATCCAGGCCGGCGACGGCAAGGTCTGGATGGTGCCGTGGGACTGGGGCAACACCTCGATCCTCTACCGCACCGATCTGGTGAAGAACCCCGAGGCGAGCTGGAACCTTCTGTGGGACAAGCAGTATGCCGGTCGCATGGCGACCATCGACGCCGTGCATGACACGCCGATCGTCGCCGCACTGCTCGCCGGCGTGAACCCCTTCGACATGACTCCGGAGCAGATGGACAAGGTGGCGGAGAAGCTGCGCGAGCAGCGGCCGCTGCTGTCCAGCTACACCACCGACATGACCTCGGTCGAACAGGCGCTGGCAAGCGGCCAACTGGTCGCCGCCATGACCTGGAACGCGTCGGCCACATCGCTGAAGAAGCAGGGAGTGCCCGTCGAGTTCATGAAGCCGAAGGAGGGCATGCTGACCTGGTCCTGCGGCTTCGTCATGCTGAAGGACGCCAAGAACGTCGATCTCGCCTATGACTTCATCAACAGCCGGCTCGACGCCGACTCCGGTAAGTATCTGATCCAGTCCTATGGCTACGGCAGTTCGCTGAGCACCGCTTTCGCCGGCGTGGCGAAGGACGAGCTGGAAAAGCTGCAACTGCCGTCGGATCCGGACGTGATGCTGAAGACCACCATCTTTACTGGGCCGATGAAGCAGAACGACGACGTCGCCAAGATGTTCGAGAAGGTGAAGGCCGGGGGTTGAGCGCCATTGCCAAAGCCGGTGCTGCCCCTCACCTGCCTGCCGGCATCCTCTCCCCGTATAGTGACGGGGAGAGGGGCGCTGTCGTCGCCGCTTTCGCAAATCGCCGCTGTTGCTGCAGGGAGAGGGGCGACGCTGCGGTCAGCCCCTTCTCCCCGTCACTATACGGGGAGAAGTGCCCGGCAGGGCGATGAGGGGCGGCGCCAACGCCGGTAAGACCAGAACCGGCACGGCTTTGTTGGCTGGCCAAAGTACTGCAACGAGGACGAACGCATGGACGTTTTTGACGAAGCCGCCGAAAGGTCGAAGGACGATGCCGATGTGCGCGTCGGCCGGCGCGTGCGGGCGCTGAGGCTGGAGCGCAAGCTGTCGCTGGCCGAGCTTGCGGCAAAGGCCGGCATTTCGATCGGCGCGCTCAGCCAGATCGAGCGAGGCATGTCCTCGCTGCGTGTCAAGGTGATCTGGCCGCTGGCCGCCGCGCTCGACATCGAACCGTCTGCGCTGATCGCCGACGGCAATGACGCCGTCAACGACCTCTATTGCGTGCGCGCCGACAAGCGGCGGCAGATACCGGTCAAGTCGGAAGGCATCGCCAAGGCATTGCTCTCGCCGCCAGCGGCCACGCTCACCGGCATGCTGGTTACGGTCGAGGCCGGCGGCGGCACGGCGGAAGCCTACGCCCATGCCGGCCACGAATTCGGCTTCGTGATGACGGGCGAGGTCGAACTGGTGGTCGATTCGACCACCTACGGATTGAAGGCCGGCGACAGCTTTGCCTTCAAGAGCACGCTTCTGCATGCCTTCCGCAACCCCGGCGCCGAGTGCTGCCAGATCCTCTGGGTCAACACGACAAAACCCTCCGAGGTGCGCGATGGCGCCTGATGCGACAGAGCAATTCCAGGCAAAGCGCGACACGGCTTTCCGTCCGGAATTGCGAGATGCATTAGTTCGACTGCAGAAAGTCTCGAAGGTCTTTCCGGGTGGTGTGGTTGGTCTCGACGCCGTCGACCTGGATATCGCTCCGGGTGAGTTCCTCACTTTGTTAGGGCCGTCCGGTTGCGGCAAGACCACCAGCCTGCGCGTCATCGCCGGTTTCGAGAGCCCGACCAGCGGCAATGTTCTGCTCGAGGGCCGCGACATAACGGGCCTGAGGCCCTTCGATCGTCCGGTCAACACCGTGTTCCAGGACTATGCGCTGTTCCCGCACATGGATGTCGCCGAGAATGTCGGCTTCGGCCTGTCGCTGCGCAAACTGTCCGGCGCCGAGCAGGCGAAACGCGTCGGCGCGGCGCTCGACATGGTCGGCCTCGCCGACAAGCTCGGCGCCCGCGTCCTGGAGCTTTCGGGCGGCCAGCGCCAGCGTGTCGCGCTCGCCCGCGCCATCGTCTGCGAGCCGCGCGTGCTGCTGCTCGACGAGCCGCTGTCGGCGCTCGACGCACATCTGCGCGAGCAGATGCAGGTTGAGCTGAAGCGGCTGCAGTCGCGGCTCGGCACCACCTTCGTCATGGTCACCCACGACCAGACCGAAGCGCTGTCGATCTCCGATCGCATCGTCGTCATGAACAAGGGCCGCATCGAGCAGATCGCGCCGCCGGCGACCCTCTACGACCGCCCTGCGACGAAATTCGTCGCCTCTTTCATCGGCACCATGAACCTCCTGCCGTCGCGCTTCGTCGGCCGCGACGGCGAGCGCCTGCGCTTTGCCGCCGGCGAGCTGCCGCTGGAAGCTATATCCGAAACCGGCGAGATGCCGGCCGCCGGCGAGATGCGCACCATCGGCGTGCGTCCCGAGGACCTGTTGGCGACCACCGAAGCCGCCGACGGCACCGCGCCGGCACGGGTGAGCGGCGTCGTCTTTCACGGCCGCACGCTGCGCCTCCACGCCGAGCTGGGGCAGGGGATGCGGGTGGTGATCGATGCGCCGCGACGCGCCGACGGTTTTCAGTTCAGCGTCGGCGACGTGGCGCATATCAGCCTGCGCCGGGGCGCCAGCTGCCCTATGCTTTCCAGTTGACCGCTTGCCTCAGGACGCCTTGGCGAAAAAACCCTGATAGTCGGATTTGGCCTGCAGCAGGCGCAGAATGTTCTCGCGTGAGCCTCGCACATGCGCGCGGGCGCGCTCGCCGGCAAGCGCCACATCACCGGCGCAGATCGCGTCGACGATGCCGGTGTGCTCCTCGCGGGTGAGCTTCCACTCGTCCAGCCACAGAAGCTCCGTCCAGACATATTGCTGGCACTTGTCGAGTATGCCGCAGAGCATGCCGGAGAGCATCTCGTTGCCGCCGATTTCGGCGATCACGCGATGCAGGTCGATACCGACCTGCAGTTCCTCGAACTGCTCCCTGGTGCTGCGGTCGGGGATCGCGGCCAGACGCTCGCATTCGGCAAGAACTGCGCGCAGCCGCGTCTTGTCGGCGGCGGTGGCGTTGGCCGCCGCCAGCTCGGTCGCGCGTCCGTCGAGCAGCTCGCGGATGTCGAAGGCCTCGCGGAACATGGTGAGATTGAACTCGGCGACCAGATAGCCCTGGCGCGGACGGCCGATGACCAGGCCGTCGCGCTCCAGCCGGTTGAAGGCCTCGCGCACCGGTGTGCGGCTGACCTTCAGGCGCTCGGCCATGTCGGCTTCCGTGACACGCGAGCCAGGCGGAATCTGGCCGGTGATGATCAGCGCCTTCAGCTTCTCGAACACCGAATCGCGCAGCGTGTTCTTTCTCTCCTTGCTCAAGCGTCCCGCCTCCAACGGTCTGTCATGGATTCGCAGTCTAGAGCCTTTTGGCGCTTGCTTGAAACAGGACCGTTTCGAGCAGAGTAGCGCTCCGGCCTTGGCCTCCATCTTTCGTCACCAAAAACGCATGGCGCGTGTTGACATCGGCTTCCGACGAATTACACTCAAAATTGTATACAAATTCGCATACCAAATCAACGATAATGGGAACACCGGTTGGAGAAGCGAAAATGACGAAGCTGCTTTGCATCAAAAGTCTTGCGGTCGCGGGGCTGCTGGCCTCGGTCGCCGTCCCGGCATCGGCCGCCGACACCATCACCGCCGCCTCCTGGGGCGGCACCTATCAGGAGGCGGAGACCAAGGCCTTCTTCGATCCGACGGCCAAGGAACTCGGCATCACCATCAAGCAGGACACCACCAACGGCCTCGACGACGTGCGCCTGCAGGTCACCGGCAATGCCGTCAAATGGGACATCACCGAGCTCGGCGCCGACGAATGCGCGCGCGGCTCCAAGGAAGGCCTGTTCGAGAAGCTCGACTACAGCGTCATCGACAAGAGCGGCATCAATCCCAAGCTCGTCCATGACGACTGGGTCGGCATCTCCTACACCTCCGTGGTGCTGATCTACCGGACCGACGTTTTCGGCGACAAGGGGCCGAAGACCTGGGCCGATTTCTGGGATGTCGAGAAATTCCCCGGCCGCCGCGCGCTCTCCGGCAGCCAGGCGACGGAAACGCTGAGTGTCGCCGCGCTCGCCAAGGGCATTCCGATCGACAAGGTCTATCCGGTCGACATCGACGGCGCGCTGCAATCCGTCGACAAGGTCAAGGGCCATATCGACGCCTGGTGGACCTCGGGCGCCCAGGCCATGCAGCTCGTCAAGGACAGCGAGGTCGACATGGCGAGCATCTGGAACGGCCGCGCCGGCACCTTGCGCAAGGAAGGCGCGCCGGTCAGCTTCTCCTTCGACCAAGGCGTTCTCACCGCCGACTGCATGGTCATCCCCAAAGGCTCGAAGAACAAGGACCTCGCCATGAAGGCGCTGGCCAAGTTCGTCAGCCCCGACCTTCAGGCCAATTTGCCGCTCTATGTCGACAACGGCCCGGCCAACGAAAAGGCCTTCGAGACCGGCAAGATCCCGCCGGAGCGGATCAAGGACATCAATTCCGCGCCGGACAACGTCAAGAAGCAGGTGCTGCAGGATCCCGAATTCTGGCGCGACACCCTCGTCGAGGCGACCGAGAAGTTCAACAACCTGATCCAGCAATAGACAGAGCAATTCCAGGAAAAGTGTGCAGCGGTTTTCCGTCCGGAATTGCGTCACGACAAACTGCCGGGGCAGCGTCCAGGCGCTGCCCCAGCTCCGTCCCGCCATGAATGATCCGGAGTCCAGGGAGATGCTTTTGTCCATCGCGCCGACCGCGCTTCCCATCGGCATCAGCGGCATCGAAAAGAGATTCGGCGGCGTCTCGGTGCTGCGCGATCTTTCGCTCGATGTCGCGGCGGGTGAATTCCTGACGCTGCTTGGCCCGTCGGGCTCGGGAAAGACGACGCTGCTGATGATCCTGGCGGGCTTCGTCAGGGCGAATGCCGGCAGCATCAAGGTCGGCGGCGAGGAGATCATCGCCATGCCGCCGCACCGGCGCAACATCGGCATGGTGTTCCAGAACTATGCGCTGTTCCCGCATATGAATGTCTTCCACAACATCGCCTTTCCGTTGAAGCAGCGCCGCGTCTCGACGGCGGAGACGGCCGAGCGCGTCGAAAAGGCGCTGGACCTCGTGCAGTTGAAAGGGCTCGGCGAGCGCCGCGTCGACCAGCTTTCCGGCGGCCAGCGGCAGCGCGTGGCGCTGGCCCGCGCCATCGTCTTCGAGCCGCGCATCGTGCTGATGGACGAGCCGCTTTCGGCCCTGGACAAGAGCCTGCGCGAGCACATGCAGATCGAATTGCGCAATCTGCATCGCCGGCTGGGCATGACGACCGTCTACGTCACCCACGACCAGCGCGAGGCGATCACCATGTCGGATCGCATCGCCGTCATGAACGCCGGCTGCATCGAGCAGATCGACAGGCCGGAAGTGCTCTACGCCGCGCCCAAAACGCGCTTCGTCGCCGGCTTCATCGGCGATTCCAACTTCATCCCGGTCGAAAGCCGCAACGGCAGCGTCTGGTATGAGGACAGGAAGATCCGCATGACCTCTGCGGTGCCGGCCGCCGGCTGCCATCTGATGGTGGTGCGGCCGGAAAAGCTGCGCCTCGTCGCCGACGCTCAGCCGGCGGGCAGCGTCAATGTGATCCCGGCGACCGTCGGCGACGTCATCTACCAGGGCGACAGTTTCGCCTGCTATGCCACCCTGCGCGACGGCCGCCAGGTGACGCTGCGCGACTATTGCCGCAGTGACGTGCTGGCCAGGCTGCCAGGGCCCGGCGAGCCGGTCAATCTCGGTATCGATGCCGAGGACGTGGTGCTGGTGGCGGCGGACTGATGAGCATGCAATCCGCCATACTGCCCCATGCCGGTGCCCGGACGCTCAACGCCGATGCGTTGCATGCCGATGCGCGCCGCGAAACCTTCGGGCTGCTGGCGCTGCTGTCGCCCGGCCTGCTGCTCGTCTTCGCCGTCATCATCGTGCCGATCGGCTGGCTGTTCTGGCTGTCGCTGTTCGACGAGACCGGCTCGCTGAGCGCTTCGAACTACGCGCGCTTCTTCCAGCAGCCCTCCTACATCAAGACCTTCCTCACCACCTTCAAGGTTGCCTTCGCCGTCACCGGCGCCTGCGTCGTGCTCGGCTATCCGCTGGCCTACATGCTGTCGCAACTGCCGCGCCGCGCGGCCTCGATCTGCCTGATCCTGGTCATCCTGCCGTTCTGGACCTCGGTGCTGGTGCGCACCTATGCCTGGCTGGTCATCCTGCAGCGCAAGGGCCTGATCAACAGCTGGCTGATCGACCTCGGCGTCATTAGCCAGCCGCTGCCGCTCGCCAACAATTTCGCCGGCGTCATTATCGGCATGACCCACATCATGCTGCCGTTCCTGGTGCTGCCGCTCTACGCCTCGATGAAGACGATCGACATCGATTGCCTGCGCGCCGGCATGAATCTCGGCGCCAGCCCGGCCGCCACCTTCCGGCAGATATTCTTCCCGCTGTCGCTGCCCGGCCTCGCCTCCGGCGTGGTCATCGTCTTCGTGCTCTGCCTCGGATTTTTCGTCACGCCGGCATTGATGGGCGGCGGCAAGGTCATCATGTGGGCGATGCGCATCGAGCAGACCACCAGCCTCTATTCCAACTGGGGCGCGGGGGCCGCGCTCGGCGTCGTGCTGCTTGCCGTCACGCTCGCCCTGCTCGGCCTGTTCCAATGGCTGCTCGGCGCGCGCGCCACCGGCGTCTGGAGCTCGCGATGAGCATGGAAAATGCCCTGCCCATATCGCACCGGCAACGGCTCTGGCTCTATGCGCTCGGAGCGCTGGTCCTGCTGTTCCTGATCGCGCCGTCGGTCATCATCGTCATCATGTCCTTTTCCGGCTCGACGCTGCTGCAGTTCCCGCCCGAGCAATGGTCGCTGCGCTGGTACGAGAGCTATTTCGGTTCGGTCGAATGGCGCGATGCCACCATCGTCTCGGTGAAGGTCGCTGTAATGACGATGATCGTGGCGACGCCGCTCGGCACCGCTGCCGCCTATGCCATCAATGCCGGCACGCTTCGGCTGACCGGCGCCATCAACGCGCTGCTCACCGCCTCGCTGATCATCCCGGTCATCCTGATCGGCATCGGCACCTTCTTCCTCTACGCCCGCATCGGCCTCAACAACACGCTGACCGGCCTCGTCATCGCGCATACCGTGCAGGCCCTGCCGCTGGTGGTGCTGACCGTTGTTTCCGGCCTGCGGTCCTACGACATGAACCAGGAGAAGGTGGCGCGCAGCCTCGGCGCCAACCGCTTCTCCGCCTTCCTTCAGGTGACGATGCCGCAGATCCGCTTCTCGATCGTCTCGGGCGCGCTGTTTGCCTTCATCACCTCCTTCGACGAGGTGGTGGTTTCGCTGTTCATCTCCGGCGGGGAAACCACGACGCTGACGCGCCGCATGTTTAATGCGCTACGCGACCAGATCGATCCGACCATTGCCGCCATTTCGACTTGCCTGATCGTGCTATCGATCGTCTTGTTGTCCGCCGCTCAGCTTTTCGGCCGCGGACGTTGAATGCAGGGATACCGTAACAGCATGCGTGATTTTCAGTTTCCCGGCCGCTCGCCGGTCCGCGCCACCGAAGCCATGGCCGCGACCTCGCATCCGCTCTCGACCCTCGCCGCGATCGAGATGCTGCGCTCCGGCGGCAATGCGATGGACGCCGCCGTCTGCGCCGCCGCCGTGCAGGCCGTGGTCGAGCCGCAGTCGACCGGCATCGGTGGCGATTGTTTCGTGCTTTATTGCCCTAAGGGCGAGGGGAATGTGCTCGCCTTCAACGGCTCGGGCAGGGCGCCGGCGGCGGCGACCGTCGACTGGTATCTGGAGAAGGGCTTCAGCGAATTGCCAAAGCAGGGCCCGCATGCGGTCACCATTCCGGGGGCCGTCGACGCCTGGTGCAGGCTGCTGGAGGATCATGGCCGCAAGGGCATCGCCGACGCGCTGGCGCCGGCGATCCACTATGCCGAAAACGGCTATGTCGTGCACGACCGCGTCGCCTTCGACTGGAAAGATCCCGAGACCGATCTGTCGGCCGACGAGGTCGCGGCGCGCATCTTCCTGCCCGGCGGCAAACCACCCAGGGCCGGCGACGTCCATCGCCAGCCGGAGCTCGCCGAAACGCTGCGCATCATCGCCAGGAAAGGCCGTGCCGGCTTCTACGAGGGTGCGGTGGCCGAGGACATCGTCGGTCGCTTGCGCCAGCTCGGCGGGCTGCACACGCTCGACGATTTCGCTTCGACCAAGGGCGACTACAAGGCCCCGGTCGGCATCTCCTACAAGGGCTACGGCATCCATCAGATGCCGCCGAACAATCAGGGCCTGACCGCGCTTTTGATGTTGAACGTGCTCTCCGGTTTTGAGCTTGGCGGGCTCGACCCCAATGGCGCCGAGCGCCTGCATCTGGAGATCGAGGCCGGGCGGCTCGCCTACCGCGACCGCGATACATTTCTCGGCGACCAGGATCATGTCGCCGTCCCGGTGAAAGAGCTTTTGTCCGCCGTCTATGCCGACCGGCTGCGCGCCGCCATCGATCGCGAACGCGCCATGACCGATTTGCCGCGCCTCGATCTGCCGGGCAGCGACACGGTCTACATCTCCGTCGTCGACCGTGACTTGAACGCGGTCAGCTTCATCAACTCGACCTACTATTCCTTCGGCAGCGGCGTCGTCAGCCCAAAGACCGGCGTCGTGCTGCAGAACAGGGGCACCAGCTTCCGGCTCGATCCGAAACATCCGAACGCGATAGCCCCCGGCAAGCGGCCGATGCACACCATCATGCCGGGCATGATGACGAAGGACGGCCGCGCGGTGATGCCGTTCGGCGTCATGGGCGGCGGCTACCAGCCTTTCGGCCATGTCCATCTTTTGACCAATATGATCGACTTCGGCATGGACCCGCAGCAGGCGCTGGACGCGCCGCGCGTCTTCTACAATCACGACGTCGTCGAGGCGGAGCGAAACGTCCGCCCCGACACAGTTGAAGGCCTGCACCGGCGCGGCCATCAGGTGGTGGAGCCGGATCACCCGCTGGGCGGCGGGCAGGCCGTGCTGATCGACTGGGAGAAGGGAACGCTGACCGGCGCTTCCGATCCGCGCAAGGATGGAATGGCGCTCGGATACTGATGCCCGCGGTTTCACGATTGAATGCTGCCGCTCGGCTGGATTTTTGCAGGCTGGAAAGATAGTCGGTGACCATGACCAATACCGCTGACACCGTGTACCTTGCGCACCGCCTCGCCTCCGGCGCCGCTGACGCGCCGGCTGTTTCGGCCCCTGACAGGCCGACGCTCACCCATGGCGGGCTGCGCCGGCTGATCCGCGAGACGGTCGCGAAGCTGAATGCGCTCGGCCTCGGCCGTGGCGACCGCGTGGCCATCGTGCTGCCGAACGGACCGGAGATGGCGACCGCCTTCCTCGCCGTGGCGGCGGCCGCCTCGACTGCTCCGCTCAATCCGGCCTATCGGGCCGACGAGCTCGATTTCTATCTCTCGGACATCGGCGCCAGGGCGATTCTGGTTGCCAGGGATGAGCACGGGCCGGCGGTCGAAGTCGCCGAGCGTCTCGGCATCCGCGTGCTGCGGTTGCTGCCGCCGGATGACGCGCCCGCCGGCAGCTTCGCCATCGAAGGCGATCCGGTCGGCCCGCCCGTCGCGTCGGGATTGGCAGCGGACGGCGACATCGCGCTGCTTCTCCACACTTCCGGCACCACCTCGCGCCCGAAGCTGGTGCCATTAAGCCATGCCAATCTTGCCGCCTCGGCCGCGCATATCGGCGCGACGCTCGGCCTGACCTCGGCCGATCGCTGCCTCAACATCATGCCGCTCTTCCACATTCACGGGCTGATCGCGGCTGTGCTGTCCTCGCTCGCCGCCGGTGGCAGCGTCTTCTGCACGCCGGGCTTCAATGCGCTACGCTTCTTCCACTGGCTGGGCGAGGCAAAGCCGAGCTGGTACACGGCGGTGCCGACCATGCATCAGGCGATCCTGCCGCGCGCCGCGCGCAATGCGGAAGCGCTTGCGGCGGCACCGCTGCGCTTCATCCGCTCGTCCTCCGCGTCCTTGCCGGCGCAGGTGATGGCCGAGCTGGAGGCGACCTTCGGCTGCCCGGTGATCGAATCCTACGGCATGACCGAGGCCGCGCATCAGATGGCGTCCAACCGCCTGCCGCCAGGCCAGCGCAAGCCGGGCAGCGTCGGCGCCGCGGCCGGACCGGACGTAGCTGTCATGGCGCCGGACGGACGGCTGCTTGACGCCGGCGAGACCGGCGAGATCGTCATTAGCGGCCCCAACGTCACCGCAGGCTACGAGAAGAATCCCGACGCCAACGCCAGCGCCTTCGCCCACGGCTGGTTCCATACCGGCGACCAGGGCGTGCTCGACGAGGATGGCTATCTGCGCGTCACCGGCCGGCTGAAGGAGATCATCAATCGCGGCGGCGAAAAAATCTCGCCGCTCGAGGTCGACGGCGTACTGATGGACCATCCGGCGGTGGCGCAGGTCGTCACCTTCGCCATGCCGCACGACAAGCTCGGCGAAGAGGTCGCGGCCGCTGTCGTGCTGCGCGAAGGCCAGAGCGCCAGCGAGTCCGACATACGCGGCTTTGCGTCGACTCGGCTCGCCGATTTCAAGGTGCCGCGCAAGGTGCTGATCCTGGACGAGATCCCGAAGGGCGCGACGGGAAAATTGCAGCGCATCGGTCTCGCGGCAAAACTCGGGCTCGGCTGATGCGCGTCACCGTGTTCGGCGCCGGCGCCATCGGCGGCTATCTCGCCGCCAAGCTGGCAGCCGCAGGCACGGTCGATCTGTCGGTCGTGGCGCGCGGCGCGCATCTCGAGGCGATCAAGGCCGATGGCCTCAGGCTGATCGAGGGCGAGAGCGAGATTGCCGCGCCAGTGAGGGCGGCCGCCCGCGCGGAAGAGCTCGGCGTGCAGGACTATGTCGTGCTGGCGCTGAAGGCCCATTCGCTGGCGCCGGCGCTCGACCAGATCGCACCGCTGCTTGGGCCGGAGACAGCGGTGGTTACCATGCAGAACGGCGTGCCCTGGTGGTACTTCTACAAGGCCGGCGGCGCGCTCGAAGGCACGCGCATCCAGGCGGTCGATCCCGGCGGCACGATCTGGCAGCGCATCGGCCCGCAGCGCGTCATCGGCTCCGTCGTCTATCCCGCCGCGGAGGTCGATGCCCCCGGCCTGATCCGCCATGTCGAGGGTACGCGGTTCTCGCTTGGCGAGCCGTCCGGCGAAAAGAGCGAGCGCGTAACCGCGCTGGCGCGCGAGATGGTCAAAGCCGGACTGCAGGCGCCGGTGCGCGAGGACATCCGCTCGGAGATCTGGATAAAACTCTGGGGCAATCTGTCCTTCAATCCGATCTCGGCGCTGACCGGCAGCACGCTCGCGGCCATCGTCGCCGACGAGGGAACGCGAACGCTTGCCCGCGCCATGATGCTGGAGGCGCAAGCGATCGGCGAAAGCCTCGGCGTCCGCTTTCCGATCCCCGTCGACAAGCGCATCAAGGGCGCCGGCGACGTCGGCGAGCACAAGACTTCGATGCTGCAGGATCTGGAGCGCGGCCGCCCCATGGAGATCGACGCGCTGGTGAGCGCGGTGCAGGAACTCGGCCGCCTGACCGGCAAGCCGACGCCGGCCATCGACAGCGTGCTGGCGCTGGTGCGGCGGCTGGCCATCAAGCGCGGTTGTTATGCCCCGTTGTAAGGACGACGCATTGGTCGCCATGCGAGCATTTCAAATCGCTGCAAGCTGGACCTGTCTCTCCTGACACGAATTGTCACCTGTGGGACAGGCCGGCGGTAGTAGCCGAGCAGTCGACCCCCTACCTGCGACTGGTCTGAACAGGAGGAAGTCATGACCACTGCTGAAATTGCCAAGGATTTCACGGAACTCCTCAAGCAGGGCGACAGCCACAGTGCTGCCGCGAGGTACAATGCCGACGACATCGTCAGCTATGAGGCCATGGAAGGGCCGATGGCTGTTTGCAGCGGCAAGGAAGCCGTCAAGCAGAAGGGCGAGTGGTGGGAAGCGAACCATGAGGTTCACGGCGGCTCGGTCGACGGCCCCTATGTCAATGGCGACCAGTTCGCGCTGCGCTTCAAGTTCGACATAACGCCCAAATCCACCGGCGAGCGCGTCACCATGGATGAGGTCGGCCTCTATACGGTCAAGAACGGCAAGATCAGCGAAGAGCGTTTTTACTATTGAAGCGTGAAATTCCAGCAGCCTCCAGGGCTCGCATCGCGCACGGTTAAAGTCAGGCATGGCGGCTGGGATGACATGCTGGCCGCCATGTGATGTCTCAAATCGTCCTCGCATGGTCCGCATCGGCAACCGTGCCCCAGCCGTCAAGGAAGCTCGGCCTAAGTCGCTGGCAAAGCGGGCAGGGCGGGCCTAGCTTGTCGTCAGATTCGCGAACCCATCTGCCCGAGGTCTGTTTTGACGATCACCATGTACGGCATCACCAACTGCGACACGATCAAGAAGGCGCGCGTCTGGTTGGAGAGCCGCGACGTCGCCTACCGCTTCCACGACTACCGGGCCGAGGGCATCGAGGCGGAGAGGCTGAACGGCTGGGTCGGAAAGGTCGGCTGGGAAAAGCTGCTCAACAAGGGGAGCACGACTTTTCGCGAACTGCCCGACGAGGAGAAGGGTGCGCTCGACGAGAAGAAGGCAAAGAAGCTGATGCTGGCCAAGCCGACGATGATCAAGCGACCGGTGCTGGAGGTGGGCGACCGCATCCTGGTTGGGTTCAAGCCGGAGGTCTATGAGGAGGCGGTTGGCGGGAAGTAGGCTCGACTGCTTACGCCGCGTTCCTTCGCCCCCTCTCTGTCCTGCCGGACATCTCCCCCTGAGGGGGAGATTGGCAGCTTTGGCGCGTCGCTCATTCCTGCGGCGTTGGCGATTTGGCGAAAGCCGGCGCGACAGCTGATCTCCCCCCTTGAGGGGGAGATGTCCGGCAGGACAGAGAGGGGGCGAAGGAACTCGACGTCTCAGCATTTATGCTTGGGCGCGCAAATACCTCGCCAGCGCCACCGCGTTGTTGTGCACCTCATCATGCGCACCATAGAGCAGCGTCACCTTGCCTTTGCCGAGCAATGCGCGCAGCTGGGCCACCGCCTCGCCATTCCCATCCAGTTCCGCCGAATACCGCTTCCGAAACTCCGCCCAGCGCTCCGGCTCGTGCCCGAACCATTTGCGCAGTTCGTCGCTCGGCGCGATCTCCTTCAGCCATAGCGTCAGCGCGGCATCCTTCTTGGCAATGCCGCGCGGCCAGATGCGGTCGACCAGCACCCGCTGGCCGTCCGCTTTCGCCGGCGCCTCATAGACGCGCTTTACGGCAATATCGAAGGCCATCGCACCTCCGAGTTCGGAAACCTCAGGCCCACTCGCCCTTGCGCATCACCGGCACGCGGCTGCCGTCCTTGCCGAGGCCGTCGATGTCGATCTTGTCCGAGCCGATCATCCAGTCGATGTGAATAAAACTCTTGTTGCCGCCGCGCGCAGCGATCTCGTCCTGGCTGAGCGAGGCGCCGTCCACGAAGCACTTCGAATAGCACTGGCCGAGCGCGATGTGGCAGGCGGCGTTCTCGTCGAACAGCGTGTTGAAGAACAGCAATCCGCTCTTCGAGATCGGCGAGGAATGCGGCACCAGCGCCACCTCGCCGAGGCGGCGCGCGCCTTCGTCGGTGTCGAGCACCTTCTTCAGCACGTCCTCGCCCTTGGAGGCCTTGGCCTCGACGATCCGGCCTTCCTCGAAGCGTACCGAGATCTCGTCGATCAGCGTGCCCTGGTAGGAGAGCGGCTTGGTCGAGGAGACGTGGCCGGAGACCCGCCTTGCATGCGGTGTGGTGAACACCTCCTCGGTCGGGATGTTCGGGTTGCAGGTGACGCCGTTTTTGGCCGTCGAGGCGCCGCCCATCCATTCATGGCCTTCGGCCAGCCCGACGGTCAGGTCGGTGCCCGGCCCGGTGAAATGCAGCGCATGGAAATTGTGCTCGTTCAACCATTTCGTGCGCTCGGCCAACGCGGCGTTGTGCGCCTTCCAATTGCCGATCGGATCCTCGACGTCGACGCGCGAGGCCGAGAAGATCGCATCGGCGAGCTTGGCCACCGCGACGTCGTCGGCATCGCCGGGGAACACCTGCTTGGCCCAGGCAAGGTCGGGATAGGCGACAATGTTCCAGTTGATGTCGAAGCCGGTGATCTTCTCCAGTGCCGGCTGGTAGGCCATCGAGTTCGCTTTGTTGGCGCGCGCCACCTTGGCCGGATCCTGCGCCGACAGGAGCGAGGGGTCCTCGCCGCGCACGGCAAGCCGCGCCGCATTGTTGGAGAAGGCCTTCGCCATGCCTTCATAGAGCCAGCCGGCGGCACGGTCGAAGCCGGCGTCCGCGCCGTAGCGGAAGCGCGCCAGGGTGATCTCGTCATCATTGAAGATCGGCGTCACCAGCCCCGCGCCGGCCTTGTAGGCGTGCTCGACGATGCGCCGCGTCAAGGGCAGGGCCGCGATCGACGACGTCACCACAAGGTCTTGTCCCGGCTGCAACTGCAGCCCGACCTTGATGGCGACTTCGGCCAGCCTGTCGAGCTTCACCGGGTCGATGGTTGCTGCAACGCCGCGCGAATGTGTGGTCATGATCCTGCCTGCCGTGATGTTGGGGTCTGGCCCATACATAGACCGGCAGGGCTAGCCTTTCCACAAGGATCGACTGGCTCAGGCGGCGCTGTCCAGCGACCGGAACTGCGCCATGGTCGCCGCGATTTCCTCGCGGATCCAGGCTTTGAAGTCGCGCACCTTGCGACTCTCGCTTTTTGTCGCCGAGGTCACCATCCAGTAGCCAAGCCCGCTCTCGGCGCGTACGCCGAACGGCGCGGCCAGCCGGCCGTCTGCCAGCGCGTCGGCGGTCAGCAACTGCCAGGCAAGCATGACGCCATGGCCGGCGATCGCCGATTCCAGGCACAGCATTGGATCGGTGAAGCGTGCCCCCTTGAGAAAGGTGACCGGCTCGACGCCGGCCGCCGCGAACCAGCTGTCCCAGCTGATCATCGACCGCTCGTCGGTGATGGCGCAGGTCTGCGCCAGGTCCTCGATCGAGCGCAGTCTGGCTGCGATCGACGGCGCGCAGACCGGGAACACTTCCTGCGCCAGAAGCAGTTCCGCTTGCACGCCTGGCCATTTGCCGTCGCCCATCCGGATGCCGATATCGATGTCGGAATGGTCGAGATCGGCGACCCGGCCCGAGGCGTCGATGCGCAACAGCACGTTCGGATACCGGGCGAAATGCCGCGACAGCCTCGGCAGCAGCCATTTCGACGCGAAGGCCGGGGCCACCGAAACCACCAGCGTGCATTGGCTGGCCTCGTCGGCCAGCGCCACCGCCTGCGCCAGTTCGCGGAAGCCCGCGCCAAGCCTTGCCGTGAACACCGCGCCGAACTCCGTCGGAACAAGGCCGCCCGGCGTGCGTTCGAACAGCGCCTGGCCGAGCTGCTTTTCCGTGCGCTTGATCTGCTGGCTGACGGCGCTGGCCGAGACGTTGAGCTCGCCGGCCGCCGCCGCGAGCGAGCCCAGCCGGGCGACGGTTTCGACGGCGCGCAGGCCGTTCAGATGGACGCGGTTCAGCACAGTCATGTAGATTTTCTAAAACGGCAATCGGGAAATCTCAATTGAAACCCGGCACGAAAAGGCTGATTTTTGGGGCTGAAGCCCGACCATTGGAGGCAATTCGATGAAGATTTTATCATTGCTCAAGGTCTTTTCCGCCGATGACGCACGGCGAAACCGCCATGATGGCGAGATTACCCGCTGGATCGTCGACCCGTTGTCGCATCCTGTATTCGACACCATGTCGGAGCGCGAACTGGGCGATGTCCCCTTCCGGCTGACGGCCCGGCGCACAGATCATGAGACGGCGCGCCCAGCCTGTCGGTAAGACAATCGAACTGTTTCCGGCTGGCGGGCACGCGCCCATCGGCATTCCGAACTGGCCCAACACAAGCGCATTGTCTTTCTGCTCGGCACACTTATTGTGCGCCGCAATGAAAACCGCCTCGCCATCGCCCTTGCGGCTTGCCTTGGCCGGCATGCTCGCCATGGCTGTCGCCATGGGCATCGGCCGTTTCGTCTACACGCCGATCCTGCCCGGCATGATGGAGGAACTGCATCTGTCGCCGGCCGATGCCGGCTGGATCGCCTCCGCCAACTATCTCGGCTATCTCGTCGGCGCCTTCGCTGGGGGCATGGGCGCGAGCGCATGCTGATGTTCGCGGGCCTTGCCGCCAGCGCCTTGCTCGCCGCCCTGATGGGCCTCGGCGACACGATCGCGGTCTTTCTCGCCATCCGCTTTCTTGCCGGTCTCGCCAGCGCCTTCGTCATGGTCTTCATGGCCTCGATCGTCTTCAGCCATCTTGCGGTGGCCGGCCGTAGTGATCTGCAGGCGCTGCATTTCGGCGGCGTCGGGCTCGGCATCGCGGCTTCCTCGGCATTGATGTCAATTCTCGTCACCGGCCATGCCGGCTGGCCGGCGGGCTGGCTGTGGGCGGCGGCGATCTCCGCTTTGGGTCTCGTCGCGGTCGCCCTGCTTGCCGGCACCACATCGACCATCAACGGCGCCGAAGGCCGCGAGCCCGCACTGCCGAAGCACCGCTCGCTGCTCAAGATGATCGTCGCCTACGGCCTGTTCGGCTTCGGCTATGTGGTGACGGCGACCTTCCTCGTCGCCATCGTGCGCCAGGGCGGCGGCGGGCGCGTCTTCGAGGCCATGGTCTGGATGGTCACCGGCCTTGCCGGCGTTCCGTCCGTCTGGCTGTGGCAGAAGGTCGCCGAAAGGTTCGGTCTTTACCCAGCCTACGTGCTCGCTTGCCTGATCGAGGTGGTCGGTGTCGCCGCGAGCGTCGTTGTCGGCGGCTATGCCGGGCCGCTGCTGGCCGGCGTTCTGCTGGGCGGCACATTCATCGCCATCACCGCGCTCGGCCTGCAGGCGGCAAGGCAGCTTGCACCGCAAGCGCCGCGCCGCATCTTTGCGCTGATGACCGCCGCCTTCGGCCTTGGCCAGATCATCGGCCCGATCGCCGCCGGACTGCTCGCGCAAGCCTCCGGCAACTATGTCTCGGCCTCGATCATGGCCGCCATCGTCCTGCTCGTCTCCGGCATCATCGGCTGGTCGGCTGCGCCAAAATCGCCATGATTTGTGGTCTTGCTCGGTGCCGGGCATCGGGCACGGGCATTTTCTTTCCACCTAATGTGTGACCTTATGCCCGCCGAGCAGCAATACCGCCGATCAGCGATTCGACCGAGGAACCCGCCACAGTGTTCGTATCCTTCTTCCCGCAGCCGAAGCTCTTCTTCACCTCGGCCGCCGTCTGGAGCCTTGCCGCGATCCTGTTCTGGTTCTTCGGTGGTGAGCAACTGGGCGCCTTGATCGGCCTGCCGCCTGCAGCCGCCGGCGCGCCGCCGATCATCGGCATCGCCGTGCTGTGGTCGAAGCCGTTCCTGTGGTTCTATCTCTATTTCGTTTTCTGCGTGGCCGCCTTCTACGCATTCTGGGCCTGGTATTCGCCGCATCCCTGGCAGAACTGGTCGATCCTGATGACGGCCGTCATCCTGTTCTTCATCTATTTCAACGTGCAGGTCAGCGTCGCCGTCAACGCCTGGTACGGTCCGTTCTTCGACTATGTGCAGGGCCTGATGTCGGGCACGGGAAAGTCGACCGACAGCGAGTTCTACCTAGGATTGGCCGACTTCTCGTGGCTGGCGCTGGTCGGCATGAATGTGCAGGTCGTCAACGCCTTCATCGTCAGTCACTGGATCTTCCGCTGGCGCACGGCGATGAACGACTACTTCGTGGCGAACTGGGGCCGGCTGCGGCATATCGAAGGTGCCTCGCAGCGTATCCAGGAAGACACGATGCGCTTCTCGCAGATCATGGAGGATCTGGGTTCCAGCTTCGTCCAGTCGATCATGACGCTGATCGCCTTCCTGCCGGTCATGATCCAGCTGCAGGCCCATATCACCGAGTTGCCGATTGTCGGAGCAGTCCCTCAGCCGCTGGTTGTCGCAGCACTTGCCTGGTGTCTGTTCGGCACGATTTCGGTGATGGTCGCGGGCCTGAAGCTGCCGGGATTGCAGTTCCGCAACCAGCGCGTCGAGGCCGCCTATCGCAAGGAACTGGTCTACGGTGAGGATCATGCCGACAGGGCACAGCCGGCGACCACCGCCGAGCTCTTCGCCAATGTCCGTCAAAATTACTTCAGGCTCTATTTCCACTACATCTATTTCAATGTCGTCCGTTACACCTACCTGCAGGCCGACAACATCTTCTCGCTGCTGATCCTCGGCCCCTCGTTGGTGGCGCACAAGATCACCTTCGGGGCGCTGAACCAGATCTCGAACGCCTTCGGCAAGGTCACGGGATCGCTGCAGTTCCTGCTCACCTCATGGTCGACCATCGTCGAACTGCAGTCGGTGCATAAGCGCCTGCGCGCCTTCGAAGCGACGCTGCAGGGTGAGCCGCTGCCGGATATCGACCAGCGCTATCTGGCAAGGCAAAGCGCCGAGGATCCGGCCTGAGAGTCTGGCAAGGCGTGGGCGGCTCAGCCGCCGACCGTTGCCTGCCGCTCGCCGGCGCGCTGGCGCCCGACATAATCGCGAAAACTGATGCATTCGACCTGCCGCATGACGCAGACTTCGCCGGCAAAGCGCTCCAGCGCGTCCCAGTAGGCGCCGCCGTTCATCTGAGTGAAATGGAAGCCGAGCTCCAGCGGGATGCGCTTGCCCTGGTACTGCTTGTCGAAGGCGGCGCGGAAGGCGCGGTAGCTCCGCTCCGTGAAGTCCGCCGCCATGCCCGGCTTCTCGAAGCCACCGGAATGGCGGATATAGAGATTGTAGTCCATCGCTATTACCGACCTCGACTTCGGCCCTTCCGGAATCTGCGGCAGCGAAAAGCGCGTGATGCCGCCTCTCTCCGGCGGCAGGGCAGGGCCTTTCGAGACGCCGCTGGCGTCATACTCAAAGCCCGCCTGCGGCAGCGCCTCGTAAAGCGCCTTGTTCGCCGACAGGTACGGTGCGCGAAAACCTGTCACGGCATGTCGTGCTAAATCATGCCAGCCGGCCGGTTCGGGCGCGATGCCGTTGATCGAATAGGCATTCTCGAGGATGCGCTGGAACGAGGCGAATTCGGCGAGCCAGTCGGCCTTGCTCCAGTCCTTGCCGTCGAAATGGCCGCAGCCATGGCTGGCGATGTCATGGCCTTCCGAGGCGGCCAGGTTGATCTGCGCCAGCCGCTCCGCCACCTCCTGTTTCGAGGCGGCAAAGCCGATGTTCGATTTGCCGGCGCTCTTTCCCGGCCCCGTGTAGTCCTTGCGCGTTTCCGGCGACAGCAGGAAGACGCAGGAGACAAAATAGGTGAAATGCGCGCCGGTGCGTTCGGCCAAGGCGCGGCTGCGCCGCCATTGCGAGATTTCGCGGGCGCTGTCGAAGGAGATGATGACGATCTGCTTCGGCTTGGCCGGCGGCGCCGGCGGGTCGGCGAGCGCCGGGCCGGCGAGGGCGAGGGCGACAAGACTGGACGCAGCAACGGGGAATGGACGGGGCATCGGCAAGGGTCTGGGCATTGGGACGGTCGGCGACCGGCTAGCGGCGAAATGTGGCGTGGGTGCGGTCGGCGGGCGGGGCGCTCCTTGCGGGGTCCGATCCTCTATCCGCCGATTTTCCGGGCGGCCCCCTTCCATGCCGACAAAATTTCGCTAAAACGCGGGCTCAAGAAGCGCCCCGTGCGGGGCAGCAATGGTTTTGATTGATGTCCGACGACAGTTTTATCCGCGAAGTCAACGAAGAGATTCGTCGCGAACAGGCGCAGGCGCTGTGGGACCGTTTTGGTCCGGCGCTGCTTGGCCTTGCCATCCTGATCGTGCTCGGCACCGCCGCCGTCGTCGGCTACCGCTATTGGGACGAGAGCCGCGCCAACCGCTCGGGCGACGCTTTCTCGCAGGCGCTGAAGCTTGCCAATGACGGCAAGAGCGACGAGGCGCTCACCGCCCTCGATCAGCTCCAGAAGGACGGCTACGGCGCCTATCCGCTGCTCGCCCGCATGCGTGCCGCGACGGTCAAGGCCGACAAGGGCGACGTCGCCGCCGCCGTCAAGGATTTCGACGACGTCGCGGCCGACAACGCCATCCCGCAGGGCATCCGCGACATGGCGCGGCTGAGGGCAGCGCTGCTGCTCGTCGACAGCGGCTCCTTCGCAGACGTGTCCAGCCGTGTCGAGGCGCTCACCGCCGACACCAACACGCTGCGCCACACCGCGCGCGAGGCACTCGGCCTTGCCGCCTGGAAGGAAGGCAAGACGGCGGACGCGCTCAAACTGTTCGACCAGATCGCTTCGGATGACGGCGCCCCGCGCAATGCGCGCCAGCGGGCGACCTTGATGTCCGAACTGATCCGCGGGTCGGGCAACGCGTCGTGACCCCGGATGGGCTTCAAAGTCGCCATCATCGGCCGGCCTAACGTCGGCAAATCGACTCTTTTCAATCGGCTGGTCGGAAAGAAGCTGGCTCTCGTCGACGACACGCCGGGCGTCACCCGCGACCGCCGCGTCCACGCCGCCAAGCTCTACGATCTTTTCTTCGACGTCATCGACACCGCCGGCTTCGAGGACGCGGCTGCCTCGACGCTGCCCGGTCGCATGCGCCAGCAGACCGAGATCGCTATCCGCGAGGCCGACCTGATCTTCTTCACCATCGACGCCAAGTCCGGCCTGCTGCCCGACGACCGCACCTTTGCCGAGGTCGTGCGCAAGTCCGGCAAGCCGGTGGTGCTGGTCGCCAACAAGGCCGAGGCGCGCGGCGCGCAAGGCGGCATGCTGGAGGCCTGGGAGCTCGGCCTCGGCGAGCCGATCCCGGTCTCGGCCGAACACGGCCAGGGCATGCCCGACCTGCGCGACGCGGTGATCGCGGCGCTCGGCGAGGAACGTGCCTTCGGCGAGGACGAGGAGGACGATGCGGAGATCGCCGCCAGCGAGGTGCTGATCGGCGAGGACATCACTGATCCCGATGCCGAGCCCGCCTATGACGACACCAAGCCGATGCGCATCGCCGTCGTCGGCCGTCCGAACGCCGGCAAGTCGACGCTGATCAACGCGCTGATCGGCGAGGAGCGGCTGCTGACCGGACCGGAAGCCGGCATCACCCGCGATTCGATCTCGGTCGACTGGGACTGGCGCGGTCGCCGCATGAAGCTGTTCGACACCGCCGGCATGCGGCGCAAGGCCAAGGTCCAGGAGAAGCTCGAGAAGCTCTCGGTGCAGGACGGCCTGCGCGCCATCCGCTTTGCCGAGATCGTCATCATCGTGCTCGATGCCACCATCCCGTTCGAGAAGCAGGACCTGCAGATCGCCGACCTGATCATCCGCGAGGGTCGCGCGCCGGTCATTGCCTTCAACAAGTGGGACCTGATCGACAATCCGCAGGAACTGCTGGCGGAACTTCGCGAGAAGACCGAGCGGCTCTTGCCGCAGGTGCGCGGCATCCAGGCGGTGACGGTGTCGGCCGAGACCGGGCGCGGCCTCGACAAATTGATGGATAGCGTCATCAAGACGCACAAGGTCTGGAACAGCCGCGTCTCGACCGGCAAGCTCAACCGCTGGCTGGAAGGCATCCTCGCGCATCACCCGCCGCCCGCCGTCGCCGGCCGCCGGCTGAAGATCAAATATGTCACCCAGGCCAAGACGCGCCCGCCGGGCTTCGTCGTCTCCTGCTCGCGGCCGGACGCGATGCCGCAATCCTACGTCCGCTATCTCTCGAACAGCCTGCGCGAGGCCTTCGACATGCCCGGCGTGCCGATCCGCATGGCGCTGCGCACCTCGGACAACCCGTTTGCGGGCAGGGCGAAGAAGCGCTGAGGTTTTGGAGTCGGCGGCGCGTCCCAGCGCGTCCCTCCGGTCGTCATCCACGGGCGGAGCAAGGAGCGAAGTGACGCGCGCAGACCCGAGGCTCCATGCCGTAACTTCCAGGCGCTGCTCACGGTGCAGAATTCTACGCCGTTGCACACAATCGGTCGATGGAACGGCCTGGATCCCAGGGTCTACGCTTCGCGTGGCTGCGCCTTAGGATGACGAAGTCGATAGGCTTCGGCCAGGAAGCTAAGCGACTTTCGGCAGGTTCTCTTTCGTCTCGGCGCTTTCGGGCAGCGCCTCCACTGCCGCCTGCAGCAATATCTCCGCCAGCCGCGCCGCGACCGGGTCGAGCTCAGCGTCCTTTTGGTGCAGCACCAGCGCCATCTTCGGCAGGGCAGGGAGCCCGAGCGTCCCGGACGCCATCGCCCTGACATTGGCGGGCAGGCCGATATCGGTGCGGATCGTCAGCCCGAGACCGGCGCCGACCGCCGCCCAGATGCCGCCGAGGCTGGGGCTGGAGAAGGCCATCCGCCAGGACAGGCCGGCGCGGTCGAGCGTTTCGGTCGCCACCGTGCGCAGCAGGCAGGGCGCCTCCAGCGCCACCAGCGGCAGGGGCTCGCCGCCGGGCGCGCCAAGCTCGATCGGCTTTGCCGGCCCGATCCAGCGCATCTGCACATCGGCGACCTGCCGGCTGTAGGGCAGGCTCGCGCCATTGTGCCAGGCAAGCGCGATGTCGAGGCTGCCCTGGGTGATCCGGTCGGCGAGTTCGTGGCTGCGCGCGATCCGCGCCTCGATCCTGACCTTGGGATGGGCGCGGGCGAAGCGGCCGAGCACCTCCGGCAGCACCGCCTCGCCGAAATCCTCCTGCAGTCCGAGCCGCACCCAGCCTTCCAGCTCGACGTCATGAATGGCGGCGGCCGCCTCGTCGTTGAGTTCGAGCAGCCGGCGTGCATAGCCGAGCATGGTCTCGCCGGCCTCGGTCAGCGCCAGCCCGCGCCCGGACTTGCGGAAGATCGGCGTCGCCGCCTGTTCTTCCAGCTTTTTCAGCTGTGCGCTGACGGCCGAGGTCGAGCGGCCGAGCCTCTCGGCCGCCTTGGCGAAGCTGCCCAGCTCCATGCCGGTGACGAAGGTCCTGAGAACGTCGAGGTCGAATGTGACGCGTCGCATGAGTATTGTCCCGAATTTCAGGATCGTTTGTCAAAAACTTCCTGATTTTATGGACGAAGCTACGGCGCTACATCACGCTCGTCAAGCCGGTCAGCCGGCCGCCACGGGAATGGAACCATGTCCGTCATCGTCACACGCACCGATTGTCCGCCGCCTGCCAAAGCCGTTTCCGGCACCGCCAGCCAAACCTTCGGACCCAACCATCGCTGGAAGGTGCTGGGCATCGGCGTCGCCGCCAATGCCGGGTTCTCGGCGACCTTCTCAGGCGTGCCGGCCACCGCGGTGGTGATGCGCCAGGGATATCAGCTCGACGATGCCTCGCTCGGCCTCGCGCTCGGGCTTCTTGGCCTCGGCGTGGCGCTCAGCGAACTGCCCTGGGGCGTGGTCACCGATCGCTGGGGCGATCGCCGCGTTCTGTTGACCGGGCTCGGCGCGACGGCGGCATGGCTGTTCGTCATGGCGATGCTCGTCGTACCGACAAAGGGTGCCATCCCCGGCGTCACTCTGCTATCGGCAAGTCTGCTCGTCGCCGGCCTGCTCGGCGGCAGCGTCAACGGCTCCAGCGGCCGCGCCATCATGGGATGGTTCCGCGAGGGCGAGCGCGGTTTCGCCATGAGCATCAGGCAGACGGCGGTGCCGCTCGGCGGCGGCATCGGCGCGCTCGTCCTGCCCTCGCTTGCCCTGGGCTTCGGCTTTGCCGCCGTCTTCGGCCTGCTGGCAGCCGTTTCCGCTCTCTCGGCCGTCTTTGCCTGGCGCTGGCTGCACGAACCGCCGGCGGAAGGGGGCGGTCATGTCGCCGCGACGGCCGGTCCGGCGCCGCTGCACAATCTCGAGGTCTGGCGCATCTCGAGCGCCATCGGCCTGCTTTGCTTCCCGCAGGTGGCGGTGCTCACCTTCGCCTCGGTGTTCCTGCACGATTTCGTAGGGCTGGGGACATTGGCGACCAGCGCGAGCCTCGCCGCCGTGCAGACCGGCGCCATGGTCATGCGCGTCTGGAGCGGTCGCTACACCGACCGTCACGGCAACCGCCGCCCGTTCCTCAGGCTGTGCAGCGCGCTGAGCGCGCTGGCCTTCGCCGTGCTCTGGCTGCTGGTCCTCACGGCCGCAGGCCGGCCGGCCCTGATGGCGGCGCTTCCAGTCGTGCTGGTCGTCGCAGGCATCGCGGTCTCCACCTGGCACGGCGTCGCCTACACCGAGCTTGCCACGCTTGCCGGCCCCGGCCATGTCGGAACCGCGCTCAGCCTCGCCAACAGCTTCGTCTTCGTCGGCTTCTGCCTGGTGCCGATCGCCATTCCCGGGCTCCTGCACCTCTGGGCATGGCCCGGCGTCTGGCTGGCGGCGGCCGGCTGCGCGCTGATCGCCTGGCCGATCTTCCTGCGGCCAGCTTGATTCCGGCGCCGTCCCGATTCAGGCCAACATCAAAAAAACACGATCGATGGCGTTAACGCCCCATCAAGGTTAATGCATCATTTTGGCTCTCCAGAGGGTCAGTTGCGTTTCTGGAGAGTTCCGTGCATCGACGTGTCTTGAAGCGGCTGGTCGCCGCCGCCGGTGAGAGAAAACGTTCCTTCCTGTCTCCATTCGTTATTGGCCTTGGCATCTGGGTCGGCTTTCCGTCGGTCGTCGCCTATCAGGACATGACCAGCCTCGTTTCCGGCCTTGAGACGTCGAACGCCCGCTGGAACGCCTATGTCGAAAAGTCCGTCGCGGGCTCGGTCCACAACGCCGAGATGCCGTTCGTCGATTCCACCTCCACCGGCTCGATCTCCGGCTCCGGCGTGCAACTGCCGGGCGTCGGCACGGTCGCCTTTCGCGGCAAGGGCAATGTGGCGGGAACGACGCCGGACGAGGACCGCATCGTGCGCGCCGACAAGAAGGGCCGCATCGTCCAGGTCTCGCCGGTGGCGCCACCAAAGGCCTTCAACGCCGGCTCAATCTTCGAACGCACATCCTCGCTGCTTCGCCCGAGCATGGACAGCGGCCTGAAGCTCGCCTTCGCCAAGCCCGGCATCAAAGGCAAGGAGATCCAGATCGCCCAGGCCTTCCACATCCGCGAGGACAAGAAGCCGGATCCCGGCGTGCCGGCCATGCTGGCGGCGCTCGTCAACAACGACAAGCCGGACGTGCTGGCCACCGCCTATGCCCAGGCCGAGCCCGACTATGCCAAGGCCTCGCCCTTCGAGGCGCTGCTGCAGGACGAGGAGCCGAACAGCGGCCGCTTCATCCCGCCGATGGCCAAGGGCGATCACTGGTGGATCCAGAACCCGCTACCGGCCAGCGTCTTCTCCAAGCCGGAGCAGGCCTGCCTTGCCAACGGCATCTATTTCGAGGCGCGCAGCGAATCCGTGCGCGGCCAGGCCGCCGTCGCCCAGGTGATCCTCAACCGCGTGCGCAACCCGGCCTATCCGAAGTCGATCTGCGGCGTCGTCTACCAGAACGACAACTGGCTGAACCGCTGCCAGTTCTCCTTCGCCTGCGACGGCCGCAAGAAGCGCGTCACCGATCCCGCCGCCTACAAGACCGCGCAGGACGTCGCCATGGCGGTGACAGCCGGCAAGATCTTCATTCCGGAAGTCGGCTCGTCGACCCACTACTATGCCAATTACGTGCATCCGGGCTGGGCGCGCACGATGAAGCGAATGACCAAGATCGGCCTGCATATCTTCTACCGCACCTATGGTGGCGGCTGGAGCTGAGGCTGTTTCGCCGGGACCTTCCGGGTGGTCCGGATGGCTCCGGACGCCGGCAGCCGGGGAGCCTTGGTTGCAAGGATTCGCCGGGCGCTTGCCCCGAACCGCGACGGGCACGATGTCGCACCTCTTTAAGCTGTTGATTTCAAAATAAAAAATACATGGGTTTGAAGTTCGGCCCGTGGCTTGACGGGCGCGGACCCTCTAACTATGTTGCCGGCGACTTTAGAAGCGGACGGACGCTAGCGGTCTGACCGGGCAGGGGGGTTGCGATGGCCGACACGAACGGGCCAGACGGAACCGGAGAAACCGGCCGCGGCAGGCAGCGCGAAGCCGACATCCGCGACGACGATCTTGAGCGCCGCCGGCGTGATCTTGAAGCATCGCTTGCGACAAGACGGCCGGACCGGCTCGAGGGGAAAGACGACGCGAAAGCAGTGACCGGATACGGTCAGGCACTCAAGCTGTCCAGCGAGTTCATCGCAGGCATAGTGGTCGGTGTCGCGATCGGCTGGATCATCGACCGGCTGGCGGGAATATCGCCATGGGGTCTGATCGTCGGCCTGCTGCTGGGATTTGGCGCCGGCGTCCTCAATGTCCTGCGTTCGGCGGGGCTGGTGGCGCAATTCGGACAGGGCGGCACGCCGCGCGATCCGGAGGAATGAAGTGGCGCCGTCCTGGCGCTGGGTAAGACACTGAGGCCGCTCGCGGCTTTGACGGGGATGTAAAGTGGCTGCTGACAAGGTCGATCCGATCCACCAGTTCCATATCGTCAAGCTGATTCCGATCAACATCGGCGGCTACGACCTGTCCTTCACCAATTCCGCCTTGTTCATGGTCGCGACCGTCGCCGTCGCATCGGCCTTCCTCTACCTCACCACTGCCAGCCGCAGCCTCGTTCCCGGCCGCCTGCAGTCGGTCTCGGAAATGGCCTACGAGTTCGTCTCCAACATGCTGCGGGACTCGGCGGGAACGCAGGGGCTGAAGTTCTTCCCCTTCGTCTTTTCGCTGTTCATGTTCGTGCTGGTCGCCAACCTGCTCGGCCTGTTCCCCTATTTCTTCACCGTCACCAGCCACATCATCGTCACCTTCGGCCTCGCCGCGCTGGTCATCGGAACCGTCGTCGTCTACGGCTTCGGCAAGCATGGCCTCGGCTTCCTCAAGCTGTTCGTGCCGCATGGCGTGCCGGTCTTCCTGCTGCCGCTGGTGGTGCTGATCGAGGTGATCTCCTTCGTGTCGCGCCCGGTCAGCCTCTCGGTTCGTCTGTTCGCCAACATGCTGGCCGGCCACATCACGCTGAAAGTGTTCTCCGGCTTCGTCGTCAGCCTGAGCGCGCTGGGCGCCGTCGGCATCGCCGGCTCGGTGCTGCCGCTTGCCATGGCCGTCGCGCTGACGGCGCTGGAACTGCTGGTCGCCTTCCTGCAGGCCTACGTGTTTGCCGTGCTCACCTGCATGTATCTGAACGACGCCCTGCATCCCGGGCACTGATTACGAGTTTCCGGCATTCGTCGCCGGATGGAATTGCAACGGAATTACAGATCCAAAGGAGTTTGAAATGGACGCAGAAGCAGCAAAGTACATCGGCGCCGGCATCGCTTGCCTGGGCATGGGTGGCGCGGGCATCGGCCTCGGCAACATCTTCGGCAGCTACCTGGCGGGCGCGCTGCGCAACCCGTCGGCTGCTGATGGCCAGTTCGGCCGCCTGATCTTCGGCTTCGCCGTGACCGAAGCTCTGGGCATCTTCTCCCTTCTCATCGCGCTTCTGGCCCTGTTCGGCTGAGCACTGGGAAGATTGGACAGGCAGGCCGCGATCAGCGGCTGGCCTGATATCAGGGGATAGTCCATGTTCGTGACATCTGCCTTTGCAGAAGAGTCAGCGCCGGCCGCCGAAGGCGCCGCCGGTGCGGGAGCCGAAACGCATGCCGGCACCGAGGTGCCCGGCGAGGCGCACGGCACCTTCCCGCCATTCGATCCGGCGACGTTCCCGTCGCAGTTGCTGTGGCTGGCGATCACCTTCGGGCTGTTCTACCTGTTCCTGAAGCGGGTGGTGATGCCGCGCCTTGGTGGCATCATCGACGTCCGCAACGACCGCATCACGCAGGACCTCGACCATGCCGCCCGGCTGAAGGGCGAGGCTGACGCCGCCGTTGCTGCTTACGAGCAGGAACTGGCCGAAGCCAAGTCGAGAGCCAATGCGATCGGCCAGCAGGCCGGCGATGCCGCCAAGGCCGAGGCCGAGGCCGTCCGCAAGAAGGTCGAGGCGGAGCTCGACAAGAAGCTCGGCGCGGCCGAGGCCAGCATCGCGTCGATCAAGGCTAACGCCATGAAGGAAGTCGGCACCATCGCCGAGGACACCGCTTCGGCCATCGTCGAGGCGCTTGTCGGCGGCAAGGCCAGCAAGGCCGAGATCGCGGCCGCGGTCAAATCCGTGGCCCGGTGAGGAGCGCATCATGGACGCCACATCTCTCGCAACGCTCTGGGCCACGGTCGCCCTGATCATCTTCCTCGGCGTTGCCGTCTACATCAAGGTGCCCGGCCTGATCGCCAAGGGCCTGGACGCCCGCGCCGCCAAGATCAGCAACGAGCTTGAAGAAGCCCGCCGGCTGCGCGAAGAGGCCCAGCAGCTGCTCGGCCAGTACCAGAAGAAGCGCAAGGAAGCCGAGCAGGAGGCCGCCGACATCGTCGCCGCCGCCAAGCGCGAGGCCGAACTGCTCGCCGCCGAGGCGCACAAGAAGACCGAGGACTATGTGACGCGCCGCACCGCGCTCGCCGAGCAGAAGATCGGCCAGGCCGAGCGCGAGGCAGTTGCGGAAGTGCGTGCCAGCGCCGTCGACGTCGCCGTCGAGGCCGCCCGCGCGCTGCTTGCCGCCAAGGTCGACGCCAAGGCCGGCGCGGACTTCTTCAAGTCGGCGCTGCAGGAAGTGAAGGCCAAGCTGAACTGAGCGCTTCGCCGTTAGAAATCAAAAAGCCGCCTGGGCAACCCGGCGGCTCTTTTGTTTGAGCGAGATATTCTCCCCCCTTGAGGGGGAGATGTCGCCAAAGGCGACAGAGGGGGTCGGTTCGACTGGGCGCGACTTTCTTGCGGACGACAGATGGCGTTGGAGCTTCACGCGAAGCGACCCCCTCTGCCTGCCGGCCATCTCCCCCTCAAGGGGGGAGATTATTCCAATCCCACCAAGCTCTCTTCTTCCACCACCTCGACGCCGCCCAGCCTGAACGGCGCAAACGACGCCCGGTGCAACCTTGCCACAGGGCCGTGCGCTTCGATCGCGGTGCGGTGGCGGGCCGTTGCATAGCCCATATGCACCTCGAAGCCGTAGCGCTCGTGGTGACCGCCGCAGCCGCACATCATGCGGTCGCGCATCACCTTGGCGACGATCGAGGCGGCGGCGATCGACTGCGAGCGCTGGTCGCCCTTGATCAGCGCGCGTCCTTCGCAAGCAAGACCGGGCGGCACGTCGCGGCCGTCGGCCAGCGCCAGCTTCGGCCGCAGCGACAGGCCGGCGACGGCACGGCGCATCGCTTCGAGGCTGGCTTTCAATATGTTGCTGCCATCGATGCCTTCGGCGCTGATCGAGGCCATCGACACGCCGAGCGCCGAGCCCAGAATCCTGGCGAACAGCGCTTCACGCTGCAGATGGGTGAGGCGCTTGGAATCGTCGAGCCCCTCGGGAATGTTGGCGGGGTTGAGCACCACCGCCGCCGCGACGACCGGACCGGCGAGCGGTCCGCGCCCGGCCTCGTCCATTCCCGCCACCGGCCACAATCCGTCGGCCATCGCCTTCGTCTCGATGGAGAAATCGGGTTTCTCGACGATTTCGAAGAGAAGCGGAGAATCGGAACGCGCGCGAGCCATGGTGCGGCGAGGTTCGCATCGGCTCCGATTCTCCGCAAGTCCCTCCGGGTCGGGTGGGGCGCGGACCGGGAGGGCACCGTCTCAAGGCCGGGGGACAGGCCGGACGGGATTCTTCTCGCGCCAGCCGGCGAGTGCCGGCGCGAGACCTTCAAAGCAGCATCAACTGCTCGGTGGCGTTGGCTGCGGCGACGAACTGGTCGGTCCTGAGCTGCCGCCGCTCGGCGTTGAGCCCGAGCCGCTTGGCGGTGATCTCGAAACGGCGGCCGATCTGCCAGGCATAGGGTCCGGCGCCCTTCATGCGCTTGCCCCATTCCGAATCGTAGTCCTTGCCGTCGCGCATCGAACGGATCAGCGACATCACGTGCCGGTAGCGGTCCGGATAATGGCGCAGCAGCCAGTCCTTGAAGATCGGCGCCACCTCCAGCGGTAGCCGCAGCACGACATAGCCTGCCTCGCGCGCGCCGGCGGCGCGTGCCGAATCGAGGATGCGCTCCATCTCCGGATCGGTCAGGCCGGGGATGATCGGCGCGACCATGACGGAGGCGGGAATGCCGGCGTCGGAGAGCTGCCGGATCGCCTCCAGCCGCTTGGTCGGCGTCGACGCGCGCGGCTCCATGGTTCTCGCCAGCATGCGGTCAAGCGTCGTCACCGACAACGCCACCTTGGCAAGTCCGCGTTCGGCCATGCGCGACAGGATGTCGATGTCGCGCGTCACCAGCGCCGACTTGGTGACGATGCCGACCGGATGGCCGCGCGCCTCCAGCACTTCGAGGATCTCGCGCATGATCCGGTACTGCTTCTCGATCGGCTGGTAGGGATCGGTGTTGGTGCCGATGGCGATGGTGCGCGGCTGGTAGCCGGGCTTCGACAGTTCCTTGTCGAGCATGCGCGCCGCATCAGGCTTGGCGAACAGCTTCGATTCGAAATCGAGTCCCGGCGACAGGCCCATGAAGGAATGCGTCGGCCTGGCGAAGCAGTAGACGCAGCCATGCTCGCAGCCGCGATAGGGGTTGATCGAGCGATCGAACGAGATGTCGGGCGACTCGTTGCGCGTGATGATGGTGCGCGGCCTCTCCACCTGCACCTCGGTCTTGAATGGCGGCAGTTCCTCCAGAGAATTCCAGCCATCGTCGAACACATGCCGGCTGACCGGCTCGAAGCGGCCGGACGGATTGATGCCGGCGGAGCGGCCGCGATTGCGGTCGGGCCGCACGCGCATGCCGCTCTGCTCGATCATCGCATTCGCCATCTCGGCTCTCCCGGCTCCGAAGGCTGCAATGTCGGCACGCACGATCTGTTCCATTTTCGCCCTCTCCCAAGGACTGTCAGCAGGCTGTCGAATCGCTCTGTTCATGAAACTATTCCTATTTTCTTGAGGAGAACAAAGCAAGAACTTTTTGTGCCGCGATGCAAAAACTGGCGCATGGCGCGGCTTTCCGCTATTCGGCTGGCAATGCTCAGCGTTCTCATCGAAACCCTGAATGACGAAGAGGGCCTTGCCCGCACGCTCGCCTCGCTGATCGGCGGCGCGGTCGAAGGCGTGGTGCGCGACGTCGTCGTCTGTGACACCGGCTCGACCGACCAGACGCACCGCGTTGCCGACCATGCCGGCTGCCACTATGTCGCAGGCGGCATCGCCGCCGGTATCCGGCAGGCAAAGGGCGACTGGCTGCTGTTGCTGGAGCCCGGCGCGCGGCTGTCGGACGGCTGGATCGACGAGGTCGTGGCCCATACGGCGAGGGCCACCATGCCGGCGCGTTTTTCGCGCGCGCGCGGAAGCCGTGCGCCGTTCCTGGCCAGGGTCTTTTCCGGCAACCGGGCGCTGGCCGAGGGGCTGGTCATCAGCAAGCGTCAGGCCACTGCGCTCGCGAAAAGCGCCCGCAGCGCCGAAGCCATCGCGCGCGGCCTGGCAACGAAAAGGCTCGATGCGGAAATCTGGGTCGCGCCGCCGAAGTGAGTCTTCCCTCGCTTTTGGGGGAGAAGGAGCGCCGACAAGAACCTTGCCTCGCTCGGCAAGTACCATTTCGATCTCGACGACTGGCGGATGCTGAAATTCTTCTTCTACCTGAAGCCCTGCGATGCCGGCACCGGCCCGCATGTCTATGTGCGCGGCAGCCACAAACGCCGCAGCCTAAAGCACCAGCTGACGCTGCTTGTCGGCCATCCGGCGGATGAGGTGCTGAAGGTCTATGGCGACGACAGCCCGGTCACGCTCACGGGTGAAGCAGGGCTCGGCTTCGTCGAGGATCCGTTCGGCTTCGACATGGGCACGGTGCCTTCGCGCACGCCGCGGCTGATGATGGAAGTCGGCTTCGGCGTCTCGCGCCCCTCGCGCCGGCGCTTCCACGGCGAGCCGGTCATCCGCTGAAGCGGCGACGCCGTCAGGCGATCACCCGGCCTTGCCGCGTTTCAGGTGTTCGTCCAGGCGCGGCATGATCTCGACGAAGTTGCAGGGCATGTGACGGTAGTCGAGCTGCGCCTTGATGATGCCGTCCCAGGCGTCCTTGCAGGCGCCGGGCGAGCCGGGCAGCACGAAGACGAAGGTGGCGTTGACGACGCCGCCGGTCGCCCGGCTCTGGATCGTTGAGGTGCCGATCTTGTCGTAGGAGATGCGGTGGAACACTTCGGAAAAGCCGTCCATGCGCTTTTCGAAGATCGGTTCCAGCGCTTCCGGCGTCACGTCGCGGCCGGTGAAGCCGGTGCCGCCCGTGGTGATGACGACATCGACGCCTTCGTCCTTCGACCAGCCGAGCACCTTGTCGCGGATATTCTCCCGGTCGTCGGTGACGATGTCGCGCACGGCGAGGATGTGGCCGGCCTCCGCGATGCGGTCGGCCAGCGTCTGCCCGGATTTGTCGTCGGCGAGGCTGCGCGTGTCCGAAACCGTCAGCACCGCGATGCGCACGGGGATGAAGGGGCGGCTCTCGTCAATCTTGGCCATGGGCGTCGGCCTCCATGCTTCGCGTCGCGGCGACGAACCAGTCGGGATGGCGGCGCCTTATATCGAGCGCCGCGCGCTTGGCGACATTGCCGGTCTCGAACAGGCCGAAGCAGGTGGCGCCGGAACCCGACATGCGGGCAAAGCCGGCGTCGGCCTTCCTCAGCGCCTTGAGCGCTTCGCCGATCGCCGGCTCGATGGCGCGGGCGGCGGGCTCGAGGTCGTTGCGCGTCGCCTCCAGCCAGTTGCGGATGGTATGAAAGTCGAACTTGCCGGGCAGCGGCGGCAGCGCCTCGTTATCGCGGCTGGCCAGCGCCCTGAAAACCTCCGGCGTGGAAACCGCGATGCCCGGATTGACCAGCACCAGGGCGAGCGCGGGAAAGCCTTCGACCGTGGAAATCTCGTCGCCGACGCCGCGCGCGATCAGCGGCCTTGCCGCCAGGCACATCGGCACATCTGCTCCAAGCGACAGGCCGATCCGCGCCAGCTCGGCATCGTCGATGTCGAGCCGCCATGTCTGGACCAGCCCGCGCAGCACGGCGGCGGCATCGCTGGAGCCGCCGCCGACGCCGGAGGCGACCGGCAGGTTCTTTTCCAGATTGATGGCAACAGGCGGCGTGGCAAGCAATCCCGCTTCGCGGCGCAATGCCTCGCGCGCCTTCACCACCAGATTGCTGTCGTCCGCTGGAACCGCAGGGGCGTATTTGCCTGAGATGGATAACCGGTCGGTCTCGGCCGGCTCGATCTCGACCCGGTCGCCGAAGCGGGTGAAGACGGCGAGGCTTTCGAGCAGATGATAGCCGTCGGCGCGCCTGTCGGTGACATGCAGCGCAAGGTTGATCTTGGCAGGGGCAAGCCACGTGCCGGCTTGCGTCCCGGCATCCAACGCTTCGGTTGCTGACGAGATGGCGTTCAGTCCTTGGCCAGCCGGTATTCGCCGGTCTTCGGGTCCTTGACCAGCGTCCCCATGGTGCCGTTTGCCGCCTGTTTCTCGGTACGCCGGATCTTGGCCGTCACGCGCTCGGCTTCGCGGATGAAGGCGCGATAGCCGAAATAGGCGGCGGCGCCGATAACGACGAAGAAAATGATCTGCGGCATCCCAAAACTCCTCCCTCGAATAGGCGGCGAATGCGGCCGGTCGGGTCGGTCAAGCGGATATGCTAGACGCTTTCACCGTTTTTTCAAAGCCCGAAGCGCGCCCACAGCGCGCGCTCTTCCGCCGCATCGACGACGCCGCTGGCTGCGGCGGCCGCGATGTCGGGCGCCGAAAAGCGCGAGCCGAACAGGCCGAAGCGGCCGAACAGGCCGCGCGGCGCGGTGATCAGCTTCAGCTGGGTCTTCGCCCCGAAGCGGGTCTTCAGAACGCCCCGCATGTCGCCCAGCGCGTCGACGAGGCCGAGCTCGAGACCCTTCTTGGCGGTCCAGAACAGGCCGGTGAACAGGTCAGGATCGTCCTTCAGCCTGGTGCCGCGCCGCTCCTTGACGAGGTCGATGAAGGTCTCGTGCACTTCAAGCTGCAGCGCCTTCAGCCGCTCGACATCTTCCTTCTTCTCCGGCTTGAACGGGTCGAGCACCGCCTTGTTCTGGCCGGCGGTGTGGACACGCCGCTCGATGCCGATCTTTTTCATCAGCTCGGGAAAACCGAACGAGGCGGAGACGACGCCGATAGAGCCGACGATCGAGGACGGATCGGCGAAGATCTCGTCGCCGGCGACCGCGATCATGTAGCCGCCGGAGGCCGCCACGTCCTCGACGAACACCAGCACCTTCTTGTTCTTCTCCAGCGCGAGGTCGCGGATACGCTTGAAGATCAGCCGCGACTGCACCGGCGAGCCGCCCGGCGAATTGATGGAGATGGCGACGACGGGCGCATCGAAGGAGAACGCCTTCTCGATGAGGCCGGCGGTGGACGCCAGCGACAGGCTCGGCCGGAACTGGCCGCCGCCGGCCATGATCGTGCCGTGCAGCCGGATGACCGGAACCACGACGACGGTGGAGCGCCAGGACTTCGGCAGCAGGCGGTTCAAGAGGCGTTTCACGAGGTCGGGGTCTCCGGTCACTGAAAAAGCAGCAAGATGAGGCCTCATCTTGCTGTGGGCATGTAGGAATTCGCCGGCCAACGGCAATGCCGCATGGCCGGCCGATGATCAATCGCCGAAAAGCGACGCCAGTCCGTTGTTGATCATCTCGGTCCGCTCGGCTGGCCCGTTGCCTGTCTCGGCGTGCAGCATCAGCGGCGGGCGGATCGATAGTTTTCCGCGCGCGCCGAGCGTCGCCCTGACGACGATCCGGATTGCCGCCGCCTCGGGACGGGGGTGGACGGCGAGCATCTCGGTATCGCCGAAGCGGCCGTCGATCGCATCGAGCAGGGCACCGAGCTGCTCGGGCCTGGCGATGACGGCGAGCCCGCCGCGTGGCTTCGCCACCGCGGCAGCGCTTCTGATCCAGCTTTCGAACAGCCCGTCCTCCATAACATGCGCCTGCTTGCGCAACTGATCCGGCGTGGCGCGGTCCTCAGCGGCGTTGAAGGGCGGGTTCATGATGACGAAGTCGAAACTGTTGTCGGCAAGGCCGGCCTCGCCGCGCGCCTTGCCCGTCAGCATGACATCGGCCGTCAGCACCGACGCGCGGTCGCCGAGATGCGCGTTGCCGGGATGGGCGAGCGTGGCATGCGCGAATCCGGCCATTTCCGGCGAGCGTTCGACCAGCACGACCCGCGCCGCCGGACAGCGCGACAGCACCGCGAGCCCCGCGGCGCCCGCGCCGGCGCCGAAATCGGCCAGCCGTCCGCCAAAGGGCGAGGGCACGGCGGCGGCCAGCATCATTGCGTCCATGCCGGCGCGGTGGCCGGCGGCCCGAGGCTGCACCAGCCAGAAACGCCCGCGATGGAAGGCATCGACCGTATGGGCCGGTGTGTCCGGGACAAGGGCTGCGGGCGACGCGGACGTCATTTCCGGCGGATCTCGTTGGCGATGCCGGCATCGGTCAATATGCGCCGCGCCGCGTCCGCCTTGTCGGCGTCGACCATGACGCGCCGCGGCAGGATGCCGATCGAGCCGTCGAGCACGCTCATGTTCTCATCGGCGACGAAACAGGCGATGCCGGCGTCGCGCATCAGCGATTCGACGAAGGAGATGATCACGGCGTCGTTGGTACGGATGAGCTCTATCATGAAATGAAAATCGCAGGTTGCGCCGTTCCTGTAAACGTGGGCGTTCCCGCCGCCGGCCGCAACCGCGCCAATTCGCCTCTTGCCGTGCCGGTGGATGCCGCCCTAGAGTCTGCTTCGGGAACTAGGTGCCGTCGTGCGCTTGGAATAGACGGGAGTGTCTGTGGTGGGTGTCGTTCTCAACATCGAAAACGGGAAGCGGGAACCCGCCTCCATCAAGGATCTGATCGATCTGACGGCCGCCGACATGGGGCGCGTCAACAAGCTGATCCTGTCCAAGGCCGGCTCAGACGTCGAGATGATCCCCGAGGTTGCCAACCATCTGATCTCGTCCGGCGGCAAGCGATTGCGGCCGATGCTGACGCTCGCCGCCGCCCAGATGTTCGGCTATTCCGGCGACGGTCACGTCAAGCTCGCCACCTCGGTCGAGTTCATGCACACGGCAACGCTGCTGCACGACGATGTCGTCGACGAGAGCGGCATGCGCCGCGGCAAGAAGACGGCGCGCATGATCTGGGGCAACCAGGCCAGCGTGCTGGTCGGCGACTTCCTGCTCGGCCAGGCCTTCCGCATGATGGTCGATGTCGGCTCGCTGGAAGCCCTCGACATCCTGTCCAGCGCTGCTTCCATCATCGCCGAGGGCGAGGTGATGCAGCTCGCCGCCGCCAAGAACCTGGAGACCACCGAGGACGAGCATTTCGCCGTCATCAAGGCCAAGACCGCCGCGCTGTTTTCGGCCGCCGCCGAGGTCGGCCCGGTCATCGCCCAGGCAACCCGCAACGACCGCGCCGCGCTGCGCTCCTACGGCATGAATCTCGGCCTTGCCTTCCAGCTCATCGACGACGCGCTCGACTATGGCGGCTCCAGCAAGGACCTCGGCAAGAATGTCGGCGACGATTTCCGCGAGGGCAAGGTGACGCTGCCGGTGATCCTCGCCTACAGGCGCGGCACCAAGGCCGAGCGCACCTTCTGGAAGCGCGCCATCGAGGACAACGTCACCGACGACGCCGGGCTCGAAAAGGCGATCGGCCTGATGACCCGCCACGGGGCGATTGCCGACACGATCGGCCGCGCCCGTCATTTCGGCGAGATCGCCAGGGATGCGCTGGCGCCGCTGGAGGCGACGCCGCAGAAATCGGCGCTGATCGACGTCATCGATTTCTGCATCGCCAGGGTGAACTGACAAGCGGCCGGCCGCAGAGCGCCGGAGCCCTCGGGCATCCCCCGAGAAACTGCCAGAGCCCGCGAATGGGCCGGGCTGTGCAGCGAGGTCCCCGCGAGTATCGTGGCGTCAGGGCATAGATCATGATGTCAGGGTGTAGTTGGCCGCGCGATCTGCTATTATCGTCTGCGGCCATTGTTCGTTAATCGGGTGACCCGATTGTGAATTCGGCCCGGATTGAAGCCTGACCCCAAAAAGGCCATGCTTTGTCGGGAAAAGACCGAGTCTGTGGCGGTCCCATCGACTTGGGGATTGCGTCTGGCTGAAAGGGATACGATGCGGCAAGGACGTGCGCGCTGGCTCGCGGGGCTGGCAATTGTGACGGGCATGGCGATCTCGGCTCTGCCGGCCTACGCCAAGCAAACCAGCGAGCCGGTCAAGATCACCTCCTTCTCCGGCGCCTATCTTGCCGCGCGCATTGCCGAAGGCGATAACGATCTCGACAGCGCCATCGCCTACTACAAGCAGGCGCTCGCCTTTGCGCCCGGCGACACGGCGCTGCAGCAGAGTCTGATGCTGTCGCTGATCGCGCAGGGCCGCTTCGAGGAGTCGCTCGTTTATGCCGACAAGCTCAGGGAAGTACCCGATGTCGAGCGCTTCTCACGCCTGGCGCTGGCCGTCGATTCCTTCCACAAGAAGGATTTCTCCAAGGCCGAGTACTGGCTGAAACTGTCGCTCGAATCCGATCTCGACCGGCTGCTGTCCGGCGTCATGAGCGGCTGGGCCAAGGAAGGCGCCGGCGAGCCCGCCGATGCCATGGCCGCCATCGACAAATTGCAGGGCCCCGACTGGTTCGGCCTGTTCAAGTCCTTCCACCGCGCGCTGATCGCCGATGCCGCCGGCATGTCCGAAAAGGCCGATCAGCTCTACGCGGCGACGCTGCAGGACACCGCCGCCGGCGGTGCCGCGCCGGAGACATGGATGCGCAACGCGCAGGCCTACGCCTCCTTCCTCGCCCGCAAGGGCGACAAGGCCAAGGCGCTTTCGGTGCTCGACCAGGCCGAGGCGTTCGCGCCCGGCAAGCTGGAAATCACCACACTGCGCGACAAGATCAACAAGGGCGACAAGATCGAGCCCTTCATCACCGGCCCGTCCGACGGCGCCTCCGAGATCCTGCTCGATCTCGCCACCGCGCTCAATCGCGGCGGCGGCGAGCCGTTCGTGCGCCTCTATCTGCAATATGCGCTGGCGCTGAAGCCCGACAGCGATGCCGCCCTGGTGCAGCTCGCCGCCGTCGCCGAGCAGCTGAAGGACGGCGAGGGGGCAATCGCGCTCTATCGGCGCATTCCCGATTCCTCGCCGCTGAAGGAGCTTTCCGACCTGCAGCTCGGCCTCAACCTCGCCGATCTCGACCGCCACGACGAGGCGATCGCCCATCTCAAGGCCTTCGTCGACAAGCATCCGGACGATATGCGCGCCTATCTGGCGCTGGGTGGCGTCTACTCCTCCAAGGAGGACTTCCGCTCGGCCGCCAATCTCTACGACAAGGCCGTCGAGGTGCTGAAGACGCCGACCAATGCCAACTGGAACATCTTCTACCAGCGGGGCATCGCCTATGAGCGGCTGAAGGAATGGCCGAAGGCCGAACCGAACTTCCGCAAGGCGCTGGAGCTGTTCCCCGACCAGCCGCAGGTTCTGAACTATCTCGGCTATTCCTGGGTCGACATGAACTTGAACCTCAAGGAAGGCCTGGCGATGATCCAGAAGGCCGTCGACCTCAGGCCAAGCGACGGCTACATCGTCGATTCGCTGGGCTGGGCCTATTTCCGCATGGGCCGTTTCGAGGATGCGGTCCGCGAAATGGAGCGCGCGGTGTCGCTGAAGCCGGAAGACCCGGTGCTGAACGACCATCTCGGCGACGCCTACTGGCGCGTCGGCCGCAAGCTGGAAGCCACCTATCAGTGGAACCAGGCCCGCGACCTGAAGCCGGATCCCGACGTGCTTGCGACCTTGCAGCAGAAGCTGATCAAGGGTCTTCCGCCGATCGAATCCAACACGGCGCAGGAAACCCCGAAGGTCAAGCCGACCACGCCCGCGCCGAAGGGCTGAGCGGCACCGAAGCATGCTTTGAGCGGGGCTCTTCGGAGCCCCGCTTCTTTTGAGCTTAGCTTCTCGTCTCACGCAAGCTATCCCAATCGCCGGGCGCTTGGGCGACATTGGAAACGTCGGCGCCGCCCCTCATCCGCCTGCCGGCGCCTTCTCCCCGTATAGTGACGGGGAGAAGGGGGTGGCCGCGACGTCGGCACTCATTCTGCAACGTTGGCGGTTGGCGAAACCCGGCCGCGGTGGCGTCTTTCTCCCCGTCACTATACGGGGAGAAATGCCCGGTAGGGCAATGAGGGGCGGCGCGGACGGACGAGATATGATCAAAGCGTCTCGCATGAGGCGCGGGGGAACAGCCTGCGATAGACGAACCACCCAAAGTTCGCTTGCCTTGACGCTTGCCGGCCGTGCCTCTAGAGCGTGGTCCCCATCCAGCCGCTCCATCGAGGCCGCCGTGACCGTCGACATTCCCGCCCACATGCATCCCAGCCGCTCCTTCCAGGGGCTGATCCTGACCTTGCACAATTACTGGGCGAACTATGGCTGCGTCATCCTGCAGCCCTACGACATGGAGGTCGGCGCCGGCACCTTCCATCCGGCGACCACCTTGCGCGCGCTGGGTCCGAAGCGCTGGAACGCCGCCTATGTGCAGCCGTCGCGCCGGCCGAAGGACGGGCGCTATGGCGAGAACCCCAACCGGCTGCAGCACTATTACCAGTACCAGGTGATCCTGAAGCCGAACCCGCCCAACCTGCAGGAGCTCTATCTCGGCTCGCTGGAAGCCATCGGCGTCGATCCGCTGCTGCACGACATCCGCTTCGTCGAGGACGACTGGGAGAGCCCGACGCTGGGCGCCTGGGGGCTCGGCTGGGAGTGCTGGTGCGATGGAATGGAAGTGTCGCAGTTCACCTATTTCCAGCAGGTCTGCGGCATCGAATGCGCGCCGGTGGCGGGCGAGCTCACCTACGGACTGGAACGGCTCGCCATGTATGTGCAGGGCGTCGACAATGTCTACGACTTGAACTTAAACGGCCGCGACGGCGCCGACAAGGTCACCTATGGCGACGTCTTCCTGCAGGCCGAGCAGGAATATTCGCGCCATAATTTCGAATTCGCCAACACCGCGATGCTTCTAAAGCATTTCGAGGACGCCGAGGCCGAGTGCAAGGCGCTGCTCGCGGCCGGCGCGCCCGGATCGAATGACGCGCCGGCGCGGCACCGCATGGTCCTGCCTGCCTATGACCAGTGCATCAAGGCCAGTCACGTCTTCAACCTGCTCGACGCGCGCGGCGTGATTTCGGTCACCGAGCGGCAGAGCTACATCCTCAAGGTGCGCAACCTTGCCAAGGCCTGCGGCGAGGCCTTCCTGCAGACCGAGGCGGGTGGGCTGGCGGCCTAAGGTGTCGATATTCAGGTGATGCCTGCCTGACCTGAATCTCAAGACACCTTAGTTCAAGGTGCTTTCACCGATTGTGAGCGAAGCGATCGGCAACGAACTCTGGCTGCTTGCGCCATCGATCGTCCGCAGCGCCTGCCGCACGCCCGGCATTGTGAACGTGCCATGCATCTGGGCGGCGAAGCAGGCGCTCAGTGCCAGGATCTGCAGGGTTCTCGATACCGTTTTCATGGTCGTTCAGCCAATAGGTCTCTGCCTGAGCGTTGGTCGCTTCAGCGCCGCGTTCGGTTCATTGGATTTCTGTTCTTAGGACGGGCGCGCCCGCCTGGTCCCGACAAAGACCTGATAATTTCCTGAAATCGGCCGCCCTGGCGGTCGGCGGGCAGGGGTGACAGCGGCGAGCCGAGTTGCTATGCCCGCCCGGACCGTTCGCCCGCATGAGTTGATCCCTATGCCCGACCTGCTTCTCGAACTTCGCTCCGAGGAAATCCCCGCGCGCATGCAGCGCAAGGCCGCGGGCGATCTCAGGAAGATGCTGACCGACGGCCTGGTCGAGGCCGGTCTGACCTATGAGGCGGCGCGCGAGTACTGGACGCCGCGGCGCCTGGCGCTCGACATTCGCGGCCTGACGGCGCGCTCCAAGGACATTCGCGAGGAAATCAAGGGCCCCGCCACCTCGGCGCCGGAACAGGCGGTGCAAGGCTTCCTGCGCAAGGCGGGCCTCGCCTCGATCGCCGAGGCGCATGTCCATTCCGACCCGAAGAAGGGCGACTTCTATGTCGCCCATATCTCCAAGCCGGGCAGGGCGGCGGAGGACATCATCGCCGAACTGGTGCCGGGCATCATCCGCAGCTTCCCCTGGCCGAAATCGATGCGCTGGGGGCCGGCCTCGGCCAGGCCGGGCTCGCTTCGCTGGGTGCGGCCGCTGCAATCGATCGTCTGCACCTTCGGCCCCGAGACCGAGGAGCCCGTGGTGGTCGATTTCGATATCGACGGCATCCGCTCCGGCAACGTCACCTATGGCCATCGCTTCCACGCCCCGGGCGAATTCACCGTGCGTCGCTTCGACGACTACGTGTCGAAGCTGGAGGCCGCCAAGGTCGTGCTCGATGCCGAGCGGCGCAAGGAGATCATCCTGGCCGACGCCCGCAACCTCGCCTTCGCCAACGGTCTCGACCTGGTCGAGGACGAAGGGCTGCTGGAGGAAGTTTCCGGCCTCGTCGAATGGCCTGTCGTGCTGATGGGCGAATTCGAGCAGGATTTCCTCGCCATTCCGCCCGAGGTCATCCGGCTGACCATCCGCGCCAACCAGAAGTGTTTCGTGACCCGGCCGCAAGGGGCGGGCGAGGACCTCTCCAACCGCTTCATCCTCGTCGCCAACATCGAGGCCAAGGATGGCGGCAAGGAGATCGCGCATGGTAACGGCAAGGTGGTGCGCGCCCGCCTCTCCGACGCGCTCTATTTCTGGAAGACCGACCAGGGCGATCTGCCAGATTTCGGCGAGCTCAAGGCGTCGGCGGAAAAGTTCGGGCTCGATCTGAAGAAGCCGCTCGACCAGCGCATGGCACGTCTCGACCATCTCAACGTGACCTTCCACGCCAAGCTCGGCACGCAGGGAGCTCGTGTCGAGCGGATCAAGCGGCTGGCCGAGGAACTGGCGCCGGTCGTCGGCGCCGATCCGGCGCTGGCGCGCCGCGCAGCCCTGCTCGCCAAGGCCGATTTGCAGACCGAAGTGGTCGGCGAGTTCCCTGAATTGCAGGGCGCCATGGGCCGCAAATATGCGCTGCTGGAGGGCGAGCATCCGTCCGTCGCAGCGGCTGCCGAGGAACACTACAAGCCGCAGGGCCCGTCCGACCGCGTGCCGACCGATCCGGTCTCGGTGGCGGTGGCGCTCGCCGACAAGCTCGACACGCTGACCGGCTTCTGGGCCATCGATGAGAAACCAACCGGCAGCAAGGATCCATTTGCGCTGCGGCGTGCTGCGCTCGGCGTGGTCAGGATCCTGATCGAGAACCGCGTTCGGTTGGCACTGACATCGATCTTCGCCAAGGCCTTTGCAAACTTTGCAGGCGGTGCGAACCAGCAGTCCGACCTCCTCGCCTTCTTCCACGACCGGCTGAAAGTCTATCTCCGCGATCAGGGCGCCAGGCATGATCTGATCGATGCCGTCATCACGCCGCAGTCGGACGACCTCTTGCAGATCGTGCGTCGCGTCGAGGCGCTCGGCTCCTTACTCGACGGCGACGACGGCAGGAATTTGCTCGCCGGCACCAAGCGCGCGGCCAACATCCTTGCCGCCGAGGAGAAGAAGAAAACGCTGGTCGCCGAGACTGTTGAGCCGGCGCTGTTTCGCGAGGATGCCGAGAAATCGCTGTTTGCCGCGGTGAATCAGGCCGAGAAGGAAGCCGGCCAAGCGATTCAAAACGAAGATTTTTCCGCCGCCATGCTGGCGCTTAGCGTTTTGCGTGAACCGGTTGATTCATTTTTTGAACGGGTTCTCGTCAATGATGAGGACCAGGCCGTGCGCGCCAATCGGCTGGCGCTGCTTGCCCGCATCCGCGCCGCCACCGACCAGGTCGCGGATTTCTCCAAGATCGCCGGCTGACGGCTGAGAAAAGGCGGTCCTGAAGTTGCCTGCGCCTATCAGGGCGCGGGCAGCGCGCCCCTGCCTTCAGGCGTCAAAATTAGTACGCTGGCGCCGGCTTACAGTCATATGACGATGACCTCCGCATGGGAGAACCAATGCGTGTCGCCCAGAAGTGTGCAGCGGTTCTGGGACAACGACATGCATCAAACAAAAGACGTTCCCCCCAACGATGGAGGCTTGCCATGCATTCCGATCACGACATCGAAGTGACTGAAGAAACCACGGCCGCCGAGGCGAGCGACTCCGCCTCCGACACCATCCTCGACCATGCCGCCGCCGCCGCGATCGAAGCCGCCGATCTGTCTGACGACGAGGATGGCGACGACGAAGACGCCGAAGATACCGACGAGGAAGCCACCCTCTCGGGTGACGATGAGGACGAGGACGGCGAAGAAGAAGACGGCGTGAAGGCCGAAGGCGAGGACGACGAAGACGAGTCCGACGAGGACAAGGAAGAAGCCGCCTGAGCATCCGCGACCGGCTGGCCCAACAGGTTAAGAAAAGGGCGGCGCCCGCGCGCCGCCCTTTTTGCCGTCAGTCCTCGAGGATGCTGACGTAAACGCTGTTCGAATAGACATCGACCTGGATCAGCGGCTCGCCATTGATGATGGCGCGCCGCGTCGCGCCGCTCATAGCGCCGCCACGCTTCAGCATCCGCTCAAGATCGGCGCGGTCCTCGTTGCTGCGGAACCAGGCGTCGCCCTCGTCGTCGCGGTCGCGCCGATGGAACTTGTGCCAGTTGGCGCGGTCCTGCCTCACCATCTGCGCGGCGCTGTCCAGCGGATAGCCGTCGCTGGCTTGGTGATCCCGCTCGGAAATGCGCGCGACATAGGAGCCGAGCATGTAGTCGGCCCGCGCCGTGCTCGTGCCCAGCACTGTCGCCAGCAGCAATGCGGCGACGGCAAATCGTCTCGTCTCGTTCATGATGAACCCCCTTTGAAACCCAAATCCTCGTCTAGCGAAGCCGCCCGAGCGGTTCGGGCAGCGGCGATGGAATCAGGGACGAATAATGCCATCCGCACATGTGTGCCGGATGACGGATCCGACTCCGCCGAAAGCTTACATGGCTTTTCCGATAGGGGATATCGGTGCCGGCTGCGCCGCTGCCGGTTGCGGCTGCTGCGCCTCCGGCTGCGATTTCGGCTCGCCGTTTGACGCGGTCGCCTCGCCGGCCGGCTTGCCGTCTTCGGCGGGCTTCGTCTCGGTCGCCGGCGCAGTGGCGGCGGTGGCCTTGGCCGGCGCGGCGGCGGGCGTTGCAAAGGCGCCGCCGACGACGCCGCCGCGGATGATCATCGGGCTCTGCATGGAGCCATGATGCGTGGGCTTCTCGGGGATCGCCGCCACTTTCTCGTCGGTGACGTCGGGTGCCGGCTCGCCAAGCGCCACCACCGACGGCGTCGAGCCGATCTTCATCGGGTCCGCCGCGCCGAGCCTGATGATGGACGGCGTCGCGGTCGACGCGCCGAGCACGACAATGGACGAGGCCTGCGCGCTGCCGGTGATCGCCGACAGGCCGACGCCAAGCGCTGCAAGGATACGCATCGACACCATGATAATTCCCCTGGCCCAACAGACGGGCACCATATTCCCGCGGGATTGATGCCTGCTTGCGCGGAAACATAGCATTTTAGGGATTGATAATTCGCCAACGCCCGCACTTGCCCCCCAGGCGTCGCCGTATTACGCAGCCCCGCATCTTATAGAGGTGACGACAAGTGGCTGAGATACTTGCCGCCGGCAAGGCGATGGAGCGGGCGCTGGCGCTGCTCGAAGGCGGCGACGTCGTCGCCATTCCGACCGAGACCGTCTATGGGCTGGCCGGCGACGCCACCAATGGCATCGGTGTTGCCCGGATCTTCGAGGCCAAGGGCCGGCCGCGCTTCAACCCGCTCATCGCCCATGTCGCTGATCTCGCCATGGCCGAGCGCATTGCGCATTTCGATCCGCTGTCGAGGAAGCTGGCCGGGGCCTTCTGGCCGGGGCCGTTGACACTGGTGCTGCCGCAGCGCCCCGGCAACGACATTCACCCGCTGGTCACGGCCGGGCTCGACACCATTGCGCTGCGCATGCCGAAGGGCTTCGGCGGCGAGTTGATCGCCAGGCTCGGTCATCCGCTGGCCGCGCCAAGCGCCAATTCGTCCGGCAGGATCAGCGCCACCACCGCCGAGGCCGTGGCGGCCGATCTCGGCGATAGGATCAGGCTGGTGGTCGATGGCGGCGCGACGCCGGTCGGCCTGGAATCGACCATCGTCAAGGTCGAGGGGGGGAGCGTGCGGCTGCTGCGGCCCGGCGGTATCGCCGCGGCCGAGATCGAGGCCGTCGCCGGCAAGCCGCTGCTGCGCGGCGCGGCCGCCGGCATCGAGGCGCCCGGCATGCTCGCCTCGCATTACGCGCCAGGTGCCGCGATGCGCCTCAATGCCCGACAGATCGCCAGCGGCGAGGCGCTGCTCGCCTTCGGCGGCAGTCGCGCCGAAGGCTGGCAGGATGCCGCCGCGCTGCGCAACCTCTCCGAGACCGGCGACCTGCGCGAGGCGGCGGCGAACCTCTTCGCATACATGCAGGACCTCGACCGCAGCGGCGCTACGACCATCGCCGTCGAGCCGATCCCCTTCGACGGACTGGGCGAGGCGATCAACGACCGGCTGTCGCGCGCCGCAGCGCCGCGTGACAAGACCGGCTGAGCGCCATAGGTTCTGGCCCCATGAACGATCAGACCGACGACCAGCCCTTCGAACTCGACGCCGCGATCATCGACCGTTTCGCGGCCATCGTCGGCGAGCAATACGCGCTGCGCGGCGAGGCGGAGATCGCGCCCTACATCACCGAAAGGCGCGGCCTGTGGCACGGCAGGACGTCGCTGGTGCTGAGGCCGGGCAGCGTCGAGGAGGTGAGCCGCATCATGCGGCTGGCGACCGAGACCAAAACGCCTGTCGTGCCGCAGAGCGGCAACACCGGACTGGTCGGCGCCCAGGTGCCGGACAAGTCCGGCCACGACATCGTGCTTTCACTGTCGCGGCTGAACCGCATCCGCGAGATCGACGTGCTCTCCGACACCATCACCGTCGAGGCCGGCGTCATCCTGCAGACCTTGCAGGAAGCGGCCGACGCCGCCGGCCGGCTGTTTCCGCTGTCGCTTGCCGCGCAGGGCTCCTGCCAGATCGGCGGCAACCTCTCCTCCAATGCCGGCGGCACCGGCGTGCTCGCCTATGGCAATGCGCGCGAGCTTTGCCTCGGCGTCGAAGTCGTGTTGCCGACCGGCGAGGTGTTCGACGATCTGCGCAAGCTGAAGAAGGACAACACCGGCTACGATCTGAAGAACCTGTTCGTCGGTGCCGAAGGCACGCTCGGCGTCATCACCGCCGCCGTGCTGAAATTGTTCCCGAAGCCGAAGGGCAGGGAGGTCGCTTTTGCCGGCCTTCCGTCGTCCCCGAAAGACGCGCTTTCGCTGTTCACACTGGCGATGGACCGGGCCGGCGCCTCGCTCACCGCTTTCGAACTGATCGGCAAAAGGCCCTACGACTTCACGCTGAAGCACGGACAGGGCATCTCGCGACCGCTGGCCGACGACTGGCCCTGGTATGTGCTGATGCAGGTCTCTTCCGGCCGTTCCGAGGAGGACGGCAAGGCGCTGATCGAGGAGATACTGTCGGCCGGGCTCGAGCAGGGCATCGTCGGTGACGCGGTGGTCGCCGCAAGCCTTGCCCAGGGCGATGCCTTCTGGAACTTCCGCGAGACTTTGCCCGAGTGCCAGAAGCCCGAGGGCGCCTCGATCAAGCACGACATTTCGGTGCCGATCGCCGCGATCCCCGAATTCATCGACAAGGCGGCCGGCGTGGTGGAGACCGTGTGTCCGGGCGCGCGCGTGGTCTGCTTCGGCCATATGGGCGACGGCAATCTCCACTACAACATCTCCCGCCCGGTGGACTGGCAGGACGCCGCCTTCCTCGACCTCTACCATCCCATGAACAAGGCCGTGCACGATGTCGTGCGCTCCTTCCACGGCTCGATCTCGGCCGAGCACGGCATCGGCCAGCTGAAGCGGGAGGAACTGATCGCCACCGCGCCGCCGATGGCGATCGATCTGATGCGCCGGGTGAAGGCGGCCATCGACCCCGCCGGCATCATGAATCCCGGTAAGGTTATCTGATCCTTCCAACATGTTGTGGATGGTTGCATTCCGATAACCATCGGCTCAGATCAGCAAAATTTAACCGACTTTCTTAAGCGCGGCGGTAAGAAGCCAGCGCTAATGTTTCGCCATAAGCGAGGCCGGAAAAAACTGGCCCGGAGAGAACCGGTAAACGGCCCTCAGGAGAGACAGGAAGGCACTCGATGAACACTGGACTGAAGCCAGTCTGGGCAGGGCGCAACATGCGCCTCGACCCATTCCGCCTGCCGCAGATGGTGAGCTATGCGACTCGCGACGACTATGGCGATGTTACCTTCACCATCGACCAGCGTGGCGCAGTCATTCGCCGCATGCTGGAGATGAGCGGCGTGCCTGCGATCATCGCACTGCCTGCCAAGGCGTTTCGCGGCGTCGCCGCCCGCGCCATGGAGGATCCCGAAGGCAACGTCACGGTGACGCTCGAACTCCTGCACAATGATCCGATGCTGTCGGTGCCGCTGCTGGTGGCGGACGACCTCGACGACGTCGCCGCCGACTGGCGCGCCTGGGCCGACGCCTATCGCCTGCCGATGCTCCTGATCGAGGCCGACGGCGTTGCCCGCACGCTGGAGGAATCGCTCGGCGCCGCCATCAAGGCGCTGCCGCCGCAGGAGCGCCGCAAGGGCCGTGTCTCGACCATGCGCCGTCCGCGCTTCCTTGCCCGCCGCCGGGCCGGCGATCTTGGCCTCAGACTCGTCGTCGACGGCGAGGAGATCATTTCGCACGAGTAGTCTGCTCATCCCGCTGGCGATTGGCGAAACCGCCGATGACAGCCTTCTTCTCCCCGTCACTATACGGGGAGAAGTGCCCGGCAGGGCGATGAGGGGCGGCGCCGACCTCAGGGTTTGGCCACATCAAAAGCCGATCAGAGGCCGTATAACCGCTGTACACTTCTCCTTGCCTGCAAGGCTGGCGCTGCCCCTCATCCGGCTGCCGCCACCTTCTCCCGTTGAACGGGGAGAAGGGAGAACTACACCAGCGGCTTCAGCGCCACCCAGAGCGAGCCACCGATCAGGCCGAGGAATATCAGCCAGCCGACCTGGTTGGTCGACTTGAACAACTTGAGGCACTGATCCGGATTGTTGATGTCCAGCCTCGCGATCTGCCGCGCCATATGCGCGCCGGCGGCGATCAGCCCGGCCAGCGCCGGCATCGGCGCCTGCGCCGAGGCGAAGGCGATGGCGAAGCAGACAAGCGCGCCGCCATAGAGGCCGACCAGCCAGGTCTTGGTGTTGTCGCCGAACAAGCGCGCCGTCGAGCGCACGCCGACGATGGCGTCGTCTTCCTTGTCCTGATGCGCGTAGATCGTGTCATAGCCGATCACCCACAGGATCGAGCCGATATAGAGCATGATGGCCGGGCCATCGAGATCGCCGAACTCGACCGCCCATCCCATCAGCGCGCCCCAGGAGAAGGCAAGGCCGAGCACGAATTGCGGCCAGTCGGTGATGCGCTTCATGAACGGGTAGACGGCGACGATGACGAGCGAGGCGATGCCGAGCGGAATGGCGAAGCTGTTGAACTGCAACAGCACGACTAGCCCCACCAGCGACTGGATGACCAGGAACACCCAGGCCTGCCGGCGAGTCACCTTGCCAGCCGGCAGCGGCCGCGAGCGCGTGCGCTCCACCTGGTTGTCGATGTCCTCGTCGGCCAGGTCGTTGTAGGTGCAGCCGGCGCCGCGCATGGCAACCGCCCCAACCAGGAACAGCAAAAGGTACCAGGCTGACGGCAGCAGGGTCAGCAAGGGATCCGTCGGGCGCGGATAGGCGCTTGCCGCGAGCGCGGCCGACCACCAGCACGGCCAGAGCAGCAATTGCCAGCCGATCGGGCGATCCCAGCGCGCGAGCTGCGCATAGGGCCAGAGCCCGCGCGGCAGCGCGCGGTAGACCCAGTGACCGCTCGGCGCATCGGCGACGCGGCCCTGGGCCGCTTTCGACTGGATGGTTTCCATCGTGCTGGAGTGGCAGCAGCGGTGAGCGCCGTCAAGCGGCCGCGTTGTCGCTCAGCCTGTGAAAACATCGTGGCTGGCGAACCACGCTTTCGCCACCTCGATGAAGGCCAGCGCCGCCTTCGACAGGCGCTGGCGCGTGTCATGGGCGAGGATGATGCGCTGCATCGGCAGCGGATCGGCGAGCGGCTTGCAGACCAGCGGCAGGCCGTCATAGCTCAAATCGCCATGCGGCCTGGTGTAGCTGACGGCGACGCCGAAGCCATTGGCGACCATGCTGCGCTGCAGCTCGAACGAGCTCGTCGTCGATTGGGCAACAGGCGTCAGGCCACGGCTGAGGAAGAGGTCGAGCATGTGCTGCCAGCTGTGCGGCTGGTCGGTCATGATCAGCGGATGCGCCGCGAGCTCGGCCAGGCTGACGGTCCGCTGGTCCGCCAGCGCATGGCCGGCCGGCAGCAGCGCATGCGGCCGCAGTTCGTGCAGGAGGATGCGGGCGAAATGCGCCGGCAGGCCGAGATCGTAGGTGAGACCGAGATCGACGGCCGAATCGGCAAGCCGCCGCCCCAGCGTCTCGAAGGTTTCGTCTCGTATGACGACTGTGACGGCCGGGCAGCGCTCGGCGAAGGCGCGCATCAGCGCCGGCGCGAAATAGGCTGCCAGATCCTCGAAACAGCCGAGCACCAGCTCGCCGCCGACTTCGGCTTCGCGCGATCCGAGCGCGGCCAGCTCGTCCGCCTCGGCCAGCACTTGCCTGGCCTTGGCGACGGCCTTGCGACCGAACGAAGTCAGCGCGACGCCGCTTCCCCGCTGGCGCACGAACAGTTTTTGGCCGAACGCGTCCTCCACATGGTCGATCGCCACCGAAATCGAAGGCTGCGACACATTCAGCGCCTGGGCCGCCATGGTCACGCTGCCATAGCGGGCCACGGCAACGACATAGCGCAATTGGGCGAGCGTAAACTTCATAGGTCAAAACTATAAGCGAGATGACAAGTTATTATTTTACGTGATGTGACGCTCTTGCGATAGTCGATCATCGAACAGCAGGAGAGCACGATGGCCAGCCCGAAAATCGACGCCGCGACAATTGCCGACTACCAGCGCGATGGCGCGGTCTGCATCCGCGGCGCCTTCAAGGCTTGGGTCGATGTCATCGCGGATGGCATCGAGCGCAACATAGAGAACCGCAGCGCCGCCGCTTCCGACATCGCCAATGGCAAGGGCAGCTTCTTCGACGACTACTGCAACTGGGAGCGCATCCCTGAATTCGTCAGGATCGTCAGGGAATCGCCGGCGGCCGAGCTGGCGGCCGCCGTCATGCAGTCGCGCAGCGCGCAGTTCTTCCACGACCATGTTCTGGTCAAGGAGCCCGGCACGCAGAAGCCGACGCCCTGGCATCAGGACATTCCCTATTATTTCGTAGAAGGCAGCCAGACGGTGAGCTTCTGGATCCCGATCGATCCGGTGAAGGAAGCGACGCTCAGGTTGATCGCCGGCTCGCACAAATGGGAAAAGATGGTGCTGCCGGTGCGCTGGCTGAACGACAGCAATTTCTATGCGGACGACGGCGACTACCTGCCGGTGCCCGATCCAGACAACGACCCGTCGATGAAAGTGCTCGAATGGGAGATGGAGCCGGGCGACGCCATCCTGTTCGACTTCCGGACGGCGCATGGCGCGCGCGGCAACCTGACCTCGGCCCGGCGGCGTGCGCTGTCGCTGCGCTGGGTCGGCGACGACGCTCACTATGTCGAGCGGCCGGGCCGCACCTCGCCGCCCTATCCCGGCCACGGCATGCAGCCCGGCCAGAAATTGCGCGAGGACTGGTTCCCGGTGGTTTTCCAGAGCTGACCGCGCCGGGGTGAGCCGCCCATGGGCGTGAAGCGTCGCATCCTCCGCGCGACGTTCCCGTGCGCAACCGGCATCGAGCAAGCCAAAAGCCTTGACCCGCCGGCCCTGGGGCAATAGCGGGAGGTCCTGTCGTGGATGACTGGGGATATCGGCATGCGCGTTTTGGTGATTGGCTCCGGCGGCCGCGAACATGCCCTGGCCTGGAAGATCGCGGCCTCGCCGCTTCTGACCAGACTCTATGCCGCGCCCGGCAATCCGGGCATTGGCCGCGACGCCGAACTGGTCAAGCTCGACATCGCCGACCACGCCGCCGTTGCCGCCTTCTGCAAGGACAACGCGATCGACCTCGTCGTCGTCGGACCTGAAGGCCCGCTGGTCGCCGGCATCGCCGACGATCTGCGCGGCGAGGGCATCCGCGTCTTCGGCCCGTCGAAGCGGGCGGCGCGGCTCGAAGGCTCGAAAGGCTTCACCAAGGACCTCTGCGCCAAATACGATATTCCGACCGCCGCCTACGGCCGCTTCGCCGACCTCGCCTCGGCGAAGGCCTATGTCGAGAAGGTCGGCGCGCCGATCGTCATCAAGGCCGATGGGCTCGCCGCCGGCAAGGGTGTCACCATCGCCATGACCTTGGACGAGGCGATCGCCGCGCTCGATGCCTGTTTCGACGGCGCCTTTGGCGCCGCAGGCGCCGAGGTGGTGGTCGAGGAATTTCTGACCGGCGAGGAGGCAAGCTTCTTCTGCCTGTGCGATGGCACGACGGCACTGCCCTTCGGCACCGCGCAGGACCACAAGCGCGTCGGCGACGGCGACGTCGGCCCCAACACCGGCGGCATGGGCGCCTATTCGCCGGCGCCGGTGATGACGCCGGAAATGGTCGAGCGCACTATGCGCGAGATCATCGAGCCGACCATGCGCGGCATGGCCGAACTCGGCGCGCCGTTCGCCGGCATCCTCTTCGCCGGATTGATGATCACCGATAAGGGGCCGAAGCTGATCGAATACAACACCCGCTTCGGCGATCCCGAATGCCAGGTGCTGATGATGCGGTTGAAGGACGATCTCCTGGTGCTGCTCAACGCCGCCGTCGACGGCCAGCTCGCGCATACCTCGATCCGCTGGCGCGACGAGGCGGCGCTGACCGTGGTGATGGCGGCGAGGGGCTATCCCGGCACCCCGGAAAAGGGTTCGGTCATTCGCGGTCTCGAGGAGGCCGCCAGCGACGGCGCCGAGATCTTCCATGCCGGCACCGCCATCAACGGCGGCGCGCTGGTCGCCAATGGCGGCCGCGTGCTCAATGTCACGGCGACCGGCGCCACCGTCGGCGAGGCGCAGCAACGCGCTTATGCCGCGCTCGATCGCATCGACTGGCCGCAGGGCTTTTGCCGCCGCGATATCGGCTGGCAGGCCGTGGCGCGCGAAAAGGCCGGCGCCTGATCCTAATCCCTGCCGCCAGCGCGATCAGGCGGCCTGTGTCTTGCGATCCGCACGCGCCCAGGCCGGCAGCCAGTCGCCGTGAGCGGCAAGCAGATCGTCGACAAGCGACCAGATCTGGTCGAGGTCGAGTTCGGCCGCGGTGTGCGGATCCATCATCGCCGCGTGGTAGATGTGCTCGCGGTTTTCCGTCATCAGCGCCCGCACCGTCAGCTCCTGCACGTTGATGTTGGTGCGGATCAGTGCAGTCAGCTGCGGCGGCAGGTCGCCGATATAGGTCGGCTGGATGCCGGAGGCGTCGACCAGGCATGGCACTTCGGCGGCGCAATCGAAGGGCAGCGAGGTGATGCAGCCATTGTTGCGGACATTGCCGTAGATCACCGAGGGCTCGCCGGTCCAGACCGAGTTCATGATCGAGGAGGCGTACTCCTTCGACTGCTCGACCTCGATCCGGTCGGCCGAGCGGTAGGCTTCGGCCTGCCCCTTCCAGCGCTCGATCTGTTCGATGCAGCGCTTCGGATACTCGTCGAGCGGGATGCCGAACTTCTCGATCAGGTCGGGGCGGCCATCCTTGATGAAATAGGGCGTGTATTCGGCGAAATGCTCCGAGCTTTCGGTGACGAAGTAGCCTAGCCGCGTCAGCATCTCGTAGCGCACCTTGTTCGGGCAGCGCGGGTTCCAGCCGGGCTTCGGCGCGCGGCCTTCGCGATAGGCGCGCACGAGATCGGGATAGAGGTCGCGGTAGGAACCGTCCGGCTGGCGATGCTCGAACTTCAGATAGAAGGCCATGTGGTTGATGCCGGCCGAGCGATAGCGGATCTCCTCGTAGGGAAGGTCGAGGTCGTGCGCCAGCTCCATCGCCGTGCCCTGCACCGAGTGGCAGAGGCCGACCTGCCTGATGGCGGGATATTTCTCCGATATCGCCCAGGTGTTGATCGCCATCGGGTTGACGTATTGCAGCATGATCGCCTCGGGGCAGACCGCGAGCATGTCCTCGCAGATCTGCCACAGATGCGGCACGGTCCGCAGGCCCCGCATGATGCCGCCAACGCCCAGCGTGTCGGCGATGGTCTGGCGCAGGCCGTATTTCCTTGGCACCTCGAAGTCGGTGACGGTGCAGGGTTCGTAGCCGCCGATCTGGAAGGCGACGACGACGAAATCGGCCCCGGCAAGCGCCTTGCGCTGGTCGGAATAGGTCTCGGCCTTCGCCTTGACGCCGAGCGTCGCGATCAGCTTGTTGACGACGACGGCGCTTTCTTCCAGCCGCTGCGGGTTGATGTCCATCAGCGCGATCGTCGCGCCGGACAGCGCCGGGCGCTGCAGCACGTCGCCGACGATGTTCTTCATGAACACTGTCGAACCGGCACCTATGAACGTGATCTTGGGATGTCTTGCCACTGAAACCTCCGGCACTTTGTCTAGGCCACCTCGAAAGCGGCCCGGACGAGCCGTTCGGTGTAGGCGGTCTTGGGATTGGTGAGGACCTCGTCGACAGGTCCCTGCTCGACGACCTTGCCGTGCTGCATGACGATGACGCGGTGGCACAGCGCGCGCACCACCTTGAGGTCGTGCGAGATGAAGAGGTAGCTCAGGCCGCGCTCGTCCTGCAGCTTCCGCAACAGGTCGATGATCTGCGCCTGGACGGAGAGGTCGAGCGCCGATGTCGGTTCGTCGAGCAGGATGAATTCGGGCTCCAGCGCGATCGCCCGGGCGATCGCGATGCGCTGCCGCTGGCCGCCGGAGAATTCATGCGGGAACCGCGAAAGGATGTCGCCCGGCATGCCGGCGCTGACCAGCGCCTCGCGCACCCGTTCGACCCGCTCGGGCCGTGTCGCCCCGATGCTGTTGACGACCAGCCCTTCCTCGATGATCTGCCCGATCGTCATGCGAGGATTGAGCGAGGAAAAAGGATCCTGGAAGACGATCTGCATGCGTGAGCGCAGCGGCCGCATTTCGTTGCGCGACAGGCCATGGATCGGCCGGCCGTCGAAACGAATCTCGCCGCGTTTCGGATCGAGCAATCTGAGCAGAGCCTGGCCGAAGGTGGTCTTGCCGGAGCCGGATTCGCCAACCAGCCCCAGCGTCTCGTGGCGGCAAAGCTTGAGGTCGAGGTCGTCGACGGCGACCAGTTCGCGCCAGTCCGGTTTCAGGAAGCTGCCATGGCGCAGCATGAAGCAGACGCGTACGCCGTTCGCTTCGAGAATGGTGCCGCAGCCCTCCGGCAGCGGTTGCGGTCGCCCGCGCGGCTCGGAGGCGAGCAGGCGCTGCGTATACGGGTGCTGCGGATCGGCGAAGAGCCGTTCGGTGACGTTGTGCTCGCGCATCTCGCCATGCTGCATCACATAGACGTAGTCGGAGAACTTGCGCACCACCGTGAGGTCGTGGGTGATCAGGATCACCGCCATCCGCAGTTCTTTCTGCAGATTGCGGATCAGGTTGAGGATTTGCGCCTGGACCGTGACGTCGAGTGCCGTCGTCGGCTCGTCTGCGATCAGCACGTCGGGATCGTTGGCCAAAGCCATGGCGATCATCACACGCTGGCGCTGCCCGCCGGAGAGCTGGTGCGGGTACTGCTTCAGCCGCGCCTCCGGCTCAGGAATCTGGACATGCCGCAACAATTCGAGCGCTCGCGCCCAGGCCTCCCTGCGGCCCACCTTGCGATGCACCCTGATTGCCTCGACGATCTGGCTGCCGACCGTGTAGATCGGGTTGAGCGAGCTCATCGGCTCTTGGAAGATCATCGAGATGCGGTTGCCGCGCAGCTTGCGCCGGGCGTGCTCGGGGAGTTTCAGGATGTTCTGCCCATCGTAAGAAACGCTCGACCTCGGCGACACCGTGGCCCGCCGCGACAGCAGCCCCATGACGGTGCGCGCCGTCACCGACTTGCCGGAGCCGGATTCCCCGACGATGGCGATCGTTTCGCCGCGATAGAGCTGGAACGAGACGTCCTTGACGGCTTCGACGACGCCGTGTTCGACCTTGAAGGCCACCTCGATGTTGCGGGCGTCGATGATTGGCTGGTCCGCGCGTCCGTCATGGTCGTGGCGGAAGGCTGGCGCGAAGGGCTCGGCGAGTGCGAGGGTCATCCCGGCCACCTCAATAGGGGTCTACGGCATCGCGCAGGCCGTCGCCCAGCGCGTTGAAGGCAAAGACGGTGATCAGCACGAAGCCGACCGGCGACAGGATCCATGGATAGGTGCCGATGACCGAATAGGTCGCCGTGTCCTGCAGCATCAGGCCCCATGAGATCAGCGGCGGCTTCACTGCGAAGCCCAGGAAGCCGAGGAAGGATTCCAAGAGCACCACTGTCGGGATCGCCAGCGTCACGGCGACGATCACATGGCTCATCACGTTGGGGAGGATGTGCTGCATGATGATGCGCCGGTCTGTGGCGCCGACTGCCATGGCGGCGCGCACATAGTCGACCCGCGCCAGCGCCAGGGTCTTGCCGCGCACCTCGCGCGACATCTGCGCCCAGCCGAGCGCCGACATGACGATGATGACAAAGGCGAGGAAAACGTTGGTCGGCGCGGTGACCGGGATCAGCGTCGTCAGCGCCAGGTACAGCGGCAGTTGCGGGAAAGCGAGCACCAGTTCGACGAAACGTTGCACCCACACGTCGAACCTGCCGCCGAAATAGCCGGAGACCATGCCGACCGTGGTGCCGATCATGGTGATGATGAAGACGACCGTCAGCGCGATCATCAGCGAGACGCGCGAGCCGTGGATGGCCCGCGAGAGCACGTCGCGACCGAACTTGTCGGTGCCGAGGAAATGCACCGGCTGGCCATCCATCGAGCCGAAGAAATGCCGGTCTGCCGGAAGGAGCCCGAAGAGCCTATAGGGCGAGCCCTCGACGAGGAACCCAAGCAGCCTTGGGTGTTCGTAGTCGGGGCCGACGATAGGCTGGAAGGTGATCGGATCGAGATCGGCCGAATCGGCCAGCGCATACACCCTCGGCCGCGCGACGAAGTTGCCGTCCTTGTCGTGGAAGCTTGGCAGTTGGGGCGGCGCGAAGGCGATATCGGTTGCCTTCGGGTCCATCGGCGCCAGGAATTCCGCGAACACGGCCATCAGGAGCAGCAGCACGACGAGCCAGAGCCCGGCCATCCCGGTCCACGAACGCTTGAGCCGCCGCCAGACCAGCGCGATGTAGCTCTCATTGCCGCGCGCGGGCTTCTCGATGGTTCCCTCGGCGGGCGGCGGTGGCAGTGATGTGTCGCGCGCCAGCATCTAGTTCTCTCCGAACTGGCGGATGCGCGGGTCGAGCAGGACGAGCAGCATGTCGGCGATGATGTTGCCGACGATCAGCGTCGCCGACAGCACCATCATGAAGGTGGCGGTAACATAGACATCGCCTACCGCCATCGAGCCGACGATCGCCGGTCCGACGGTCGGCAGCGCGAAGATGATCGCCGTCTCGATCTCGCCGGTCAGCATGTAGGGCAGCACCACGCCCTGGTACATGACCAGCGGGTGCAGTGCGTTGGGCACGGCATGACGCAGGACCACGGCGCCGCCGGTCAGCCCCTTGGCCTTGGCCGTCTCGACATATTGGGCGTTCAGCGTGTCGAGCAGATTGCCGCGCATGACGCGCATGTTGTAGGCGAGCCCGCCGAAGGTCGCGATCGCCACCACCGGCCAGACATGCTTGACGAGGTCGACGAATTTTGCCCACGACCATGGCGCGCCGCCATATTGCGGCGAGAAGAAGCTGCCGATCTCCGACACGTTGAACTGGAAGACCAGCAGGTAGACGATGATCAGCGCCATCAGGAAGCGCGGCACCGTCATGCCGAGGAAGGAGATGGCCGAAAGTGTGGAGTCGATCCAGGAATACTGCCGGGTCGCCGCCCATATGCCGAACGTGATGCCGAGGACGGAAGCGAGCAGGTGGCAGACCAGTGCCAGAAGCAGCGTGCGCGGCAGGCGCTCGCCCACCACATCGGCAACCGGCTTGTTGTAGTAGAGGCTGTAGCCGAAATCGCCGCGCGTGACGATGCCGCCGATCCAGTTGAGATACTGGACGGGCAGCGGCTTATCCAGGCCGTGCTCGATCCGATAGGCCTTGGCCTGCGCGTCGGCCTGGGCGAAAGACGCGCCGCCCTGGTTGATCAGCTGCGAACGGATGTAGTCGGCATAGTCACCCGACGGCGCCTGGATGATGGCAAAGGTGACCAGGCTCAAGATGGCGAGGACCGGGATCGCCGACGCTATGCGCGTGAGCAGGAATCGCAACATCGAACGGCCCGTTTCCTTGTCTCGCCGGTTGCGCCCGCTCAGGGCCTGTCCGGAGGGTTTGCTTTGTCCGGCCGCGCCAGCGGCGCGGCCGGAGTTCTCTTCGTCAGGGAGGGTAAACCTTAGTTCATCGGCCCCTTGTCTCCGGGTTTGCCGGGAAGCTCGTCGGGGAACAATTCGTACTTGGCTTGTTTGTCGGCCGCGACAAACACCCGTTCGCGGACGATCGAATCCTCGGCCCAGTTGAACATGAAGATCGGCGTGCCTTGCGGAATGTTGGAGAAGCGCTTGTTGATGATCAGCGCGCCGGGATATTCCGTCAGGCCGACATTGTAGACGTGCTCCGTCGAGATCTTCTGGAAGTCTCTCATCAGGCCGGCGCGCTGGTCGTTGTCCTGCGTCGAGACGAACTTGTTGACGATGTCGACGAGATCCTTCTCGAACGGCATCAGATCGACTTCGCCGCTTTCCGGTGCACGGTGGTTCCAACTGGTCTTGGGGCCAACCGGCGCAAGCTGCTCGGTGTTCTGCACGACGGAGGTCAGTTCCTGGTCGTTGCGCCTGATCAGCCAGTCGAAGCGGCCGGAATATTGCGAGGCGTCGCGCTGGGTACCGTTGAGGCCGTTGAGCACGACCCTGAGCCCCAGCTTTTCCATCTGGGCGACGACGCCTTCGGCAAGGCTCTTGTCCGTGGTGTAGTCATTGTTGACCAGCATCACGATCTCGACGTCCTTGCCGCCGGCGGTGCCGGCTGGGAAGTTCACGATGCCATCGCCGTCGGTGTCCTTGAGGCCAGCCTTGGCGAGCTCGGCCTTGGCGCCCTCGAGGTCGAAGGGATAATAGACGGTCGACTTGCGGTCGTAGAAGCTGGTGCCGGATGAGAAACCGCCGGCGTAGATGGCGGTGAACGGCCCCTTGACCAGGGAGTCGCCGAGCGCCTTGCGGTCGAACGCCATGGTGACGGCCTTGCGGAAGTCCTCGTTGCGGTTCAGCTCGCGGATGGCCTGGCCGCGCTCGTCGGGATTGCCCCAGCCATTGGCGGAAAAGTTCATGCGCAGATTGTAGCCGATGAGCCGGGGTCCGAAGGCAAGCCTGGCGGGCGCGTCCTTTTCCGCCGCGCGTTTCAGCGAGGCGACGAAGTTTTCCGGCTGTTCCAGGTTCGAGAAGTCGCCCGAGCCCGCCACCGCCTGGACGTCGCGGTCGGCCCAGGTCGAGAGCTTGTATTGCAGTTCGTTGAGGTAAGGCAGCTGGTTGCCCTTCTCGTCGACCTTCCAATAGTAAGGGTTGCGGCGCATGACGATGATGTCGTCAGGCCGGTACTCGACCGGCACCCAGGCGCCCATCACCGGCATGTTCATGTATTCCGGCGGAAAGGCGTTCTTGAACTGGTCGTAGGTGTTCTTCGAATATTTCGGATGCTGCGGCTTCAGAATGTGCGACGGGCCGGGGCAGAACGTGCCGTAGGCCATGGCGTAGAGATACTGTCTCGGGAAGGCTTCCTTGAAGGTCCATTCGACGGTGTAATCGTCGATTTTCTTCAGCGTCGTGCCGACGCCGAAGGTTTCCGGTGGCGCCATTGAGCGGCGAAACGTTCGGATCGACGACTTCGTCGTCCCAGTAGAACATGACGTCGTCGGCGTTGAAGGGCGCGCCGTCCGACCATTTGGCGCCTTCGACCAGGTGCATGGTCAGCTTGTGGCCGTCCTTCGACCACTCCCAGCCCTTGGCGAGGTTGGGCAGCGGCTCGGTGTCCTTGGCCTCGACCTGGAACAGCGGCGCGGTACGCGTCAGGCATTCTGAAAGGCCGATATCGATGCCGCCCCAGCCTTGCGTCTGGCCGGCGCCGTAGTTCCAGCCCTCCGGCCTGCCGCCGATGACATGGCGCATGGTGTCGCCGTAGACGCCGATGCCATCAGGCATGTTGCCCGTCTTGAAGACCAGTGGCTCCTTCGGCAGCCTGTCTTTCAGCGGCGGCAGCTTGCCAGTCTTGACGAATTTCTCGGTGACCCAGTCAGGCTCGTGATATTCCGGCAGCGCCTTGAACTCCAGGATGGAGTCGCGCGCCACATACTTGATCTTGCCCTCGGCCGGGAACGTTGCCGGCTCCGGTGGGATCGTCGGTTCGGAAGCGAAAGCATTGAGCGCGGGGATTGAAACGCTCAGCGCCAGTCCCGCCGCTATGCCAAGTCTGTGTAAGTTCCTCATAGTCTCCTCCCAGGTGTTGGACGTCTGCTGCCCGCCTTCTATGCAGTGCGGCTGAATTGGCGGACCGCCGTGCGGCGGATCCGCGTTGGTGCCTGACTGTCTCAGCCGGCCTGTTTCAGTGCCGCCTTCTCGGCGCGCAATTCCTCGATCGAGCGCACACTGCGGCGCGCGGCACCGGCCCATTCGCGGGTCTTGACCTTGGATTTCGAAAGCCGCTCCTTTGCTGCCGGAACCGCATGGGCATATTGCGGCAGCCAGGCGGCCTGGGCGACGACCATCTCGTCCACCATCTGCCAGACCTCCTCCGGCGTCGAAACCGCGCCGACCAGCGGGTCATGCAGTACGGCGAGCTTCAAGAGGTCGATGTCGCCTGATATCGCGGCATGCACCGACATGCGCTGGACGTTGATCGAGGAGATGCAGGTGGCGGCGCAGGCCTCCGGCAACGTGATGCCGGCGGCCATGTTGATGCCGAACCGATCGACGAAGCCGGGCGACTCGATGATGGCGTCCTGCGGCAGATTGGTGATCACGCCGTTGTTCTTGACGTTGAAATGGCCGCGATAGACGCGGTTCGTCTCCAGCGCCTCGAGGATGTGGCTGGCGTGCTCGTTGGAGCGCTTGGCCGGGTCGATCGGCTTCGACGCCGCTTCAAGGAATTGCGGATATTCCGTTTCGAACCAGTTGCGGGTCTCGGTCGAGTAGCGCAGGTAGCCGCCAGTCTCGCCGTGGATCCAGTCGGACATGTCGATCCAGCGCGTGATCTCGTCGGGGCGCTTGCGGTACCAGGGCAGATACTCGGAAAGATGCCCGTTGCTTTCGGTCGAATAGACGCCGAAGCGCTTCAGCACGTCGATGCGCAGCTTTTCCTGCTTCGAATAGACCGGGTGCGCCTCGAAGGCGGCGACCAGTTCGTCCTTGCCGATCGGGCGGCCGTTGAGGCGCAATTCGATGAACCAGGTCTGGTGGTTGATGCCAGAACAGACATAGTCGAGTTCCCCGGGCGATTTCGCTCCCAGCACCTCGGCAATCTGCTCGGCGCCGTGCTGCACGCCGTGGCAGAGCCCGACCGTGTCGACCTTGCCATACTCGATCGCGGCCCAGGTGTTCATCGCCATCGGATTGGCATAGTTGAGGAATTTGGCGTTCGTGTCGGCCACCTCGCTTATGTCCTTACAGAAATCGAGGATCACCGGGATGTTGCGCTGGCCGTAGAGGATGCCGCCGGCGCAGATCGTGTCGCCGACGCACTGGTCGATGCCATATTTAAGCGGAATGCGGATGTCGTCGGCATAGGCCTCCAGGCCGCCGACGCGCACGCAGCTGATAATGTAGCGCGCGCCCTCGATCGCCTTGCGCCGGTCGGTCGTTGCCGTCACCTTGGTCGGCAACCTGTTCGCTTCCACGATCCTGTCGAGGATAGCCTTGATCATGCCGAGATTGTGCTCGCTGACGTCGGTCAGCGCGAATTCGATGTCGCTGAATTCGGGGACACACAGAATGTCGGTGAACAGCTTCTTGGTGAATCCGACGCTGCCGGCGCCAATAATAGCGATTTTGAAGCTCATCACCTTCACCTTGGTCCAATCGAATGCTAGGCAAGGAGCAGCAAGGGAGGGTATGGCCGCACGCCATGGCGTGCATGCCACTCAGGCCGGAAATCCGGCCTTTTCTCCTCCCGCCCGCTCCTCGACCGCGGGTCATTCCCGTTCTCTGGAGCTGGATTATGCGCTTATTCGTAGGCACGAACAGAGAAGGATTATGCTTTCGAGGGTAATTTTGTGCTGCAGGACCTGATCGCCAACGGGCCATCGATGCGGACGGTCTCGCTGCCGCGTGGCCGCCAGCGCCTCCATGCCATGCCGACCAGCACCGGCTATGAGGTGCGCGAGGACGAAACCTATGACTGGGACGGGCGAAAGCGCGGCCAGACCCCGTTCACCGTCCTCCAGCACACGATCGGCGGCACCGGGCAATTGCGCTACGAGAGCCGCAACTACCGCCTGCAGGCGAACGACACGCTGCTGGTGCTGGTGCCGCACAACCATCGCTACTGGCTGGCCAAGGGTGATCGCTGGGAATATTTCTGGATCTCGATGAACGGCGAGGAGGCGCTGCGCATCCACAAATCGATCCTAAGCGTCTCGGGCCCTGTGTTTCGGCTGCAGCCAACGACGATCGACCATCTTGCCGACTGCAGCCTGCGCCTCATCACGGGGGCCGGTTCGCCGGGTGCCGCTTCCGCCGTCGCCTACGAAGCTGCCATGGCCCTTTACGACGATGTTTTCGGGTCGCACGCCTTCGCGGAAAAACAAAGCGCCATGCAGCCGGTGATCGACCACATCAACGCCAATCTCGACAAGCCGCTGCCGGTGGCGGACCTCGTCCACATCAGTGGCCTCAGCCGCGCGCACTTCTCGCGCTGCTTCGCCGAGAGCGAAGGCATCCCGCCCGCCGAATTCGTCTTGCAGCAGCGGTTGCAGCGCGCGGCAAAACTGCTGACCAAAGCGGATTTCCTGCCGGTCAAGGAGGTCGCCGTCCTGTGCGGCTTCGAGGACGCGAATTACTTCTCCAAGGTTTTTCGCCGTTCCTACGGCACGACCCCGACGCAATTTCGCACCACTGGCATGTATGCCAGCCTGGGAAATCATCGCTGACCCGGTTGCCGGTTGCTCAGCGCCGCCTGCGGTCGATCGCGGTCGAAGCGGTGCTCACGGGATCGGCCGCCGCGAAGGCGGCCTCGAGCTGCAAGGGCGAGCGCTGCTCGGTGCGCTTCCAGGCAACATATTCGGCAATGCCGAAGCGCGGCCGCCGTGGCACCGTCTTCACCACCGGCATGCTGAAGCCGTCGCGGAATTTCTCCCAGCGCTGGCCGAGCACCGAGACCATTTCCTCGAAGGTCGGCGGCGTCGCGACATCGGCATAGGTGATGGTGAATTTGCCGGCGAGCCCGGCCTCGCGCGAGACCGGCACCGGGATCGAGGCGAGATAGTCGGACGGCACGTCGATCAGGCCGCCAAAGGCCCATTGCTGGCGCAACCGGTCGGCATTCATCGGTGCGACGGAGACGTCGATGTCGTTGGGCGTGCCCGGCACGCGGTAGGGGCATTTGAAGCGGCCGCAATTGGTGTGTGCCGAAAACTGCCAGAGTGCGTAGCCCTGCCAGTTGCCCATCGGAAAATGCACCTCGATGTCGGGCTTGTAGCGCGCATACCAGAGCGGCAGCCGCGACAGGAGCCGGTACTGATAGCGGTTGTCGGCGATAAATTGCGCAGTCCTGCCGTTGGTGTAGAGCACCGGGAAGCGGCCAAGGCGCCGATGCACCTGGCGCACGAACTCCTCGGCATCCTCCAGCGACATCCACTGCGTCGGATCGTTGCCTTCGATATCGAGGGCAACGAGGTCGTCCGGCGCCGGTTCGGCGAAATCGATGAAGTTATTGGCCTGCTCGACCGGGTTGCCGGGGCGGGCAAGGTGATAGGCGCCCCATTTCAGGCCGAGCGCCTTGGCCACCACCTTGCGCGTCTGAAACAGTTCGCGCGTCACCGCGAAGCGCTTCCACAACGCCTTGCAGAGCCGGACCTCGGTCTCGTCGCCCGAACAGAAATAGGCCGGCGGCAGCCCGTCGGAGGCCTTGTTGATGAAACCGACGATGCGCTTGTCGGTGGCAAGCTCGGCCCAGTCGATGGAATTGTATTCGTAGGCGTCGATGACCAGCGCGCGGTCAGCGTTCTTCCACGGCTCGGAGAAATCCGAGGCCTGTGCCGCCGTGCCGAGCACCATCGCAGCCGCGAGAAGTGCCAGGCGGCGAAGAGGGCGCGCCGGCTCTTTCAATCAGGGTTGTCCCCACTGACCAGGCATCGATCCTGAACCGCTATGGTTAAGGAAGTGCTTTCAAAACCAATGAGACTCTTTGCGGCAAAAGAGCGACGAAACATCGAACCCATCGGGCCGCTGGGCTGCTGCGGGGTGTCGTTGCGATTGCAAAATCCACGTGACAAAGTTTGACGTTTACGTAAAAAGAAGATTGGAGGCCGCCCAAAGGCGGATGGTTTTGCATCGGCCAGAGTCCTACGATCAAGCGGCTGAGGCAGCGGAGGAGCAAGCGGCATGTATAAGGCACCCGTCAAGGACATTTCGTTCACGCTGAAGCATGTCGCCGGTCTCAAGCCTGCGCTGGACGCCGGCACGTTCGGCGATCTCGGCGAGGATATTGTCGACGCCATCCTGGCCGAAGCCGGCCGCTTCGCCAGCGAGGAGGTGGCGCCGCTCTACAAGATCGGCGACGAGCATGGCGCGGTGCTGCGGGACGCGGCCGTCACCATGCCCCCCGGCTGGAAGGAACTCTACCGGCGCTGGATCGACGGCGGCTGGAACGCGCTGTCAGGGCCGGAGGAATTCGGCGGCCAGGGCCTGCCGACCATGCTGGCCGTCGCCGCGCTCGAAATGTGGAACTCCGCCGCCATGGCTTTCGGCATCGGCCCGACGCTGAGCATGGGCGCGGTCGAGGCGCTCGACAAGCACGCCTCCGAGGCACTGAAGGAAAAATATCTGGCCAAGCTCGTTTCCGGCGAGTGGATGGGCACGATGAACCTGACCGAGCCGCAGGCGGGTTCCGACCTCGCCGCGCTGCGCACGCGCGCCGAACCTGCCGGTGACGGCACCTACCGCATCTTCGGCCAGAAGATCTTCATCACCTATGGCGAGCACGACTTCACCGACAACATCGTCCATCTGGTGCTGGCGCGGCTGTCCGACGCGCCGGCCGGCACGCGCGGCATTTCGCTGTTCCTGGTGCCGAAATTCCTGGTCGGCGACGATGGCGCTCTCGGCGCCCGCAACGACGTTTTCTGCTCCGGCCTCGAGCACAAGCTCGGCATCCACGCCTCGCCGACCTGCACCATGATCTATGGCGACGGTTTTCAGGGCACGACTCCCGGTGCCATCGGCTGGCTGATCGGCGAGGAGAACAAGGGCCTGGCCTGCATGTTCACCATGATGAACAATGCGAGGCTTGCCGTCGGCATGCAAGGCGTTGCGGTGGCCGAGACAGCGACGCAGAAAGCGATCGCCTACGCCAACGAGCGTCGCCAGGGCAAGGCGTCGGACTATTCAGGCTCCGGCATGGCGCCGATCGTCCATCACCCCGACGTGCAGCGCAATCTGCTCACCATGAAGGCGCTGACCCAGATCGCGCGCGCCATCAGCTATTCTTGCGCCCATGCCCTCGACCGCGCTCGCGTCGGCGAAGGTGAGCCCGCCGCCAATTGGCGCGATCGCGCCAATCTTTTGACGCCGCTGGCAAAAGCCTTTTCGACCGATGTCGGCGTCGAGGTCGCCTCCTTGGGCGTCCAGGTGCATGGCGGCATGGGCTTCATCGAGGAGACAGGCGCGGCCGCGCTCTACCGTGACGCTCGCATCGCGCCGATCTACGAAGGTACCAATGGCATCCAGGCGATCGACCTGGTGGCGCGCAAGCTGCCGCTCGGCGGCGGCGAACATGTGCATCAGTACATTGGCGAGTTGAAAGCGATGGCGGACGCGGTGCGTACGTCCAACATCGAAGGCTTCGGCCGCACCGCGGACAATCTCGATAGGGCGCTTACCGATCTCGACGAGGCGACACGCTTCCTGCAGACGCTGATGGCCGATGGCAAGGCTGATGCCGCCATGGCCGGGGCCACGCCTTATCTGCGTCTGATCTCGCTTGCCGCCGGCGGCGCCTATCTGGCGCAGGGTGGGCTTGCCGATCGCGGCCGCATCGCGCTCTGCCGCTTCTTTGCCGAAAACCTGCTCGGCGAGACGCGCGCCTTGAAGGAACGCGTCATCGACGGGTCCGAAAGCCTCGCCGCCGCAGGCAAGGCACTGATTTCCGCCTAGAGCATCCTGACATGCGAAGGAACTGACCGTGACAGACCACATCCTCGTCGAGCGCCAGAGCGCCGTGCAGATCATCCGCATGAACCGGCCTGACAAGAAGAACGCGCTGACCCGCGCCATGTATGCGAAGATGTCGGCAGCCCTGGCCGAGGGCGACGCCGATCCGGCGGTGCGCGTGCATGTCTTCCTCGGCGTCCCCGGCGCCTTTTCTTCCGGCAACGACCTTGCCGACTTCCTGGTCATCGCCACCGGCGGCGAAGGCGGCACCGAGGTCTGGGATTTCCTGATGGCGCTGGCCAAGGTTGAAAAGCCGATGGTGTCGGGCGTCGACGGCATCGCGGTCGGCATCGGCACGACGCTCAATCTTCATTGCGACCTGACCTTCGCCACACCGCGCACCATCTTCCGCACGCCTTTCGTCGACCTCGGCCTGGTGCCTGAGGCGGGCTCCAGCCTGCTCGCGCCGCGGATCCTCGGCCAGCAGGGCGCCTTCGCCCTGCTCGGTCTCGGCGAAGCTTTCTCAGCCGAGCGTGCGAAAGCCGCCGGCCTGATCTACGACGTCGTCGAGGAAGGCGCGCTGGAAGCCGCGGTTCTGGCCGCTGCCAACGAGATCGCCGCCAAGCCGCCGCAGGCGCTGAAGATCGCGCGCGACCTGATGCGCGGCTCGCGCGACGATCTCGTCGCCCGCATCAAGGTCGAAAGCGAGCATTTCCGCGAGCGCCTGAAATCCGAGGAAGCGCGCGCCGCGCTCACCGCCTTCATGACGCGCAAGAAAGCGAGCTGATCCACGACACTGTCAGGTTGTGGCGGCTTCACGCGAAACTCGCGTCAAACGCGATTTTTGATCTGTACACCGCGGTTCTCGCGTCCTATCCCACGAACCGACGGGGCGGGGGCCTGGTCGGTGGAGAGGACATGGCCCGCAACATCGCTGCCAAGACGCAACCTTCCGAAACGATCTGGGGCATGCATTTGACGGATTGAGCGTCCGACATGTTTGCCGATGCCGCAAAGCCGCTGGCGCTGACCCTAAAACTCTGGTGGCGCTTCTGGCCGCAACTGGTCGCCATGGTGCTGCTGGGCATCGTGTTCGGTGACCTGTTCATGCAGATCGCCGCCCGCGCCGCCTTCCTCAACCACATGGCGGGGCTTGCGCTGCTGACGTTGGTCGCCCTGACGCAGCTCACCGTCACCGTCGCCATGTTCCAGACGCTGCTGCCTGCCCTGCCGGCGACACGTGCCGCGCAGCAGGCGGCACGCAGCGAAGCTTCCGGCGAGGTGCCCAGCGGAGGCGCGCGGCTGGCGCGCATGGTCACCGTCGCGCTGCCGCCGTTCTTCGCCTACTACGCGGCCTGGGGGTTCCTGGGCGACACGGTGCGGCAATATTCGCGCGTCACGCTCGACATGGCGCCGTTCGGCGAAAGCGCGGGGAACGTGCTCGATGTGCTGGATTCGCGATGGCTTGTCCTGTCCGTCGCGATCTCATGGTTGATCCGGCGCTTCGCCAACGCAATGCAGAAGCGCGGCGAGGCGCGCTCCTTCTGGCAGATCGTCGTGGTGATCTGCGAGACAAACTGGATTTTCATCGGACTCTACGTCATCTCGCGCTGGAAGGACGACGTCGTCGGCTGGTTGATGAGCCGCAACATCTTTTCCGTCCTGCAGGCCGCGGCGGACGGCATGGCCGCTCCCATCGCAAGCGCCTTCGCCGATCCCATGGTTCCCGTCGAGGTCACGTCCGTCGACACGACGGCCAGGCTGGTGAACCTGTTCTTCTATATGCTGCTGCCGGTGATCTGGCTGGTGCTGGCCGCGCTCATCTACGGCTACGACGTGCGTGACGACAAGGAACTGATGCGCGCGCATCAGCGCGTCGAACGCCTGGGCGCGCGCTACAGCACCATTCCGAAATTCCTTCGCGATTTCGTCGAACACTTCATCAGCGGCTATCGCTCGCGCTATCTGCCGATCGCCAACGGTGTGCGCATCACGCTGAGCTCGGGCGTTGTGCTGGTCGTCACGCTGATCGTCGGCTACCGGCTGGTCGACTGGCTTGCCGCCTGGGCGTGGCTGGGCACGACGCGCCTCATCGGCCCGCATGAGCTCGACACCTGGCAGGTTCTCTCGCATGGCGTTTCCTTGCTGTTCGGCAGTCCGTTCCAGGACTCATCGACCGGCATCCTCGTCGAGCCGCTGCGCATCTGCTTCCTCGCCGCGATCCTCGAAACCGCATTCGCGTTGCCGAAGCGCCAGACCAGTGGAGGCGCGCAGCCCACCGGTCCGAAAGGCGCGGCGGAAGTCGAGGCGCAAAATGCTTGAGGCCGCCCGCTCGCGTCTGAAAGCCGGGATCGTTGCCGGTATCGGCACCGCGGCGGCGATTGCCGTTGCCGGTGTCCTGGGCGCCTTCGGCGCAAGGCACGAGCCGATGCCCGTTCTGGCGCAAACCAGTCGGATCGAAACCGGCCAGTGGCTGCTGCAACCATTGAAGGCCTACGTCACCGACGGGAAGCATGCTTATGGCGCGCCGCTCAAGCCTGGCGGGAAAGCGCTCGTCCTCGAAGTCGAAATGACCAACCGCACGGCAAAGTCCTCGAAGGATTATTTCGAGATCCTGCGAGCGAGCCAAACAGCGGTCGATGCCGCGACAAAGCCTTTCATCGTGCTGATGCGCGACTCGACGCTGTCGCCGGAACTGCATCCCGGCATGCCGGAGCGCATGGCCTACATCTGGGAAATGCAGCCTGGCGTGGTGTCGCCGACGAGCTTCGACCTGATGGTCATCGGCAAGACCTATAAGCAGCGTGACAACCTCTACGGGTTGCCCGGCTGGTTCAATCCGACGCCGATCGGCACGCTGACGCTTGCGGTCGGTGCCGGGCCGGACAAGGCGCAGGTCCAGCCATGATGCGGAAGATGGCCAACGTCATCCTGCTGCTCCTCGCGACCGCCCTCTGTTACGGCCTGCAAGTGTCGAAGCCGCACTATGCCGAACTGATCGGACCGATCCCGGCCTACGGCAAGCTGGGCGATGCGGTTGTCGGGCGCGGCTTCGAGGCGCGCGCCGCAAAGGTGGCCTTCTCGCGCAACCTGAAGGTCGACAGATATGGCCAGACCAAAGTGTTCACGACTGGCGGCATCTGGGCGGTGGTGACGGTCGAGTTTGCGGCAAGTGCGCAATCGACGACGGTAGCGGTCGCTTCCTGGCGCGGTCCTACGGGCCTCGCCTATGACCAGACCGAACGGCTGTCCTTTGCCGATGGCCTGCTTCCCGTGGCCATCGATCCCGGCCTGCCGAAAAAGGCGAGGCTGATCTTCGAAGTACGGCCGGACGAGGTGAGCAATGCCACATTGCTGATCTCCGAGAAACTGATGTCGGCGCTCGACTCGCAGGCCGAGATCTCGCTCGGGCCGGTTGCTGCCGGAGCTGACGGCTTGCCCGCCGAGACTGTCGACACGCTCGATCTGACGCAGCCGATCTGAAGGGGATGGCGCCAAATGACGGCAAGGAGTCTGGATTGGGAGAGCGGGCAGGGCGAACGGAAATGGCGTCGCCGCAGCCTTTGGGCTCTCCTCCTGCTCGTTCCGCTGGCACTGGCCGGGCAGGCCTATGACAGCGTCAAGACGCTGCTGGGCGGCGAGGATCTGTTTCCGCGCCAGGTCGCCTGGGGACAGAGCGCGCATTTCGGTGGCAGCGACTGGAAACTGACCGATCTGCGCGGCGCCTTCGGCATGTCGAGCCTGCCGCCGGATTCGGTGCCGGTGCTGGCCGACTTCTCCGTAAAGGTTGGCGATCCCGATCTCCAGAAACTCTGGCTTGGGTGCAAGGTGATGCTGATCGATGCCGAAGGCCGGCGCTGGTCGCCGACATCGGCGGTGTCGCTGAAAGCGCCGGGCGATGTCCACACCTGCGTGTCGGCGATCTTCTCCGGCGCCAGACGCGGCGATACGTTGAATTTGCGTGAGACGTTCCTGGTGCCGAGGCAGGCGACCAAGACGATACGCCCGGCGGTCGGCCTCGCCAGCGAGAGGCCGCATTTCCTGTTCTTCCAACTAGAGAAGGATTGATCTCCGGCGCATCCAGCTAGGGATAGAGCCGCGCCTTGTCCCAGCCGCCTTCCGCGTTGCGCGAGAAGACCAGCCGGTCATGCAGGCGGAACGGCCGGTCGTGCCAGAACTCGATCGACTGCGGCACGATGCGGAAGCCCGACCAGTGTTTTGGCCGAGGGATCTCGCCGATCGGGTAACGCGCGGTGTATTCGGCCACCGCCTTCTCCAGCGCGAAGCGGCTTTCCAGCGGCCGTGACTGTTTCGAGGCCCAGGCGCCGATGCGGCTGCCGCGCGGCCGCGTCGCGTAATAGGCGTCGGCCTCGGCGTCGCTGACGATCTCCACCGGGCCGCGCACGCGCACCTGCCGGCGCAGCGACTTCCAGTGGAAGCACATCGCCGCCTTCATGCTGCCAAGAATCTCGCGGCCCTTGGCGCTTTCGAAATTCGTGTAGAAGACGAAACCGCCTTCATCGAACCCTTTCAGCAGCACCATCCGCACGTCAGGCATGCCATCGGCATCGACGGTCGCCAGCGCCACGCCGTTGGGGTCGTTGGGCTCGCTCCTGGTCGCGTCCTCCAACCAGGCGGCAAACAGCCGGAACGGCTCGGCTGCTTCGGTAAAGTCACTCGTTGTTAACTCAGTTTCGCTCATAGTTTTCCAAATTCTTACCGTAGCCGGAGGACATTGCCTGTTGTCGCGCATCATGCAAGCTTTTGACAGCAGGCAAAGGGGCGTTATCGCTTCGGCCAGCGTCAGGCTGATGGTCGCGGCCATGGCCCTGCCGCTAGCCGCTTGCGGCGCCGGCGGCTTCAGTCTGGAGAAGGCGGAAATCGACCGCTCGATCGTCACCGCCAGCGCGCCTTCCTCGCCCGCCGCGCCGGCGAGCGGCGATGAGGACTCGGATCAGACCACCATCGGCAATGCCGTCTCATCGGCCGACATCCGGGAACTTGGCGGCCAGGGGGTGCCATGGGCGAATGTCGGCACCGGGTCGCGCGGCTCGATCACTGAAATGGTCGAACTGAAGGACGCCGGCCTGACCTGCCGCCGCTTCACCGCCTCGCGCGAGAGTTTCGACGGCGTGTCGCTGTTCAAGGGCCAGCTCTGCATGGCCGCCGCCGGCGGCTGGCACATGCAGGAATTCAAGGCGCTCTGAATTCAGTCGCCGATCGCGTCTTGCGCCACTGGAATTTCTTCCTATGCGAGCGCATATAGGAAGCGACCATGAACTCATTTTCTCTTGCAGGCAGGATTAATGCGCGACCCCTATGAGGTGCTGGGCGTTGCCAAAAACGCATCGGCGAAGGACATAAAATCGGCGTACCGCAAGCTCGCCAAGAAGCATCATCCGGACCAGAATCCGAATGATCCCAAGGCGAAGGACCGTTTTGCCGCCGCCAACCAGGCCTACGAGATCGTCGGCGACGAGAAAAACCGCGCCGCATTCGATCGCGGTGAGATCGACGCCGACGGCAAGCCGAAATTCCAGGGTTTCGAGGGCGCTGCCGGCGGTGGCGACCCGTTCGCAGGCTTTCGCCGACAGCAAGGCCCGGGCGGCGCGCATTTCGAATTCCGCTCGGGCAGGCCGGGCGGCGATCCGTTCGATGGCAACAGCGACATCTTCAGCCAAATCTTCGGCGACGCCTTCTCCGGCGCCCGCGGCGCCGGCAGGAGCGGCGACCGCCGTCAGCCGGTCCAGGCCGCCGACCTCAACGTCACGCTCGACGTCACCATCGAGGAGGCCGCCACCGCCGACAAGGTGACGGCGATGTTCCCCGACGGTCGCAAGATGGCGGTGAAGCTGCCGGCCTATGTCGAGGACGGCCAGACCATCCGTCTGAAGGGCCAGGGCGAGCAGGGACCGGGCCAGCCGGGCGACGCGCTGGTCAAGATCCATATCCGCCGCCATCCGCGCTACCGTGTCGAGGGTCGCGACCTGCATGCCGATCTGCCGGTGGCGCTGGCCGACGCGGTGCTGGGCGCCAAGGTGGCGGTCGAGACACCAACCGGCCGCCTCGCGGTCAATGTCCCGGCATGGTCGAGCTCCGACAAGGTGCTGCGGCTGAAAGGCAGGGGTTTGCCGGAGAAAACCGGCGGCCATGGCGATCTCTATGTCCATGTCAGGCTGATGCTGCCCGAGGGCGGCGACAGCGAGCTGGAAGCGCTGATGCGTCGCCAAAAGGGCTGAGCTTTGGAGTTTTCTCCCCCGGACAGTCCGCTTTGAGCGCTTGAAGGGGCTCTGTGCCTGTGCGATAGGCTCTCCACAAAGCAGACATTCTTGCGGAGAACGCTCACATGGCGGGTGGACAGGGCCTGATGGCCGGCAAGCGCGGGCTGATCCTCGGCGTTGCGAACAATCGGTCGATCGCCTTCGGCATCGCCAAGGCGTGCGTCGATCATGGCGCCGAGATCGCGCTGACCTATCAGGGCGAAGCCTTCAAGAAGCGCGTCGAGCCGCTGGCGGCGGAGCTCAACGCCCATGTCGCCGGTCATTGCGACGTCACCGACCCGGCAAGCCTTGATGCCGTCTTCGCAGACATCGCCAAACATTGGGGCAAGCTCGACTTCCTCGTCCACGCCATCGCGTTTTCCGACAAGGACGAATTGACCGGCCGTTATGTCGAGACGACGCGCGACAATTTCCTGCGCACCATGGACATCTCGGTGTTCTCTTTCACCACCATCGCCAAGCGCGCCGAGCCGCTGATGACCGATGGCGGCTCGCTGTTGACGCTGACCTATTACGGCGCCGAAAAGGTGATGCCGCACTACAACGTCATGGGTGTGGCAAAGGCGGCGCTGGAAGCGAGCGTGCGTTATCTCGCCGTCGATCTCGGCGCCAAGAAGATCCGCGTCAACGCCATCTCCGCCGGCCCGATCAAGACGCTTGCCGCCTCCGGCATCGGCGACTTCCGCTACATCCTGAAGTGGAACGAGTACAACGCGCCGCTGAAGCAGACGGTCACCCAGGAAGAGGTCGGCGATTCCGGCGTCTATTTCCTGTCGGATCTGTCGCGCGGCGTTACCGGCGAGGTCCATCACGTCGATTCTGGCTACCACGTCGTCGGCATGAAGGCGGTCGACGCGCCCGACATCTCGACCGTCAAGGAATAGTTCTCTCCGCCGGCCCTCCGCCCAGACCCTGGCCCGACCTCCGGAAGACCTGATGTATCCGCTCGTCTATCTCGTGCGCCACGGCCAGACGCAATGGAACACCGAGCGTCGCCTGCAGGGTCAGGCCGATACCGACATCAATGCACTTGGACGCCAGCAGGCGACTGGCAATGGCCGGCGCTTGGCCGCGATGATCGGCAAGGGTGAGGATTTCGACTTTGTCGCCAGCCCGATGCGGCGCACGTGCGAAACGATGGAACTGCTGCGGGCGGCAATGGGGCTCGACCCGCTCGCTTACCGGACAGAACCGCGTCTGGTGGAATTGAGCTTCGGCGACTGGCAGGGTTTTACGTTTCGTGAGCTCGAAGCCCGGCTTCCGGGATCGACCCGCGGGCGCCGCTCGGCCAAATGGGATTTCCAGCCGCCCGGAGAGGGCGCGGAAAGCTATGAGATGCTGCTCGAGCGGATCAAGCCATGGTTCGACGCGCTCGACCGGCAGACGGTCTGCGTCACCCATGGCGGCGTGATGCGCTGCCTTTTCCGCTTCGTCATGGGCGTGTCAAAACAGGAGGCGGCGGGCCTGGAAATCCCTCAGGACCGCCTGCTCCGGCTGCAAGGGCGGAGCCTGGAGTGGCTGTGAAGGCTGCAGCCTGTCGAATTCAGATCAGGCCGGCCTCATCTTAGATTTAGTTGGCGTCGCTATCCGGCAGCTGCATGTCGGTGACCACATTCTCGCCATTGGTCACGTCAAAGGCGATGACGATGTCCATGCCCGGCTGCAGCGCGTCGAGATCGGTTTCGGCGTTGAGCTTGTAGGACTTGCCGTCGTCCAGCGTCAGCGTCAGCGTGTCCTTGTCGACCTTCTTGATCAGGCCCTCGGTCTGGCCGGCGAACGCGGCGGCGGTGGAAATCATCAGCATGGCGGCAACAGCGCCAATCAGGGTACGCATCGTCGTCCTCATTATCATTGCGCCGGCATGGCTAGCGGCGGGTCCTCAACGGCGGATGGAAGAAAGCAGAAACCAAGCGAATGTGTCAAAAGTAAAACTGGCTTCGTCACGACCTATTTCGCTCAAGGTGCGATCGCGAGTTCCAACGACGGTTCCTTTCACGAGAAATGAGTGGCAGCCACTCGCGCGGCGTGCTCTTGATCATTGCGGCAGGGTGGGGCAGCAGCCCTGGCCGTTCGTGGCAGCGCAGGTCTCCCCGCACACACAGTTTGACCGCTTTGCAAAACGCCAATAGAAGGCAGCGTGCAGCGCTGCGCGTGTTTTTTGACGCGCAAGGGACGCCGCACCACTTTGGACTTCCGGCTCCGCCGCCGGGCAGGGCGTTTTCCATGTCTCACAACACTTTCGGCCACCTGTTCCGCGTCACCACATGGGGTGAGAGCCATGGGCCGGCGCTCGGCTGCGTCGTCGACGGCTGCCCGCCCGGCATCCGTTTCAAGCGTGAGGACATCCAGACCGAACTCGACAAGCGTCGCCCCGGCCAGTCGCGTTTCGTGACGCAGCGCCGCGAGCCGGACGAGGTCAAGATACTCTCCGGCTTCATCCTCGACGAGGACGGCGAGACGATGATCACCACCGGCACGCCGGTGTCGATGCTGATCGAGAATGTCGACCAGCGTTCCAAGGATTATGGCGAGATCGCCCGCCAGTACCGGCCGGGCCATGCCGACTACACCTATGAGGTCAAATACGGCCTGCGCGACTACCGCGGCGGCGGCCGTTCCTCGGCCCGCGAGACGGCAGCTAGAGTGGCGGCAGGCGCCTTGGCCCGCAAGGTAGTGCCCGGCATGGTGGTGCGCGGCGCGCTGGTCTCGATGGGCGAGAAATCCATCGATCGCGCCAATTGGAACTGGAACTTCATCGGCGATGCCGACAATCCGTTCTTCACGCCGGACCCGGCATCGGTCCCCGTCTTCACCCAATATCTCGACGCCATCCGCAAGGCGGGCTCGTCGGTCGGCGCCATCATCGAGATCGCCGCCGAAGGCGTGCCGGCCGGCCTCGGCGCGCCGATATATGCCAAGCTCGACCAGGACATCGCGTCCGGCCTGATGTCGATCAATGCCGTCAAGGGGGTCGAGATCGGCAACGGTTTCGAGGCAGCCCGCATCACCGGCGAACAGAATGCCGACGAGATGCGCATGGGCAATGACGGCAAGCCGGTGTTTTTGTCCAACCACGCCGGCGGCATCCTGGGCGGCATCTCGACCGGGCAGGCGATCGTCGCCCGTTTCGCCGTCAAGCCGACATCGTCGATCCTGACCCCGCGCAAATCGATCGACAAGGACGGCAACGACGTCGAGGTGATGACCAAGGGCCGCCACGACCCCTGCGTCGGCATCCGCGCCGTGCCGATCGGCGAGGCCATGGTTGCCTGCGCCATCGCCGATCACTATCTGCGGCACAGAGGACAGACGGGGAAGGGAATAGGGGAGTAAGGCAATAGGGGAATATGTTACGTCGCGTTTCGCCACGCCAAACATTTTCCTTTTCCATACTCCCTTACTGCCCTATCCCCTACTCCCTGGCGAGCGAAGCGAGCATTTCCATGCCATACGACCAGAAGAAGATCGTCGAAGCCATCCGCGCCTTCGAGCGCGGCGAGATCGTCGTCGTGATGGACGATGACGGGCGCGAGAACGAGGGCGACCTGATCGTCGCCGCCGTCCACTGCACGCCGGAGAAGATGGCCTTCATCGTCCGCAATACCTCCGGCATCGTCTGCACGCCGATGCCGCGCGAGGAGGCAAAGCGCCTCAACCTTGCGCCGATGGTGGCCGACAACGATTCCGCCCACACCACCGCCTTCACCGTCAGCGTCGATTTCAAGCACGGCACCACGACCGGCATCTCCGCCGACGATCGCACGCTCACCGTGCGCAACCTTGCCAACGGCAATGTCGGCGCCTCCGATTTCGTCCGTCCCGGACATATCTTCCCGCTGGTCGCCCGCGAGGGCGGGGTGCTGATGCGCTCCGGCCATACCGAAGCGGCCGTCGACCTCTGCAAGCTTGCCGGCCTGCCGCCGATCGGCGTCATTTCCGAACTGGTCAACGACGACGGCACCGTCAAGCGCGGGCCGGAGGTTCAGGCCTTTGCCGAGCAGCATGGCCTGAAACAGGTCTCGGTCGCCGATCTCATCGCCTACCGGCAGCGCAAGGAAACGCTGGTCGAGCGCGTCGCCTGTTCCGACATCGACACGCTTGGCGGCAAGGCGCAGGTCTTCACCTACACGCTGCCCTGGGATTCGATGCATCACGTCGCGATCGTCTTCGGCGATATCCGCGACGGCGAGGAGGTGCCGGTGCGCCTGCATTCGGAGGATGTCGTCACCGACGTGTTCGGCACCAGCCACCGGCTCGACGCCATCATGAAGGCGATGGGCGAGCGAAAGCGCGGCGTCATCGTCTATCTGCGCGAGGGTTCGGTCGGCGTCGCCCATCAGGAGCGCAAGCGGCCGGTGAGCGGCGAGCGCGAGGATCATGAGGAAGCCCGCCGGCGCGAAAGCGAATGGCGCGAAATTGGCCTCGGCGCGCAGATCCTGAAAGATTTGGGCATTTCGTCGATCAACCTGATCGCCTCGCGCGAGCGCCACTATGTCGGCCTCGAAGGTTTCGGCATCCATATCGCCAAGACCGAGATCCTCTAAGGCGCCCGGCCCCTTGCAGGACCGGACGCGCACGACATCACTCCGCGGGAACCGCCTCCGCCTCACATCCGGCAAGATCGCAATCCGGACCGGCCAGGCTGCGCTGGCCGATAAGAACCGTCGCCAGCGCGATCGCGCCCGCCGCCACCGACACAAGAAAGCCGTTCTGCGCGCCGAACGCGTCCACCACCGCGCCGGCGGCGAAGGAGCCGAGCGCCATGCCGATGCCGATTCCGGTCGTCACCCAGGTGATGCCCTCGGTCAGCATCGCTTCGGGCACGCGCCGCTCGATCAGGCCGAAGGCGGTGATGAAGGTCGGCGAGATCGCCACGCCGCTGACGAACACGGCAAGCGCCAGCAGCGGTACCGTGCCGGCGGCCAGCAGCGGCAGCGTGGTGAGCGCGATGACGGCGACGGCGACAGCCAGCTGGCGTTGCAGCGGCATTTTCAGGTTGAGCGCGCCGATGATGATGCCGAGCACGAACGAGCCGAGCGCGTAGACGCCGATGACCAGGCTTGCCGCTTCCGGTTGGCCGAGCTCCTTGGTGATCGCCACGGTGCTGACTTCCGTGGTGGCGAAAGTGGCGCCGATGAAGATCAGGGCGAACGTTATGACCTGAACCGGCCGCAGGCGGATCGCCGAGCCGCGTGAACCATGTTCCTGTGGCCGCACGTTGGGTTCGGTCGCGCGCTGCAGGATGAAGGCCGCCGAGCCGAATGCGAGGAACAGAGTGCTGGCAAGCATGCCCGCTTCCGGGAACAGCGCGGTGCTCAACCCGACCGACAGCGATGCGCCGGCGATATAGACCAGTTCATCCGCTGCAGACTCGAAGGCGAAAGCGGTATTCAGCTCCGGGCGGTCACGGAAGATCTCCGTCCAGCGGGCGCGCACCATCGCAGGTATGCTGGGCATGGCAGCGGCAAGCAGCGCCGAGGCGAACAGCGTCCATATCGGCCAGTCCTGGTTGGCCGCCGCGATCAGCACTGCGAAGGCGAGCACGGCGATCACCGTGGTCGGCACGACGATGCGCGTCTGACCGAGGCGATCCACCAGCCGCGATATTTGCGGCGCAATAAACGCGTTCACCAGCGCGAAACTCGCCGAAACGGCGCCGGCCAGCCAGTATTCGCCATGCGTCTGCGACAGCATGGCGACGATCCCGATCGGCGCCATGGCGATCGGCAGCCTGGCAACGAAGCCGGCCGCCGCGAAACCCTTGGTGCCGGGGGCTCGAAATATTTCCGTATAGGGATTTTGCATGCTCTGGCTCCTCGACAAGGGACGGATCGGCAATTACATACGTTGCGTATGAAATCAGATAGATCATACGCCGCGTATGTCAATTGGCATACGATGCGTATGTAAGTTGGGCCAGACCGTATGCACCGACCTCGCAAGGAGATGATTGCCGAGACGCGCGCCAAGCTGATCGCGGCCGCCCGCCACGCTTTCGGCACCATCGGCTATGCGGACGCCTCGATGGATGATTTCACCGCCTCGGCCGGGCTGACGCGCGGCGCGCTCTATCACCACTTCGGCGACAAGAGGGGATTGCTGCAGGCGGTCATCGCCGAGATCGACGGCGAGATGGCTGCCCGGGTGAACGAGGTGGCGGCGAGGGCGCCGACCCGCTGGCAGCATTTCGTCGACGAATGCACCACTTACATCGAACTGGCGCTGGAGCCGGAGATCCAGCGCATCATGTTCCGCGATGCTCCGGCGGTACTGGGTGATCCCGCGCAGTGGCCGAACGCCAGCGCATGCACGGCGTCGATGACCGATCACCTGACCAGGCTGCAGGAGGAGGGGGTGGTCGTGGCCGACCTCGATCCCGAGACCACGGCGCGGCTGATCAACGGCGCGAGCAGCCAGGCTGCGCAGCGGATCGCCAATTCGCAGGATCCGGAAGCGACGTCGAAAAAGGCGGTGGCTGCGTTCAAGCAACTGCTCGAGGGGCTGCGCAAGCAGCCCTGAGCACACGGTCAGCTAACCATGACGCGCGGTTTGTGCACCGGTTTTAGGTCGGCGCGGCGTCGCCAAGATTGACAATCGCCGGGGCGAGCGCATCCTCCTCAACCATCTCTGAGGCGGGAGAGTCGGGCCATGTGGGACTTCAGCATCGGCCGGTCGGTGTCCATCATGATCAGGACATGGCCTTTCATCGTCTTTCGCATGGTTGTCTATTTCGGCATCACGCTGGCCTACATCATGGCGACCGGGACCGGGGCCAGCGTCGGCTATGGCGTCGGCCACATCTCCACCGATCCCGATGGGCCGCTCTCCTTCGCGCTATGGGGTGGCGTGGTCGGCTTCGGCATCGTCTCGGTAGCCGTCTACTGGATCCGCGAATACATCCTCTACGTCCTCAAGGCCGGGCATATCGCCGTCATGGTCCATCTGATCGACGGCCAGGACGTTCCCGACGGCCAGAACCAGATCTCCTATGCCAGGGCCGTGGTGACCGAGCGTTTCGCCGAGGCCAATGTGCTGTTCGTGATCGACCAGCTGGTCAAGGGCGCCATCCGAGCCATCACCGGCCTCATCGGCGGCATCGCCGCCTTCCTGCCCATTCCCGGTCTCAACGGCCTTGTCAGCTTCATCAACACGGTGATCCGCATGTCGCTGACCTATGTCGACGAGATCATCCTCGGCTACAACATCCGCATCAATTCCACCTCGCCCTTCGAGACCGCCCGGCAAGGCGTTGTGCTCTATGCGCAGAACGGCAAGACCATGGTCAAGAACGCGGTCTGGCTGGCGGTGATCATGTGGGGCGTGTCCTTCGTCATCTTCCTGTTGATGCTGGCGCCGGCCGGCGCCATCCTCTGGGTCATGCCAGGCCAGCTTGCCGGCTGGGCCTTCGTCCTGGCCATCGTTTTTGCCTGGGCCTTCAAGGCCGCCTTCATCGAGCCCTTCGCCATCGCCTCGCTGATGCAGGTCTATTTCGCCACCATCGAGGGCCAGGCGCCCAATCCGGACTGGGACCGCCGGCTGGCGGAAGCCTCCTCGAAATTCCGCGAACTGAAGGACAAGGCGCTGGCCTCGTTCGGAGGCTCGCGCTGGACGCAGCCCGCACCCCAATAGCCGGGAAACCAGCCTAATCCCTGTTGAACGTTCCTCTTTGGCGGCGCGAAAACATGGCCAAACCGGTCTTGCGCGCCTATATCGGGGCATGGTCACCAGACTTTACACCCACCCGGTCTTCCTCGAACACCTGACCCCGCCCGGCCACCCCGAGCGGCCCGATCGCCTGCGCGCCATCGAGCGCGTGCTGGACGACGAGGCATTTTCGGCGCTCGACCGGGTCAAGGCGCCGGAAGGCGACCAGGCGACCATCCTCTATGCGCATCCCGAGAATCACGTCGCACGCGTGCGCGCCGCCATTCCGGAAACCGGCATCGCTTCGATCGATGCCGACACCAGCGCCAGCCCGAAGAGCTGGCAGGCGGCGGTGACGGCGATCGGCGCCGCCAATGCCGCTGTCGACGACGTTTTCGACGGCCGCGCCGCCAATGTCTTCGTCGCCGCCCGGCCGCCCGGCCACCATGCCGAGAAGACCACGGCCATGGGCTTTTGCCTGTTCAACACCGCGGCGATCGCCGCTCGCTACGCGCAGAAGAGGCACCAGGCCGAGCGCGTCGCCATCGTCGACTGGGACGTCCATCACGGCAACGGCACGCAGGATATCTTCTGGGATGACCCTTCGGTGCTCTATTGCTCGACGCACCAGATGCCGCTTTATCCGGGCACCGGCGCCAAGAGCGAGACCGGCGCCGGCAACATTGTCAACGCGCCGCTGGCGCCGCGCACCGGCAGCGAGACGTTCCGTGACGCCTTCCTGTCGCGCGTGCTGCCGTCGATCGACAATTTCGCGCCCGACCTGATCATCATTTCCGCCGGATTCGACGCGCACCATCGCGACCCGCTGGCCGAGATCAACCTGACCGAGGAGGATTTCGACTGGGCGACCGGCCAGCTGATGGAGCGCGCCGCGCGCCACAGCGGCAACCGGCTCGTCAGCCTGCTCGAGGGTGGCTACGATCTGCAGGGACTGGCATTTTCGGTCGCCGCCCATGTCGGGCGGCTGATGAAGGGATGAACTATGGCTGGTGAAGCTAACGAGGACGTCAAGGCGATGAGCTTCGAGCAGGCGCTCGACGCGCTGGAGAAGATCGTCGACGATCTTGAACGCGGTGACGTGCCGCTCGACCAGTCAATCAAGATCTATGAGCGCGGCGAGGCGCTGAAAGTCCATTGCGACCGGTTGCTGAAGGCGGCCGAGGACAAGGTCGAGAAGATCAGGCTGTCGCGCGACGGCAAGCCGGTTGGCACGGAGCCGCTCGACGCCGAGTAAGGTGTATTGATATTCAGCCGGCCTGCAAATGGCGGCTTCCTGAGCTTCCGGTGGTGCACAATCCGGGCAGGAGGGGATCGGGCAGCAGGTAAGGAGTTTAAGCTATGTGCCGCAACATCAAGACCCTGGCCAATTTCGAACCGCCGGCAACCAATGACGAAGTGCATGACGCGGCACTTCAGTTCGTGCGCAAGCTGAGCGGATCGACCAAACCCTCAAAGCGCAATGAGCACGCCTTCCATCACGCCGTCGAGGCGATCGCCGCCATCGCGCGTGAATTGATCGACTCGCTCGAGACCAACCAGGAGCCACGCAATCGCGAGGAAGAGGCGGCCAAGGCGAAGGCCAGGTCCGCCCTCCGTTTCGCCTGAGGTCGAGATGAGCTTCTTTCCGGGAAACGATCCTGAGCCTGGCGATGCGTTCGCCTGCGACCAGATCGAGCTGATGGTCGTACCCAACGCCAAGGACATTGGTGGCTTCGAGGTTCGCCGCGCGCTGCCCACCGCGAAGCGTCGTCTGGTCGGCCCGTTCATCTTCTTCGATCGCATGGGCCCGGCCATCCTGCGCGCCGGCCACGCGCTCGATGTGCGCCCGCATCCCCATATCGGCTTGTCGACGGTGACCTACCTTTTCGATGGCAAGATCAGGCATCGCGATTCGCTCGGCACCGAAATGGTGATCGCGCCGGGCGATGTGAACCTGATGACCGCCGGCCGCGGCATCGTCCATTCCGAGCGGACGCCGGAGGAACTGCGCGGCGCGCCGATGTCGATCTCCGGCCTGCAGACCTGGCTGGCGCTGCCGGACGGTAAGGAGGAGGTTGCTCCGGTCTTCGAGAACACGGCCGTGATCCGCTTGCCCGAGATCGATGCCGAGGGCATCAGCGGCCGCGTCATCATCGGCGCTTTTTCCGGTCTGCGCTCACCGGTAACCGCAGCCTCGGACACCCTTTATGCCGATCTGAGGCTGGCGCCCGGCGCCAGCGTCAAGATCCCGCCCGATGCCGAGGAGCGCGCCATCTACACGCTGGAAGGCGAGGTCTCGATTGCGGGCGACCGTTTCCCGGCCGAGCGGCTGCTGGTGTTCAAACCGGGCGACGAAATCGTCGTTTCGTCCGAGCGCGGCGCCCATTTCATGCTATTCGGCGGCGCCTCGCTCGGCTCCAGGCGCTACATCTGGTGGAACTTCGTTTCGTCGTCGAAGGAACGCATCGAACAGGCGAAAGAGGAATGGAAGACCGGCCGCTTCGATATCGTTCCTGGAGACGAGGAAGAGTTCATTCCGTTACCGGACAATTAACGCCAGAAGCATCCGCGTCATTGACACGCATTTACATTCGCCGGGCGGCGGCATATTTCGCCCATGATCAACGTGCATGAACGTCAGGTTTGACCAGGCCCTTAGCCGTGAACGCAAAGCCCGATACGCCGCTCCTCGACAAGGTCCGCATCCCCGCGGATCTGAGGACGCTTGACGAAAGCGAGCTGCCGCAGCTCGCTTCGGAGCTGCGCGCAGAGCTGATCGACGCCGTCTCGCACACCGGCGGCCATCTTGGCGCCGGGCTCGGCGTGGTCGAGCTGACCGTTGCGCTCCACTATGTCTTCAACACCCCGGACGACCGGCTGATCTGGGATGTCGGCCACCAGGCCTATCCGCACAAGATCCTGACCGGCCGGCGCGACCGCATCCGCACCCTGCGGCAGGAGGGCGGCCTTTCCGGCTTCACCCGGCGTGCCGAGAGCGAATACGACCCGTTCGGCGCCGCCCATTCCTCGACCTCGATTTCCGCCGGTCTCGGCATGGCGATGGGCCGCGACCTCTCCGGCGGCCGCAACAACGTCATTGCCGTCATCGGCGACGGCGCCATGTCGGCCGGCATGGCCTATGAGGCGATGAACAATGCCGGCGCGCTCGATGCCCGGCTGATCGTCATCCTCAACGACAACGACATGTCCATCGCGCCGCCGACCGGGGCGATGAGCGCCTATCTGGCGCGGCTCGCCTCCGGCAAGGCCTATCTCGGCCTGCGTGATTTCGGCAAGAAGCTGACCTCTTATCTCGGCAAGCGCGCCGATCGCGCCATCACACGAGCCGTCGAGCATGCGCGCGGCTACGTCACCGGCGGCACGCTGTTCGAGGAGCTCGGCTTCTATCACATCGGCCCGATCGACGGGCACAATCTCGAGCACCTGATCCCGGTGCTGAAGAACGTCCGCGACAATGGTGACGGCCCGGTGCTGATCCATGTCGTGACCCAGAAGGGCAAGGGCTACGCGCCGGCCGAAGCCGCCGCCGACAAATATCACGGCGTCAACAAGTTCGACGTCATCACCGGCGCGCAGGCCAAGGCGCCTGCCAACGCGCCGAGCTACACCAAGGTCTTCGCCGAAAGCCTGGTCCAGGAGGCGCGCGAGGACGACCGCATCGTCGCCATCACCGCCGCCATGCCGAGCGGCACCGGCCTCGATCTCTTCGGCGAGGCCTTCCCGGCCCGGACCTTCGATGTCGGCATCGCCGAGCAGCATGCCGTGACCTTCGCCGCCGGCCTCGCCACGGAAGGCTACAAGCCTTTCTGCGCCATCTATTCGACCTTCCTGCAGCGCGCTTACGACCAGGTCGTCCACGACGTGGCGATCCAGAAGCTGCCGGTGCGCTTCCCGATCGACCGCGCCGGCTTTGTCGGCGCCGACGGCGCCACCCATTGCGGCGCCTTCGACACCACCTTCCTCGCCTCGCTGCCGGGCTTCGTCGTCATGGCCGCCGCCGACGAGGCGGAACTTCGCCACATGGTGCGCACCGCCGCTCACTATGACGAGGGTCCGATCGCTTTCCGCTACCCGCGCGGCAACGGCGTCGGCGTCGACATGCCGGAGCGCGGCTCGGTGCTCGACATCGGCAAGGGCCGCATTCTCAAGGAAGGCACCAAGGTGGCGCTGCTTTCCTTCGGCACCCGCCTGCAGGATTGCCTGATCGCTGCCGAGGAACTCGGCGCCGCCGGGCTTTCCGCCACCGTCGCCGACGCCCGCTTCGCCAAGCCGCTGGACGAGGATCTCGTGCGCCGGCTCGCCCGCTCGCATGAAGTGCTGGTGACGGTGGAAGAGGGCGCGGTCGGCGGCTTTGCCAGCCAGGTGCTACAGTTCCTCGCTCATCAAGGCCTTCTGGAAGGCGGCCTCAAGGTGCGCCCGCTCGTGCTGCCGGACGCGTTCACCGATCACGCCAAGCCCGAGAAGATGTACGCCGATGCGGGCCTGGACGCGGCCGGCATCGTGCGCACGGTGTTCGCCGCCCTCGGCCACGCGGCCAGCGCCAGAAGCGCCTGACTCAAGATATCAGCATCCTGAATCGCTTTGCCGGCTTGCTGTCGTAATCGATTGTTTACGCTGCCATTTGGCGCTTTGCTTACCCTGTCTCTTGGCCGTTTCTCAACGGCGGCCTGCTAGAAGCCTGCCGAGGGATAGGGGCAACGACAATGAACAGGTTTCTGTGCGGCATCGCCTTTTTGGCGCTCGCCGCTGGACCGGCGAAGGCCGAGACGCGCTACGACCGCAATCTCGAAAAAGCGGCGATGGACATAGTCGCCGGCAAGATCGGCGACATCCGCGGCGGCTTCTCCTACAAGCAGGTTCCGCAGCTCGTCGTGCTGCCCGAGAACGCGCCGGCGGTGCCGGTCGAGCCGCAGCGCCGGCAAGCTTCCGGCGACGGGAATGACGGTCTGGCGCCCGCCGTCGAACGGCCGGATTCGCGGACCATCTTCTAATCCCCTTCTTGCCTTCGCGACCGGCTTTCGCCAAGGAAGGCCGATGAACTCCACTTTGCTAGCCAGCGCGCGCCTCAGGCTCGACGAACTGCTCGTCCAGCGCGGCCTGTTCGCCAGCCGCTCGCGCGCCCGCGACGCCGTCGAGCGCGGCACAGTGACGGTTGACGGCACCATCGGCCGCAAGCCCGGCCAGAGCGTCCAGGCCGATTGCCACCTCGCAATCGACGACCCAGCGCAGGCTTATGTCTCGCGCGCGGCGCTGAAGCTGATCGCCGGCCTTGACCGGTTCGGCCTCGACCCCACCGGCAGCGAAGCGCTCGACATCGGCGCCTCGACCGGCGGCTTCACCCAGGTGCTGCTCGAGCGCGGCGCCGCGCACGTCACCGCGATCGATGTCGGCCACGGCCAGATGCATCCGGGGATCTCAGGCGATCCGCGCGTGACAGTCATCGAGGGCCGCAATGCCCGCGATCTCTCGTCCGCCGACCTGGGCGGCGTTGTCCCCGATTTCATCGTCTGCGATGTCAGCTTCATCTCGCTGAAGCTGGCGCTGCCGCCGGCGCTTGCCATCGCCGGGGATGGCGCCAGGGCGCTGCTTCTGGTCAAGCCGCAATTCGAGGCCGGCCGCGAGGCGATCGGCAAGGGTGGCCTGATCAGGGATCAGGCTGACGCCGAACGCATCGCCGGCCTGCTCGGCGACTGGCTTGGCGGCATTCCCGGTTGGCGCGTGCTGGGGCGGCATCCTTCGCCGATCGAGGGCGGCGACGGCAACCGCGAGTTCCTGCTCGCCGCCATCAAGGATGAAAAATGAGCGCGCGTTTCACCATCGCCAGGCTTGGCTCGCAGGGCGACGGCATCGCCGAGGCCGACGGCGGCGAGGTCTTTGTCCCTTTCACGCTGCCGGGCGAGACGGTCACCGCCGCCCGCGAAAAGCACCGCGCCACGCTGATGTCGGTGCTGGAGGCATCGCCGCTCAGGATCGATCCGGCCTGCCGGCATTTCACCGAATGCGGCGGCTGCGCGCTGCAGCATTTCGAGGCTGAGGCCTACCGCCAGTGGAAGCGCGAAAAGGTTGAGCAGGCGTTGAAGGTCAAGGGTATCGCTTGCGATGTTGCCGCGCTGGTGCCATGCGCGCCCGAGACGCGTCGCCGGGTCGTCTTCAGCGCCCGGCGCACCGAGGCCGGCATGCTGCTCGGCTTCGTGCGCGCGCTTTCCTCGGAGATCATTCCGATCGAGGAATGCCCGATCTCGCTGCCGACGATCGTTGCCGCGCTGGGTCGCCTGCGGGCGTTGGCCGACCTGGTCTGCGCCACTTCGAAAGCCTTCCACATGACCGTCACCGTGACCGCATCCGGTCTGGATGTCGCGGTCCAGGACGGAGGCAAGCTGGGCGATCATCAGCGCCGCATCGCGTCGAATTTCGTCACCGCCGAGGGGTTGGCCAGACTATCGGTCGATGGTGAGATCGTCGTCGAGCCGAAGAAGCCTGTGGTGCAGTTTGGATCGGTCGCCGTAGCCGTGCCGCCCGGCGCTTTCATCCAGGCGACCGAAGCCGCCGAGCGGACCATGGCCGAGCTGGTCGGCCAGCACCTGTCGCGCGCAAAAAAGGTCGCCGACCTGTTCGCCGGCTGCGGCAGCTTCGCGCTGCGGCTTGCGGCGAAGTCGGAGGTTCATGCCGTCGAAGGCGACGCGCCGGCCCTTGCAGCGCTCGACCGCGCCTTCCGTTTTGCCAGCGGACTGAAGCGGGTGACGAGCGAGCGCCGCGACCTGTTCCGGCGGCCGCTGACGTTCAAGGAATTGAACGCCTTCGACGGCCTGGTCTTCGATCCGCCGCGCGCCGGAGCCGAGGACCAGTCGAAGCAGATCGCCCGCTCGGACGTGCCGCTGGTGGCCGCAGTGTCCTGCAACCCGGTGACGCTGGCGCGGGATCTGCGCATCCTGATCGATGGCGGTTACGCGCTGAAAAGTGTCGCTCCGATCGACCAGTTCCTGTGGTCGCCGCATGTCGAGGCCGTCGCACTGCTGGAGAAGCCGAAGCGAAGGCGGTAATCGCTCAAACCCTGGTGCCGCCGACCGTCATCTGGTTCATCCTCAGGTGCGGCTGGCCGACGCCCACCGGCACGCCCTGTCCGGCCTTGCCGCACATGCCGATGCCGTTGTCGAGCTTCATATCGTTGCCGACCATGGTGACGCGGTGCATGGCGTCCGGCCCGTTGCCGATCAGCATCGCGCCCTTGATCGGCTGCGTCACCTTGCCGTCCTCGATCATGTAGGCCTCGGTGCAGCCGAAGACGAATTTGCCCGACGTGATGTCGACCTGGCCACCGCCGAAGGAGACCGCGTAGATGCCGTTCTTGACCGAGGCGATGATCTCTTCCGGCTGCATGTCGCCGGCGGTCATGTAGGTGTTGGTCATGCGCGGCATCGGCTGGTGCGCATAGCCTTCGCGCCGTCCGTTGCCGGTCGCCTTCATGCCCATCAGCCTCGCGTTCTGGCGATCCTGCATGTAGCCGACCAGCTTGCCGTCCTCGATCAGCACGTTGCGCGCCGAGGGCGTGCCCTCGTCGTCGACGGTCAGCGAGCCGCGCCGTTCGGGTAGCGTGCCGTCGTCGACGACGGTGACGCCTTTCGCCGCCACCTGCTGGCCCATCAGCCCGGCGAAGGCCGAGGTCTTCTTGCGGTTGAAGTCGCCCTCCAGCCCGTGGCCGACGGCCTCGTGCAGCATGACGCCCGGCCAGCCACTGGAGAGCACGATGTCGAATGTGCCGGCCGGCGCCGGCACGGCCTCGAGATTGACCAGCGCCTGCCTCAGCGCCTCCTTGGCTGCGTGCTTCCAGCTCTCCTCGACCAGGAACTCGCCGAAGCTCTTGCGGCCGCCCATGCCGTAGGAGCCGTTTTCCTGGCGGTCGCCGCTGCCGACCACGACCGACACGTTGATCCTGACCATCGGGCGGATGTCGCGCACCATCTGGCCGTCGGCGCGCACGATCTCGACATGCTGCCAGGAAGCCGCCAGCGAAGCCGTCACCTGACGCACGCGCGGATCCTCCGCGCGCAGCCAGGCGTCGATCTCCTGCAGCAGCTTCGCCTTGGTCTCGAAGGAAGGCGAGGGGATCGGGTTTTCCTCGCCATAGAGATGGCGGTTGGTGCGGGCGGGCGGCGCGGCAAGCGTGCCGGAATAGCCGCCCTTGACAGCCGAGACGGCGTCGGCCGCGCGCAGCAGCGAGGCTTCGGAAAGATCGCTCGAATGCGCATAGCCGCTGGCCTCGCCGGCCACCGCGCGCAGTCCGAAACCCTGGTCTGTGTTGAAGTTGGCGGTCTTCAGCCGGCCATTGTCGAACATCAGCGCCTCGCTCTCGCTGTATTCGAGGAAAAGCTCGCCGTCGTCGGCGCCGCTGATGGTCTCGGCGACGATCTTCTTGATGCGATCGTCGGAAATGTCGAATTGGCCGATCAGGCTGTTCATGGCAGGTCCGTCCGCAGGATTGGTCGTTTCCCCCGATGTAGGGGCGAAGGCGCGCCGAGACAATCGGCAACAGCGCCGATCACCGGCGGTGTCAGGCCCCCGACGTCGTCGAAGCCTTGCCGGCCAGGATCAGGGGAGGGCGGCAAAACCGTCGGCGAAACCCTTGAGGTCGACGGGAATGCCGATGCCTTCTTCCGGCGTCTGGAAGACGATGAAGGTGGCCGAGGTGCCGGTCTTCAGCGTATCGAGCAGCGGCTTTTCGAGGATCACCTCGGCATAGCAGCCGTCCTGGAAGCAGCGCACGAAATAGGCCCGCCCGATGTCCTTGCCGTCGACGTTGAGGCCAAGCCCGTTGGGCAGGAGAACGCCGAGCGGCGCCAGCACGCGCAGGATCTCGGCCTTGTTGTCGGCGGTGCGCAGCACGACCACCGACAGCCCCATCTCCGGACGGTCCTCGGCGACGACGTTCTGCATCATCACGCATTGCTCGGAGGTCGCGCCGGCCGGCGTGTCGCAGATGATCGACCACGCGCCATGCGTCGAGCGCACCGTGCCGCTCGGTTGCTGCGCGGCATTGGCCTGGGCAGCATTCGACGCGCCAGTTCCGGACAGGCCGGCGCCAAGCACGGCGGCGAGAAAGATGACCTTCGCCAAGGTTCTCGAAAGCCAGGGTCTCATGACGGCTCCATTGCGAATCACGGCACTTTGAAGCCGCGCGACTGCCAAGTAAAGGACGGGACCGGGGCCGGCCCGCCCGGATATGGGCAATCAAGCGCTTTTCCAAGCCAATTTCGCCCGAATTGCGACCGTCCGGCGGACTGCCCCGGGGTGTTCGTCGCCGATCACGCGGCGGTGATCGGCAGAGGCCGCTTTGCCCTCTTCAAGGCGCGGCTGCACTTGCGCGCAAAAATGCCGCACGGTTTCCTCCGCTCCTTTCTTGCGGAGGCAATTAGAGTATGGTTTGAACCACCCTTGGGACTGTCCGGGATTCCCGTCCCGGCGCTATTCGATATTCTTGCGCGCACGGCCGCGAGGAAATGGGAGATGATGAGGGCGATGAGAAAATTCCTAGCAAGCGCCGCTGCCGCCGCCGCAGTCTTTGCCGGCGCATCCGCCCATGCGGCCCAGCCGCAGCCGTGGGAGATGACCTTCCAGCCCGCCGCCACCGACATCATGCGGCAGGTCACCTGGTTCGAGCACTACACGCTGTGGTTCATCGTGCCGATCACGCTGTTCGTGCTGTTTTTGCTCGCCTATTGCATCGTGAAGTTCCGCGCCAGCGTCAATCCGGTGCCCTCGCGCACCAGCCACAACACGCTGATCGAGGTGATCTGGACGGTCGGGCCGGTCGTCATCCTGCTTTGCCTTGCCATCCCTTCCTTCCAGCTGCTGACCGCGCAATACACGCCGCCGGAAGAAGCCAAGCTGACCCTGAAGGCGACCGCAAACCAGTGGAACTGGGACTATGAGTACCAGGTCGACAAGACGCTCACCTTCAACTCCGCGATCCTCCAGGACGCCGACCGCGCCGCCGCCGGCAAGGAAGACCGCAAGCTTTATCCGCGCCTGCTGGCCGTCGACAATGAGATGGTCGTGCCGGTCAACACCATGACCCGCGTCCTGGTGACGGCGACCGACGTGATCCACGCCTTCGCCATGCCGTCCTTCGGCGTCAAGACCGACGCCGTGCCCGGCCGCATTAACGAGATCTGGTTCAAGGCCGAGAAGGAAGGCCTCTACTACGGCCAGTGCTCGGAACTGTGCGGCAAGGATCACGCCTTCATGCCGATCGCCATCCGCGTCGTCTCCGACGCGCAATACAACACCTGGCTGGCCGCAGCCAGGACCGACCTGCCCGGCGCCAACAAGGCGCTGATGGCCGAGGTCGATGCTCAAGACAAGGTAGCGGCCGCCGGCAACTGATGCCGCGGCCAGGAAAGATCAGGGAACGGAGCGGAACATGGCAGAGGCTGCAGCTCACGACGATCACGACCACAAGCCCTATCATGGCTGGGTCCGCTGGGTCTATTCGACCAACCACAAGGACATCGGCACGCTCTATCTGATCTTCGCGATCTGCGCGGGCATCATCGGCGGCGCGCTCTCGGTCGTCATGCGCATGGAGCTGCAGGAGCCGGGCATCCAGATCTTCACCGGTCTGGCGCAGATGGTCTACGGCATGAGCGGTGACGCCGCCATCGAAGGCGGCAAGAGCATGTACAATGCCTTCACCACCGCGCATGCGCTGATCATGATCTTCTTCATGGTCATGCCGGCGCTGATCGGCGGCTTCGCCAACTGGATGGTGCCGATCATGATCGGCGCGCCGGACATGGCCTTCCCGCGCATGAACAACATCTCCTTCTGGCTTCTTCCGCCGGCCCTGATCCTGCTGCTCACCTCGATGTTCGTGCCGAGCGCGCCGGGCGCCTTCGGTGTCGGTGGCGGCTGGACGATCTATCCGCCGCTGTCGACATCCGGTCAGCCTGGGCCCGCCATGGACCTGGCGATCCTGTCGCTGCACATCGCCGGCGCTTCGTCGATCCTCGGCGCCATCAACTTCATCACCACCATCTTCAACATGCGCGCGCCGGGCATGACGCTGCACAAGATGCCGCTGTTTGCCTGGTCGGTGCTGATCACCGCCTTCCTGTTGCTGTTGTCGCTCCCGGTCCTGGCCGGCGGCATCACCATGCTGCTCACCGACCGCAATTTCGGCACCACCTTCTTCACGCCGGATGGCGGCGGTGACCCGATCCTGTTCCAGCACCTGTTCTGGTTCTTCGGTCACCCGGAAGTCTACATCCTGATCCTGCCGGGCTTCGGCATCGTCAGCCACATCGTCTCGACCTTCTCGAAGAAGCCGGTGTTCGGCTACCTCGGCATGGCTTACGCCATGGTCGCGATCGGCGCCGTCGGCTTCATCGTGTGGGCGCACCACATGTACACGACCGGCCTGTCGCTCGACACGCAGCGCTACTTCGTCTTCGCCACCATGGTCATCGCGGTGCCGACGGGCGTGAAGATCTTCTCCTGGGTCGCCACCATGTGGGGCGGGTCGATCTCGCTCAAGACCCCGATGCTGTGGGCGATCGGCTTCATCTTCCTGTTTACGCTGGGCGGCGTCACCGGCGTCCAGCTCGCCAATGCCGGCCTCGACCGGCCGCTGCATGACACCTATTACGTCGTCGCGCACTTCCACTACGTGCTGTCGCTCGGCGCCGTCTTCGCCATCTTCGCCGGCTGGTACTACTGGTTCCCGAAGATGACCGGCTACATGTACTCGCCCGTCATCGCCAACACCCATTTCTGGGTCACCTTCGTCGGCGTCAACCTGATCTTCTTCCCGCAGCACTTCCTCGGCCTGTCGGGCATGCCGCGCCGCTACATCGACTATCCGGATGCCTTCGCCGGCTGGAACATGGTCTCGTCCTACGGCTCCTACATCTCGGCTGTCGGCGTCGTGATCTTCCTCTACGGCGTGTTCGAAGCCTTCCAGAAGAAGCGGGTGGCCGGCGCCAATCCGTGGGGCGAGGGTGCGACCACGCTGGAATGGCAGCTGCCGTCGCCGCCGCCGTTCCACCAGTGGGAACAGCTGCCGAAGATCAAGTAGGCGGCAGCCTTGCTTGAATACGAGACCGCCGGCTCGTCCGGCGGTCTTGGCCAACGGAAATAGTGGACTTTAAGTACGCATGGCCCTTGTCGACGAGAGATTGATTGACGAAGCGGGCTTTCGCATGTCGGAAGCGACGGCGGGTGATTTCTTCGCCCTCCTGAAGCCGCGCGTCATGTCGCTGGTGGTGTTCACCGCCTTTGTCGGCCTGGTTGCGGCGCCCGTCACCATCAATCCGCTGCTGGCGGTGATCGCCATCCTGTCGATCGCTATCGGAGCGGGCGCCTCCGGCGCGCTCAACATGTGGTACGACGCCGACATCGATCGGGTGATGACCAGGACCAAGAGCCGTCCGGTTCCGGCTGGCCGCGTCACGCCCGGCGAGGCGCTGAGCTTCGGCCTGGTGCTGTCGGTGCTGTCGGTGATGACGCTGGGCGTGCTGGTCAACTGGCTATCGGCGTCGCTTCTTGCCTTCACCATTGTCTTCTACGCAGTCATCTACACGATGTGGCTGAAGCGCTGGACGCCGCAGAACATCGTCATCGGCGGTGCCGCCGGCGCCATCCCGCCCGTCATCGGCTGGGCGGCGGTGACCGGCAATGTCAGCCTGGAAAGCCTGATCCTGTTCCTGATCATCTTCCTGTGGACGCCGCCGCATTTCTGGGCGCTCGCGCTGTTCAAGTCCGAGGACTATCAGCGCGCCGGCATCCCGATGATGCCGAACGTCGCCGGGCAGGCCTCGACCCGCCGCCAGATCTTCGCCTATTCGGTCATCCTGGCGCCGGTTGGCGTGCTGCCCTGGGCGCTTGGTTTCACCACGGCAGCCTATGGCGCCGTTGCCGCCGTGCTTGGCGCCGGCTTCGTCTGGTACGCCTGGAAAGTGCTTGGCATGGCCGATGACGACAAGGAGATGAAGCCGGCCAAGGCGCTGTTCGGTTATTCGCTGCTCTATCTCTTCGCCATCTTCGCCGTCTACCTCGCCGACTGCGTGGTCGGGCGCGCGCTCGCCATGGGGGGGATGTGATCGTGGCCGACAAGAACCTCGAGCTCGTAACGCTGACCGAACGCCAGCAGAAGGCGCGGCGCAGCCGCTCGGTCGCCATCGGCGTGGCGCTGGCGGTGCTGGTCATCATCTTCTACATCGCGACCATCGTTAAGTTCGGCCACAATCTCTCCGGGACGATGTGAGGTCGATCATGGCGCGCGAAACGGTCACCGATCCCACCAAGAAGAACACCAACCGCGTCGTCGCCGGCGTCTGCATCGCCTTCTTCGGCGGCATGATCGGCATGGCCTATGCCGCTGTGCCGCTCTACACCATGTTCTGCCAGGCCACCGGCTATGGCGGCACGGTCAAGCGCGCCACCCAGCAATATGCCGACCGGGTGCTCGACCGCGACATCACCGTCCGCTTCGACGCCAACACCGCCGGGGTTCCTTGGGAGTTCCAGCCGGTCGCCCGCTCGGTCACCATCAAGATCGGCGAGACGGTGCAGGCGCATTTCAGCGCCACCAACAAGTTCGACCGCCCCTTCACCGGCCGCGCCACCTTCAACGTGCAGCCTGAACTGGCCGGTCCCTACTTCAACAAGGTGGAGTGCTTCTGCTTCACCGACACGACGCTGAAGCCCGGTGAATCGCTGGACATGCCGGTCGTGTTCTATGTAGATCCCGACATCGTCAACGTGCCGGAACTGAAGGACTTGAAGACCATCACCCTGTCCTACACCATGTTCCCGGTCGACAAGAACAAGCCCGTCGCATCGTCGGCGCCGGCCCAAAGCACCAACAAAGTTCCGAATACCGAAGCAAGCCTCGGGGGTTGATATGGCAGACGCACACGCAAAACCACAGCACGACTACCATCTCGTCGACCCCAGCCCGTGGCCGTTCCTGGGCTCCGTCGGCGCCCTGGTGACCGCCATCGGCGGCGTCTGCCTGATGCAGTATCTGAAGGCCGGCAGCTTCCCGATCTTCGGCCACAACATCGCCAATCCGTGGCTGTTCTTCATCGGCCTCCTGATCGTGATCTACACCATGTTCGCCTGGTGGTCCGACACCATCAAGGAAGCGCATGAGGGCCATCACACCCGCGTCGTGTCGCTGCATCTGCGCTACGGCATGATCATGTTCATCGCTTCCGAGGTGATGTTCTTCGTCGCCTGGTTCTGGGCCTTCTTCGACGCCAGCCTGTTTCCGGGCGAGACGCAGCAATATGCCCGCACCGCCTTTACCGGCGGCGTCTGGCCGCCGAAGGGCATGGAGGTCCTCGACCCCTTCCACCTGCCGCTCTACAACACCATCATCCTGCTTTTGTCGGGCACGACGGTGACCTGGGCGCACCATTCGCTCATCCATGGCGACCGCAAGGGCCTGATCAACGGCCTCGTGCTGACCGTCGGCCTCGGCATGCTGTTCACCATGGTGCAGGCCTACGAGTACATGCACGCGCCGTTCGGCTTCAAGGATTCCATCTACGGCGCCACCTTCTTCATGGCCACCGGGTTCCACGGCTTCCACGTCATCATCGGCACCATCTTCCTGCTGGTCTGCCTGGTGCGCGCGATGAAGGGCGACTTCACCCCGAAGCAGCATTTCGGCTTCGAGGCGGCTGCCTGGTACTGGCACTTCGTCGACGTGGTCTGGCTGTTCCTGTTCAGCGCCATCTACGTCTGGGCCTCGAACGGCGCGATGATCGAAGCCCACTGACAGCAGTCCGAGGAATGTGACGAGGCGGCTGCGGCGACGTGGCCGCCTTATCTTTTGCTCGTAATGATCTAGGATGCCTGCAATGAGCGAGGACAAGGCCATCTGGCCACCGATCGAGCCGATCTCGGCCGGCCTGCGCGGCCGCTGCCCGCGCTGCGGCGAGGGCCGGCTGTTTTCGGGCTTCCTCAGCGTTGGCAAGCGCTGCGTCAATTGCGGCCTCGACTATTCCTTCGCCGATGCCGGCGACGGGCCTGCCGTGTTCGTCATCCTGATCATCGGATTCATTGTCGTCGGCCTGGCGCTGTGGATGGAGGTGACGCTCGGGCCGCCGCTCTGGGTGCACCTGCTGCTTTGGATACCGCTGGCCCTGGCGCTGTGCCTGACGGCGCTCAGGCTGATCAAGGGCGTGCTCGTGACGCTGCAATACCGCAACAAGGCCGCCGAGGGCAGGCTGGACACCGACCAATGAGCGAGGCATCCGGCGTGGCGGCGGGCCGCTCGCGGCCGAAGCGGGCGTTGCTGCTCATCCTCGGCATGGCGCTGTTCGCCGTCCTGATCGGCCTTGGCACCTGGCAGGTCCAGCGCCTGCACTGGAAGGAAGGCCTGCTCCAGACCATCGAGCAGCGCACGCATTCGGCGCCACGCCCTCTGGCCGAGCTCGAAAAGCAGTTCGCAGCCACAGGCGACGTCGACTACACGCCGGTCACGGTGACCGGCACCTTCCTGCACCTGGGCGAGCGCCATTTCTTCGCCACCTGGGAAGGCGCCTCCGGCTTCGACGTCTTCACGCCCCTGCAGCTCGACGATGGCCGCTTCGTGCTCGTCAACCGCGGCTTCGTCCCCTACGACCTGAAGGATGCTGCCAAGCGGCCGCAAGGCGAGGTCGCCGGCAAGGTCACGATTACCGGGCTCGCCCGCAATCCGCTGGCGGGCAAGCCCTCGATGATGCTTCCCGACAATGATGTGCAAAAGAACATCTTCTACTGGAAGGACCGCGATGCGATGGCTGCGAGCGCCGGCCTGCCCGCCGGGGCCGGACTGGTGCCGTTCTTCATCGATGCCGACAAGACGCCGAATCCCGGCGGTCTGCCGGTCGGTGGCGTCACCATCATCGATCTGCCGAACAGCCACCTGCAATACGCCGTCACCTGGTACGGCCTTGCCGCCGCGCTTGCCGGCGTCCTGCTGTTCAGGCTTCGCCGCCCGGCGAAAGCAGGGTGATGGAGACGCTGCCCTTGACAGGGCAGGGGTGCGCGCCTCATTTCGCGCCCTAGGTATTCGCGCTTGAGTTAGTTCCGATCAACCGGTCCGCAATCATGCTTCAGACAAAGCCACCGCTGACGATCAGGCTCTGCCAGCCGCGCGGCTTCTGCGCCGGCGTCGACCGCGCGATCCAGATCGTCGTGCTGGCGCTGAAGAAGTATGGCGCGCCGGTCTATGTCCGCCACGAGATCGTGCACAACCGCTATGTCGTCGAGGGGCTGCAGAGCCTGGGCGCGGTGTTCATCGAGGAACTGTCCGAGATACCTGCGGAGCATCGCCAGAGCCCGGTCGTTTTTTCCGCGCATGGCGTGCCGAAATCGGTGCCGGCCGATGCCCAGGCGCGCAACCTCTTCTACCTCGACGCCACCTGCCCGCTGGTGTCCAAGGTGCACAAGCAGGCAATGCGTCACCAGCGCCTTGGCCGCCACGTGCTCCTGATCGGTCACGCCGGCCACCCGGAGGTGATCGGCACGATGGGCCAATTGTCGGACGGCGCCGTCACGCTGATCGAGACCGAGGCCGATGCCGCCGTCTTCGAGCCGGCCGACCCCGCAGCCCTCGGCTTCGTCACCCAGACGACGCTCTCGGTCGAGGACACCGCCGGCATCATCCGGGCGCTCGAGCAGCGCTTTCCAGAGCTGCACGCGCCGGCCGCCGAATCGATCTGCTACGCCACCACCAATCGCCAGGAAGCGGTGAAGGAGACCGCCGCCGGCGCCGATCTCTATCTCATCGTCGGCGCCCCCAACTCCTCCAACTCGCGGCGTCTTGTCGAGGTCGCCGAACGCGCCGGCGCCAAGATGTCGCTTCTCGTGCAGCGTGCCGCAGAGATTCCGTGGAATGACATCGCCAGTATCTCGACGCTCGGCCTGTCGGCGGGCGCCTCGGCGCCCGAGATCATCGTCGACGAGATCATCGATGCCTTCCGGCAGCGCTTCGACGTGACGATCGAACTGGCGGTGACGGCGACCGAAACGGAGGACTTTCCGGTGATGCGGGTTCTGCGCGATGTCGAACTGACGGCGGCCGACATGGCCTTCGTCAACGGAGCCGCGTGAACAGCCCATGGCCGTCTATACCGATGTCAACGAGGGCGAGCTCGGCGCGTTCCTGAAGGCCTATCCGGTCGGCGAATTGCTGTCCTATAAGGGCATCGCCGAAGGCACCGAGAATTCCAACTTCCTGCTGCACGCCACCAGCGGTTCCTACATCCTGACGCTCTACGAAAAGCGCGTCGACAAGGCCGACCTGCCGTTCTTCCTCGGCCTGATGGGCCATCTCGCAAGGAAAGGTATTTCCTGCCCGCTGCCGGTCACCGCGCATGACGGCACCGTCATCGGCCAGCTCGCCGGCCGGCCCGCCGTCATCATCACCTTTCTCGAAGGTCTGTCGCTGCGGCGGCCGACAGCGGCGCATTGCGGCGAGGTCGGCAAGGCGCTGGCCGAACTCCATCTTGCCGGCCGGGATTTTGCGATGCGGCGACCGAATGCGCTCGCCATCGATGGCTGGCGCAAATTGTGGGACGCTTCTCGCGACCGTGCCGACGAGGTTGAGCCGGGCTTGGCGGCCGAGGTCGATGCCGATTTCGCCGATTTTGAGCGCAACTGGCCGAAGGACCTGCCGCAAGGCATCATCCATGCCGACCTTTTCCCGGACAATGTCTTCTTTCTCGGCGAGAAACTGTCCGGCCTGATCGATTTCTATTTCGCCTGCGACGACCTCTACGCCTATGACGTTGCCACCTGCCTCAACGCCTGGTGCTTCGAGAAGGATTTTTCCTTCAATCTGACCAAGGGCACGGCGCTGCTCGCCGGTTACCAGAGCGTGCGGCAGCTTTCCGGCGACGAGAAGGCGGCGCTGCCGATGCTGGCGCGCGGCTCGGCGCTGCGCTTCATGTTGACCCGGCTCTACGACTGGCTGACCATTCCCAATGGCGGGCTGGTGATGAAGCGCGACCCGACCGAATACATCCGCCGCATGCGCTTCCATCGGGCGATCAGATCTCCTTCCGAATACGGATTGCTATGACCAAGCATGTTGAAATCTTCACCGACGGCGCCTGCTCGGGCAATCCGGGCCCTGGCGGCTGGGGCGCCATCCTTCGCTTCAACGGCAAGACCAAGGAACTGTCGGGCGGCGAGGCCGAGACCACCAACAACCGCATGGAACTGCTGGCCGCCATCTCCGCGCTTGAAGCGCTGAAGGAGCCCTGCGCGGTCGAGCTTCACACCGACAGCAAATACGTCATGGACGGCATTTCCAAGTGGATCCACGGCTGGAAGAAGAACGGCTGGAAGACCGCCGACAAGAAGCCGGTCAAGAACGGCGAGCTCTGGCAGGCCCTCGATGCTGCAAATAGACGCCATCAGGTGACCTGGAACTGGGTCAAGGGTCATGCCGGCCATGTCGAGAACGAGCGCGCCGACGAGCTCGCTCGCGAAGGCATGGCGCCATTCAAGAAGGGCCCGATCAGGCCTGCTGCCGCGCCGCAGCCGGCGGCACAGCCAACACGACCGACGGTCGCAAAAGCACGGCGCTCGACGCAGAGCTATTGATTGCGGGAGCGGTCCGCTCGCCGGCAGGAAGAACCTCTATCGTGCCGATCGCATACTACATCACGCATCCCCAGGTTCAGGTCGATGCCAACGTTCCGGTGCCGGAATGGGGGCTGTCCGACATCGGAAAGGCAAGGGCGGTCGCAATGCTCGATCAGCCCTGGATCGGGTCGATCCGGCGTATCGTGTCGTCGGCTGAACGCAAGGCGATAGAGACCGCCGAAATCCTCGCGACGCGTCTGCGCCTCGCGGTCGAGGTAAGGGAGCGGATGCATGAGAACGACCGGTCGGCGACGGGTTTCCTGCCGCCGCCGGAGTTCGAAGCCGTCGCCGACCAGTTCTTCGCCAATCCAAACGACAGCATTCGCGGATGGGAGCGGGCCATCGATGCCCAGCGCCGCATCGTGAGCGAGGTCGACGCGGTGCTCGGCAACGACGATCCCGGCGATACCGCTTTCGTCGGCCATGGAGGCGTGGGGACGCTCCTGCTGCTTTCTCTGACCGGGCGGGCAATCAGCCGCGAGGCGGATCAGCCGGCGGGCGGCGGCAACTATTTCGCCTACGATATCGGCGCTCACAGCCTCATCCACGGATGGCGGCCGATCGACAGGGCCTCACCGCGCCTCGATGATTGAGTTGGCCGGACCGGGACAAATCGAGGCTTCGGATTAAATTCAATTTTACGCGTGACGCGATAGACTGCCGCGATCGACCTGGCACGAGGTATTGCGAAGATGTTCGGGCGCAGGACCTTCGGCAAGCAAAAGCACAGCTTTGCCGACCTCAAGAAGATGATGCGTCCGACGCCCGATTCCGATGGCGTGACGCGCGTCTTCTCCAAGGAACTCTGGAACGATCCGAAAATCGGCTCGATGCTGCGCGAACTCGGCTTCGCGCCGGACGACCAGCGCAACATCATGCGCACGGCCGACGACTACATCGCCCTTTTTGCAGCTGCCCGGTACCGGCTTCAGCAGCGCACCGAAACCTTCAACAGCGAGATGACGGCACGCCACGGCTATTGCCGTGCCGCTCCCTTCCTGGTCATCGGCGACACGATCTGGGACGGCGAGCACGGGGCGTTCCTCTATGCCCAGATGGATCTGATCGGCTTCGACGACTGGAATGTCGTCATGCTGGCTGCGGATGCGCGGACCACGCAATTGTGCGGCCTGCCGGCGCATCCGGGCTCGGTGCCGGCGCACACCCAGGCGATGACCGGGCATGTGATCAGATGGAAGACGCGCTACGAATTCGCGCTGGAGGAATTCGGCGTCACCGCCACCGGCGGTCAGGGCGTCACGCGAGAGCAGTTCGAGGCGCAGAAGGGCGCGCTGCGCCAGGAAATCATCGACACTGTCGCCTCGATGAAGCCACGCGCCGCCAGCGGATCGTGACCATTCGCGCCGTCCCTCAGCGGATCAGCAGGGCGGTGCCGTAGAGCCCCAGCGCGAACACCGTGTGCGCGACGAGGTTGAGGGCGCGGATCTGCATTGGATTTGGCCGCTTCGAGGCGGCCCAGCCGGCGCCCATGCCAGGCGCAAGCAGGAACCAGCCGGCGCCGACGGTGACGATCCCCAGGATGAAGGCCGGCAGGAAAGTCGGCTGGGTGAGCCAGGCCGTTCCGGCCAGCACGACCAGGATGATGCCGTAGACGATGCCAACGAAATAATGGAAAGCCCAGCCCAACGCCGCTTCATGCCGGTAGGGCACGGCATCGCCGATGTCGTCGTGGAAGATTTTGCTCCTGAGGTGCCAGACCCAGCGGCCGACCGGCCCCCAGTTCGGCCGCGGCTGGGCAAAGGCCTTGTGGAGGAAAATGGCCCAGACATCCATCAACGCCGTGGCGCCAATGCCGATCGCCACGCTGCGCCAGATCACGTCGAGCATCGGTCAGGTCCCCCAATAGGCAAGAAACGCCAAGCGCTGTCGGGCGCGATCCTTGGCGGTGTGTGGCTCGTCCCGGCTGCGGGCTAGAGCTGTTCCAGGATGTGAGCAGCGCCCGACGTGTCGACACCGGGCTTGGTCTCGACGTTGAGAGCGGTGACCTTGCCGTCTTCGACGATCATCGAAAAGCGCTTCGAGCGCAGCCCCATGCCGCTTGCCGAAAGGTCGTTGTCGAGACCGACCGACTTGGCGAAGTCGCCACTGCCGTCGGCCAGATAGAGGATCTTGTCTTCGCCGCCGGTGAAGCGCGCCCAGGCGCCCATGACATGCGCGTCGTTGACAGAGACGACGGCGATCGTGTCGACGCCGCGCGCCAGAATGGCGTCACGGTTTTCCAGATAGCCGGGCAAATGGTTGTTGCTGCAGGTCGGCGTGAAGGCGCCGGGCACGCCGAACAGCACCACCTTCTTTCCTGCGAAGATCTCGGCCGCCGTGATCGGCTTGGCGCCGTCGGCGGTCATCGTCTTGAAGGTCGCTTCGGGCAGTTTGTCGCCAACGGAGATCATGGAATACCTCGTTCGATGATTGGGAGAGATGGAGGGCAGGACGTGCCCCTGCGATAGCGAAGTCGGATGCTGCCCGCAACTGCCGGGCCGCCTGGAGCAAGAGATGTTGCGATCTGCGTCACGGGAAAGGTAGCAGACCCTCGACCGCGCCGTCGGCGCTGGTCAGCGTGTAGTGCAGCCCGCCATCGGTTGGCGTCGTCGACGGCCGGTCGAGGATCGGCACCGTGAACACCAGCTTGCCGTCCTTCTGGCTGCGCAACGGGGCGCCGAACATATAGTCCCGCTCGCCGGCGACGAAGAAGTCGGCCGCTTCCGGATCGCCCGGGAAGCTCGCTTCGACGACCAGCGTCTCATGGTCGCCCGGCAGCACGTTGACGCCGAAATCGGGCCGTGGCGGCGCCGGCAGCGCCGCGAATGCCGCCTTCACCTGCGCCGCATCCTTGGCGTTGTCCGCGTCGGAAGCCGGGTCGATGGTCAGTCGCGTCTGCACAGGAATGCAGATCGTCTCGCAGATGCCGAGGAAGACATCGGCCACGATGATGGCCGGCTGGTCGGCGGCCGACAGCGTGAAGGTCACCGGCAGCGACACCGGATGGTCGTAGCCGGCCCATTTGCCGTAGCCGTCGTCATGGCGCTGCGGTGGCGGAAACGAGAAGGCGGCGCTCGCCACGTTGGTGCTCGGCGAAATGTCGATCTGCGGCGGCACGCCAGCATCGCCAGGGTCGCGCCAATAGGTTTTCCAGCCGGGCTTCAGCGCAATGTCGAGCACGCCCTGGACGCGCCCGGCCTCGTCGGGCTTGCCGCTGGTGACGAGCCGCACCTGGCCGCCTTCGCTGTTGTACCAGATCGAGGAGGAGGCCGAGGCGGGAACGCTCGTTCCCAATCCAAAGGCGGAGCAGAGCAGCAGGATCTTCAAGCTTTGCATGGCGGTGATTTGATCGTCAGTTCATGGCTGCGCAATGATTTCATCAGCCATTCGGTATCATATTTGCGTGACATCGTGCGCGTGCCAAAAAGCGCGCGGCGCAATCGGCAGCGGCACGCCGGCCGCAAATCGCGCGCGGCGCATCTTTCCGACGCCCGGGAAACGCGTTACCCTCCCATCCATGGACTTGTTGCGCCACAAGAAGACGGCCGCCGGACGCGGCTTTCTCGACGATCAGTTCCTGATTGCCATGCCCGGCATGAAGGACGACCGCTTCACGCGCTCCGTCATCTACATCTGCGCCCACAGCGACGAGGGCGCGATGGGCCTGATCATCAACCAGACGCAGCAGATGCTGTTTCCGGACCTCCTGGTGCAGCTCGGCATCATGAACGAGCAGGAGGCGATCCGCCTGCCGGCGCATGCGCGCGATTTCGTCGTGCGCAACGGCGGGCCGGTGGACCGCAGCCGCGGCTTCGTCCTGCATTCCGGCGACTACCGGGTGGAATCCTCGCTCAGCGTTTCCGACGACATCTGCCTGACCGCCACCGTCGACATATTGCGCGCCATCTCGTCCGGCCGCGGTCCCCGCCATGCGCTGATGGCGCTCGGCTATTCCGGCTGGGGCGCAGGCCAGCTCGAAAGCGAGATCGCCGAGAATGGCTGGCTGACCTGCCCGGCGACGCCGGAACTTCTGTTCGACGCCGACATCGAGCGCAAATACGACCGCATCCTCGCCTCGATCGGCATCGATCTCGCGCATCTCAGCCTGGCCGCCGGCCACGCCTGATCAGGCCTGCGTCAGCGGATACTGTTCCTTCAGCGTCTTCAGCACCTGGTCGCCGGGCATCGGCGCGCCGAACATGAAGCTCTGCACATATTCGCAGCCCATCTGGCGCAACTCCAGCGCATCGCTTTCGTCCGAGATGCCTTCCGCCACGACGGACAGGCCAAGCTCGTGCGCCATATTGACCATGGACTTGAGCAGCACGGCGCGTTTCGGCGTCGCGTCGTCGACGAAGCTCTTGTCGATCTTGATCGTGTCGAAGGGGAAGCGCGTCAGATAGGACAGCGACGAATAGCCGGTGCCGAAATCGTCGAGCGACAGCCCGATGCCGAGCTGCTTCAGCTTGGTCAGCACATGCGAGGTCTGCTCGGGGTTGTCCATCACCAGCGATTCGGTGAGCTCGAGGCGGAAGCAGCGCGGCTTCAGATTGGCGCGCGCGATGACCGAGCGCACGTCGCTGACCAGGTCGCGGCGGATCAGCTGGCGGCTGGAGAGGTTGACCGAAACCGACAGCGGCGCGTCGCCGATCTGCTTCTGCCAGGTCGCCAGGTCCTCGGCCGCCTGCTGCATGGCGAACAGGCCGAGCTGCACGATCAGCCCGCAATTCTCGGCGACGGGAATGAAATCCGCCGGCGGGATCATGCCGCGGCGCGGATGGTCCCACCTGAGCAGCGCCTCGAAGCCGGCGACGCTGCCGTCCTCCAGCCGCACGATCGGCTGGTAGGCGAGGGTGAACTCACGCCGTTCGATGGCGCGGCGCAGGTCGGATTCGAACTGCAGCCGGTCGGTGCCGACGGTGCGGAAGGCCGGCCGGAACGGTTCGATCCTGTCGCCGCCGAAGCGCTTGGCCTGGTGCATGGCAAGCTCGGCGTCCTTGACCATGTCCTCGGACGAGGTCTGCGCCGTCGTCCAGGTGATCAGCCCGATCGAGGCGGTCAGCACGATCTCGCGCTTGGCGAAGGTGATCGGGTTGTTGATTGCATGCTTGATGGCGTCCGCCACCGCGGCGATGCGGGCCGGATCCTGTTCCGACAGCAGCATCAGCGCGAACTGGTCGCCGGCAAAGCGCGACAGCGAATCCTTCGGCTTCAAGAGCCGGTGCAGACGGCGCGCGATGGTGAGCAGGATGGTGTCGCCGGCCGAGATGCCGAGGCCGTCATTGACCTGCTTGAAGCGGTCGATGTCGATGACGAAGACGGTCGGGCGCACCTTGTCTTCGGTGCGGGCGATCGAGATGATCGCCTCCAGCCGGTTCATGAACAGTTCGCGGTTCGGCAGGCCGGTCAGATTGTCGTGCACGGCATCGTGCAGCAGCCGTTCCTCGGATTTCTTCTGCTCGGTGACGTCGACCATGGTGCCGACGCAGCGGATCACCTCGCCGTCCGAGCCGATCACCGGGCGGGCGCGCAGCGCGAACCAGTGATAGTGGCCGTCGGCGCCGCGCAGGCGGAAATTCTGCGCCACCCGGCCGCGACGGTGCTCCAGCACAACGTCGAGCGTGGTGCGGAAGGTGTCGCGGTCGTCGGCGTGCAGTACCGGCAGCCAGTTGCGGGCCGCCCCGCCTAGGCTGTTGGGGGCAAGGCCAAGCTGCAGGCTGACATCCGGCTTGGTGACGACGCGGTCGCGCAGCACGTCCCAGTCCCAGACGATGTCGCCCGATCCGGCGACGGCGAGCGCCTGCCGTTCGAGATCGGAGAACAGGCCCTGATGGGCGCCACCGCCGGCGAAGGCGTGCTGCATGACGGTGAAGCCGATCAGAAGGATGATCAGGATCAGGCCGCCGCCCAGCGCTGGCTGGGCGATATCGTTGTCGAGCATGCCGGTGATCGCCATCCACGACCCGCATAGCCACAGCAAGACCATAACCCAACTCGGCACCAGCATGATCGCACGGTCATAGCCACGAATGCCGAGGAAGATGATCAGGCCGAGCCCGGTCAGCGCGGTTGCCGCGAACGAGATGCGGGCAATGCCGGCCGCCACCGCAGGATCGATGATGGCGACGCCGGCGATCAAGAGCAGGCCGAGGATCCAGACCAGCGCGCCGTAGCTGAAATGGCCGTGCCAGCGGTTGAGGTTGAGATAGGCGAACAGGAACACAACGAAGGTCGCCGCCAGCGCCACCTCCGTTCCGGCGCGCCACATCTGTTCATTGCCGGGCGATATCTCGATGATCTTGTTGAGGAAGCCGAAATCGACGCAGATATAGGCAAGCACCGCCCAGGCAAGCGCGGCCGTCGCCGGGAACATCGAGGTGCCCTTGACGACGAACAGGATGGTCAGGAACAGCGCCAGCAGGCCGGCGATGCCGATGACGATGCCGCGGAACAGCGTGTAGGAATTGACCGAGTCCTTGTAGGATTCCGGATCCCAGAGGTAGACCTGCGGCAGTTTCGGCGAGGCAAGCTCGGCGACAAAGGTGACCACAGTGCCGGGGTTCAGCGTCACCCGGAAGACGTCGGCATCGGGGCTGGTCTGGCGGTCGAGCGCGAAGCCTTCGCTGGGCGTGATCGCGGCGATACGTGTCGCGCCGAGATCGGGCCAGAAGATGCCGGAATTCACCAGCCGGAAATGCGGCGCCACGATCAGCCGGTCGAGTTGCTGGTCGGTGGTGTTGGCGAGCGCGAACACGGCCCAGTCGCCACTCGATCGCGAATCCTTCGCTTCCACCTCGATGCGCCTTACGATGCCGTCGGGGCCGGGGGCTGTCGAGACCTGGAAATTCTCGCCCTGATTCGGGTACAGATCGAAGGCGCGCGAGAGATCGAGCGCCACGTCGTCGCGGGCGATCTTGATCGGCTCGACGGCGAACGCCGGCGAGGCTGCGCAGAGCGCAACGACCATCGCCAGGACAAGGGCGAGCAGCGACGCGAATCGCAAAAAATTCGTCAACTATCAGCCCTTCGTTCCAGCGCCCGGCGGATCGTCCGCGATCCGGGCGTAGAGGTAATGATCCTGCCAGATACCATTGATCCTGAGGTAGGATCGCAGAAGTCCTTCGCGCCGGAATCCGGCTTTTTCAAGCACGCGGATCGACCGGGCGTTGTCGGGAATACAGGCCGCTTCGATCCGGTGCAACCTCAGCGTATCGAAGGCGAAGCGCGACACCAGCTTGACCGCCTCAGTCATCAGACCGCGGCCGCCATAGCGCTCGCCGATCCAGTAGCCGATATGGCCGCTTTGCGCGACGCCATGGCGGATGTTGCCGAGGGTGATGCCGCCGGCGAGCTTGCCGCTCGACTTCTCGAAGATGAAGAAGGCGATCGCGGTGCCTTGCGCGTAATCCTCGCGATAGCGGCTGATGCGCAGCCGCCATGCCGTGCGGTCGAGCTCATCCGGCGTCCAGCGCGGCTCCCACGGCTCCAGGAACGCGCGGCTTTCACCGCGCAGCGTCGACCAATCGCGATAGTCGTTGGTCAGCGGCACGCGCAGCGTGACCTTGTCGCCCTTCAGTGCCGGCAGGTCGCGGCGAAAGAAAGGGAGCGCGAACATGGCGCTTGAGCAGGACTAGACGGCGAGCTTGCGGGCCGTCGTCTGCGGACCCGAAAGCGAATCGAGAATCGCCTCATAGGGCGCCAGCGTCCCCACGGGTCCGACGGCGGTGAGCGTCGGCTTGGTCGAAAACAACCGCGACGAGAGATCGGTGAGCCGCTCGGTGGTGAGCGCCGCCAGCCGTTCCATCAGCTCTTCCTTGGCGATCGGCCGGCCGAACAGAAGCAACTGCCTGGCGATCTGCGAGGCGCGGCTGGCCGGGCTTTCGGCCGACATGATCAAACCGGCGCGGTATTGCGCGCGCGCCCGGTCGAGCTCCTCCTGCAGGATGTTCTCGCCGGCCTTCTGCAATTCGTCAATGATGACCGGCACCAGCTTGGCGATATCGCTCTGCCCGGTCGCGGCGTGCACGCCGAATATGCCGGTGTCGGAAAAGCCCCAGTGGAACGCGTAGACCGAGTAGCACAGGCCGCGTTTCTCGCGCACCTCCTGGAACAGCCTCGACGACATGCCGCCGCCAAGGATCATCGACAGCACCTGCGAGGCGTAGAAATCGCGCACATGATAGGCGCGGCCCTCGAAGCCGAGCACGATCTGCGCGTCCATCAGGTCGCGATCCTCGCGGAAGTCGCCGCCGACATATTGCGCGTATTGCGGAATGCTGCTCTCGGCCTTGGCGCGGAAGCCGCCGAGCCGCTTCTCCACCTCGCGCACGAAATTGTCGTGCTTGATGTCGCCGGCGGCCACGACCACCATGCGCTCGGCGCCGTACTGGCGCTCGATGAAATTGTGCAGCTGCTTGGAGGTGAAGGATTTGACCGTTTCCGGGGTGCCGAGGATCGAGCGGCCGATCGTCTGGTGGCGGAAGGCGGTTTCGGTGAAGCGATCGAAGACGATATCGTCGGGCGTGTCGTGCGCGGCGCCGATTTCCTGCAGGATCACATGCTGTTCGCGCTCGAGTTCTTCAGGGTCGAATTCGGACTCCTGCAGGATGTCTGCCAGGATGTCGACCGCCAGCGGCACGTCGTCGGAGAGCACCCTGGCGTAATAGGAGGTGGTCTCGACGCTGGTGGCGGCGTTGATCTCGCCGCCGACATTCTCGATTTCCGAGGCGATCTCGAAGGCGGTGCGCCTTTTCGTGCCCTTGAAGGCCATATGCTCGAGCAAATGGGCCATTCCGTGCTCTTCCTCACGCTCATTGCGTGCGCCCGACTTGACCCAGGCACCGAGGGCAACGGATTCGAGGCTTGGAAGGGTTTCGGTTGCGACTGTCAGGCCGTTCGACAGACGGCTTACCTCAACACCCATATGGCAAGTACTCCTTAACGCGCCGCCCGCGTGTGGCGTCCGACGTAATCTTCCACCATTTTCAGGTCGGAGGGAAGTACCGTGTATTTTTCGTCGGCTGTCATCAATGCGCCCAGCCATGCCGGCAGGGCCGGCGTGATGCCGCTGGCGGCCTCGACCGCGGCCGGGAACTTGGCTGGATGCGCGGTGCCCAGCACCACCATGGGGACTGCGCCATCGACCTTGCCGGCGGCAACGTGCACGGCCGCCGCCGTGTGCGGGTCGAGCAGATAGTTGCTCGCCGCGAGCGTCGAACGGATGGTGGCGGCGACCTCGTCGACGCTTGAGCGGCCGGCGTCGAATTCGGCGCGGATCTTCGCGATTTCGCCCGCCTCGATGGTGAAGGCGCCGGACTGCTTCAGCCCGTTCATGTAGCGCCGCACGGTCTCGGCATCGCGGTCGGCCGCCTCGAACAGCAGGCGCTCGAAGTTCGACGACACCTGGATGTCCATCGACGGCGAGGTCGTGGCGAACACGCCCTTGGTGTGGTATTCGCCGCTCGCCAGCGTGCGCGCCAATATGTCGTTGTCATTGGTGGCGATGATCAGCCGATCGATCGGCAATCCCATTCTTTTCGCGGCATAACCGGCGAAGATATCGCCGAAATTGCCGGTCGGCACGGTGAACGACACCGGCCGGTCGGGCGCGCCGAGCGACAGCGCCGAGGAGAAATAATAGACGATCTGGGCCATGATGCGTGCCCAGTTGATCGAATTGACGCCCGACAACGAGACCCGGTCGCGAAAACCGTGGTCGTTGAACATGTCCTTCACCAGGCCCTGGCAATCGTCGAAATTGCCTTCGATCGAGAGTGCATGCACGTTCGCCGCGCTTGACGTCGTCATCTGCCGCTGCTGCACCGGCGAGACCTTGCCGTGCGGGAAAAGGATGAAGATGTCGGTGCGGTCGCGGCCGGCGAAAGCATCGATCGCGGCGCCGCCGGTGTCGCCGGAGGTGGCGCCGACGATTGTGGCGCGCTGACCGCGCTCGGCCAGCACATGGTCCATCAGTCGCGCCAGCAGTTGCATGGCGACGTCCTTGAAGGCGAGCGTCGGGCCGTGGAAGAGTTCGAGCACGAAAGTGTTCGCCCCGGTCTGCACCAGCGGGCAGACGGCCTCGTGGCGGAAGGTGGCATAGGCCTCGCGCACCAGCCGCTCGAAGACGGGCGCCGCGATCTCGCCGCCCAGGAACGGCGTCAGCACGCGAATGGCAAGGTCGGGATAGGCGAGTCCGCGCATGGCGCGGATGTCGGCGGCGGAAAACTGCGGCCATTCGCGCGGCACATAGAGCCCGCCGTCGCGGGCCAGCCCGGCCAGCACCGCGTCGGAAAATCCAAGCACGGGCGCGTCCCCGCGGGTACTCACATATTGCATCGTCACAAGTCCATTGCAGCCGGCGGGTTCATCCACCGCCAATTGGTTAATTTTCCGAGCCGGCTCAGTCGCATTTTCGCCGCGCCGTTGATATACGTCACCAGCTTTGCGAGAGGGAAGTGGAGTTCATGGCGTTTCATTCGGTCAACCGTCGTTTTGTCGCGGGTCTGGCGCTTGCCGGCTTTATGCTTGCCGCCGCCGGCTGCCAATCGAGCGACAATGGCATACTGAGCTTTGGTCTGGGCAAGAAGGACACCCAGGCGCCGCCGCCGCCGCAGGACCCCAATGTGCTTGCCAGCCAGTTGGAGGCCTATTGCCCGAAAGTAACGCTGCGCGACGGCACCGCCTACTTCAACACCTATGCCAAGGGCGGCGCCAAGCCCAGGAAGAAGGCCGACGCCGCGCAGGACGCCGAGGCCGCCGCCGCCCAGACCGCGCCTGATGGCACCATTGTCGATCCCGATCGCGATCCCGCCAAGGTCATCTATCAGGCCTCGATCACCGACGTGACCCGCGATTGCATGCGCGCCAACGGCCAGCTGTCGATGAAGATAGCGGTGGCCGGCAAGGTCGTGCCTGGGCCGATGTTCGCGCCCGGCACCATCACCATGCCGATTCGCGTCGCGGTGATGCACGGCACCGATGTGCTCTACTCGCAGATCCACCAGTACCAGGTCCAGGTCTCCGACCCGTCGGCCGCGACGCAGTTCGTCTTCACCGACCAGAACGTCCTGGTGCCGGAACCGACCGCCAAGGACTACCAGGCCTTTGCCGGATATGACGAAAACACGCCGAAAGCCGCGACCGACAAGGGCAAGCGGAAGAAAAAGGCCGCTCCGGCGACAAACTGAGGTGGGCTGGGGCGGACGCTTCAAGCGTCCGCCGACCATTCCGACAGCGCGGCAATCACGCTTTTCAACTCGGCCCAGCGGCGGATGACCGTCTCCGCGCCGGCTTCGGTCAGCGCGTCGGCGTGGCCGGGATAGCTGTGCGCGGCGCCGGTGAAGCCGATGACGCGCATGCCGGCCGTCCTGGCGCCGGTGACGCCATGCACCGAGTCCTCGATGACGAAGGTATTTTTCGGATCGGCGTTGAGCCTTTCGGCGGCGTAAAGGAACACGTCCGGAGCCGGCTTGGTCTTTTTGCTGGGGATGTCGAGCCCCGAAAAGATGCGGCCGGCGAAGAACGGCAGTAGCCCCACCTTCTCCAGCATGAACTCGACCCGCTCCGTGCGCGAATTCGAGCAGACGCAGCGCCGCACCGTCACCGCCGCGACCGCCTCGCGCGCGCCGTCGATGGCGCGCACGTCGCTGCGCAGCTTGCGGTCGACCAGCTCTTCGGCGCGGCCGATCAGCGAGGCCTGGAACGGGATGGCCGATTTCTCCTCGACCCGCATCATGATGTCCTTGAAGGTCAGTCCGGCATAGGTCTCGGCCAGTTCCTCGGCCGAGATCTCATACCCGGCCGAGGTCAGCAGCTCGGCCTCGATGCGCGCGGCGATGATTTCGGAATCGACGAGCACGCCGTCGCAATCGAAGATGACAAGGTCTGGCTGGGGCATGGCAATCCGGAACGCGGGAGAAAGCTGGCCTGATACGGCTCAGGCGGCGCGGCATACACCAAGCGGCCGGGCTTCGCAAATTCACGGCAGGTCTCGACCGGGGCAGTCCCGCCCTTCACCGAATATTTACGCTGATCGGTAACCATAACGGACAGTAAACAGTAACGCGTGCCTTGGGTGTAAAAATGTCAGCCGTGCGTCTTCTCGACGAGCTCTCCCGCGCTCCCCAGCAATCCGAATGGCTGAACACCATCCTCAAGGGCGACTGCATCGCGGCCCTCGAGCGGCTGCCCGAAAAGTCCATCGACGTCATTTTCGCCGATCCGCCCTATAACCTGCAGCTCGATGGCGACCTGCACCGGCCCGACCAGTCCAAGGTCGATGCCGTCGACGACGACTGGGACCAGTTCGAGAGTTTCGAGGCCTATGACGCCTTCACCCGCGCCTGGCTGCTGGCGGCGCGGCGCGTGCTAAAGCCGAACGGCACCATCTGGGTCATCGGCTCCTATCACAACATCTTCAGGGTCGGCGCCAAGATGCAGGATCTCGGCTTCTGGATCCTCAATGACGTCGTCTGGCGCAAGACCAACCCGATGCCGAACTTCCGCGGCCGCCGCTTCCAGAACGCGCATGAGACGATGATCTGGGCCTCGCGCGACCAGAAGGCCAAGGGCTACACCTTCAACTACGAGGCGCTGAAAGCCTCGAACGACGACGTCCAGATGCGCTCCGACTGGCTGTTCCCGATATGCACCGGCCAGGAGCGGCTGAAGAACGACAATGGCGACAAGCTGCATCCAACGCAGAAGCCGGAAGCATTGCTCGCCCGCATCATGATGGCCTCGACCAAGCCGGGTGACGTCGTGCTCGATCCCTTCTTCGGATCCGGCACCACCGGCGCGGTGGCAAAGCGCCTCGGCCGCCACTTCGTCGGCATCGAGCGCGAGCAGGCCTATATCGACGCCGCCAATGAGCGCATCGACGCGGTGCGGCCGCTGGAAGGCGCCGACCTGACCGTATTGTCCGGCAAGCGCGCCGAGCCGCGCGTCGCCTTCATCAGCCTGATCGACACCGGACTGATGCAGCCCGGCGCCACCCTCTACGACGCCAAGAAGCGCTGGGCGGCCAAGGTGCGCGCCGACGGCACGGTGGCGATCGGTGACAGCGCCGGCTCGATCCACAAGATCGGCGCCGAGGTGCAGGGGCTGGACGCCTGCAACGGCTGGACCTTCTGGCATTATGAGCGTAGCGGCGGCCTCACCCCGATCGACGAGCTGCGCCGCATCGCCCGCCTCGGCATGGAGCGGGCAGGGGCCTGAGATCCCGCTGTTAAAGTTGAATCAGAACTTCAGCGGATCGTCCGAAGCGATTCAAATCAGGCCCTGATCCCGTAACGCTCGAGGTCCGCCTTGAGCGTTACGGCGTCGGTGAACAGCACCGACTGCCAGCCGGCCGCCCTGGCGCCGTCGACATTCTTCTGGCTGTCATCGATGAACAGCGTCGCGGACGGTTCGAGGCCGAACGCGGCGACATGATGATCGTAGATGGCGCGATCCGGCTTGATCTGCCGGATGTCGGCCGAAACGGTCACGCCGCGCGGACGGTTGAGGAAGCCGAAACGCTGCCGGGCTTCGGCAAGCGTATCCGAGGCAAAGTTGGTCAGCATGGTGACATCGTGGCCGGCCTCGATCAGGCCGATCATGATGGCGACGCTGTCGTCATAGGCATGCGGCACCATCTCGTGCCAATGCCGGCGGAAATTGCGAATATTCTCCGCATGGCCCGGGTATTCGCCGATCAGCAGCGCTTCGGCCTCTGCCCATGTCCGGCCGCGGTCCTGCTCGAGGTTCCAGTCATGCGTGCAGACATTGTCGAAGAACCATTTCCGCTCCTCGGCATCGGGGATCAGGCGGCTGAAGGGAAGGTCCGGATCGTAGTGGATCAGCACCCTGCCGATGTCGAACACGATGTGGCGGATTTCGGTCATGCCTGTCCTTTCAATGCGGGCGCTGCCTTAGCGCATGTCACCCAAAAGTGCAGCGGTTTGGGATAGCGTGTCGCGCGTGACCCGGTCACACGCGACGCGCTTTGGTCGCGCCCGGTATCGCTGCCTCGATTACCTTTTTCATGACGGTGGGCAGCGCCTCCCCGGAAATCTCATGGGCCAGCGACCAGAAATGCCCTTCCGGCGCATCACCTTTCATGTGGGCATGAAAGACTTCGAGTTCGAGCGCGAAATGGGTGAAGACATGCGCGATCCGGCCGGCGCGTCGCCAGTCAGCCGCAAACGGCGCCCCAGCCTCCGTGGTCGCGCCGTCCACCCTTGCGCTCCACGCCGTCGTCGGCACTTCGGTCATGCCGCCGAGCAGGCCCTTTTCCGGGCGCTTGCGAAGCAGGATGGCGCCATCCCTGCGCTGGGCCACGAAGGCCGCACCCCGCCTGAGCGGCTTGTCGTCCTTGGGCCGGCGGACGGGGAAACGCTCGGGATCGCCCGAGACAATGGCGCTGCAATCCGCGCGCAGCGGGCACAGCATGCAGCGCGGCCGCCGCGGCGTGCAGATCGTGGCGCCGAGATCCATCATCGCCTGGGCGAAATCGCCCGGCCGCCTTGCCGGAACCATCCGCTCGACCAGCGCGCGGATTTCTGGCTTGGCCTCCGTGAGCGGCGTCGCGATCGAATTCAGCCTGGACACGACCCGCTCGACATTGCCGTCGACGACGGCCGCCGGCCGGTCGAAGGCGATGGCCGAGATCGCCGCCGCCGTGTAGGTGCCGATCCCCGGCAACTCCCTGAGGCCGGCCTCCGTGTCCGGAAAGCGGCCGCCGCGCTGAGCGACAAGATCGGCGCAGGCCTTGAGGTTGCGCGCCCGCGAATAGTAGCCGAGCCCGGCCCAGGCTTTCATGACGTCCTCGGCGGGCGCCGCCGCCAGCGCCCGGACGTCAGGCCATTTTTCGAGGAAGGCGCGAAAATAGGCTTTGACCGCTTCGACCGTGGTCTGCTGCAGCATCACTTCCGACAGCCAAACCCGGTAGGGATCGGGGTTGGCTCCCTCCGCCAGCGCCTTGGGCGCGACGCGCCACGGCAGGTCGCGGTGATGCGCGTCGTACCAGTCAAGCAGGCGGGAGGCGACTGAAACGGCTTCGCTGCTTTCGCCGGATGCGGCCTTGCGGGTCTGGTCGTGCGATGCCATTGATCGGGTGAGCTCGGGGATTGGAGAACGCACATGGCAGGGAAAAGGCCCTACGGCAATCCCGTCCCGGTGAGCGATCTCGCAACCGAGATCCTCGATCCGGTGCTGAAGAAGCGGGCCGGCATCTCGATCGGGCTGGTGCAGTCCTGGGAGGAGATCGCCGGGCCCCGGCTAGCCGGCCGCTCGCGCCCGGAAAAGATCCAGTGGCCGCGCCGCCTGCATGAGGACGATCCGTTCGAGCCGGCGCTGCTGATCATCGCGTGCGAGGGCATGGCGGCGCTCCACCTGCAGCACGAGGCAGGCGAAATCATCAATCGCGTCAATGCTTTCCTCGGCTTCAACGCCATTGGCCGCATCAAGATCGTGCAGAAGCCGGTGCTGTCCGAAAAGGCCCGGCCGAAACCGGCGCCGAGACCGCTCAACGACGCCGAGAAGGCGAAGCTTTCGCGAACCGTGGGCAAGATCGAGGACGATGGCCTGCGCGCCTCGCTGGAGCGCCTCGGCGCGACAATTCTGGGGCAGAAAAGACCATAGGATTGTCGCTAATCTCGCGTATTCGTGAACGCACGCCAAAATTTGGCGATTGGAATGGGGACGGCGATGCCTTAATTCGCGCCAACTCTCGCCTTTTCTAGCCTTTGCATTGCAAAATCCAACCGATATCAGGTGATTCGCATGAACCGTCCTTTGTCTCGCAGAAACCTTCTGACCTCGCTGGCCGCCATTCCGGCGGTGGCTCTCATCGCCGCATGCAGCGACTCGGGCGAGGACGCAAAGGCCGCCGATGTGAAGCCCGCCAACCCGTCGACGCCCGCCAAGCCGGCAACGCCGGCGGCCGCAAAGGTGCCGGAAGCGCAGGGCACGGTCGACATGGCGCAGCTGCTGAAGCCGGGCGCGCTGCCCGAAAAGCAGCTTGGCAAGGACGACGCCAAGGTCACCATCGTCGAATATGCCTCGATGACTTGCCCGCATTGCGCGCACTTCAACGAAACCACCTTCCCTGAGTTGAAGACCAAATACATCGACAGCGGCAAGGTGCGCTACATCCTGCGTGAATTTCCCTTCGACCCGAGCGCCGAGGCCGGCTTCATGCTGGCGCGTTGCGCCAAGGATAACTATTTCCCGATGGTCGACGTGCTGTTCAAGCAGCAGCCCAGCTGGGTCGGCGTCAACAACACCAAGGAAGCACTGCTGCAGGTCTCCAAGCTCGCTGGTTTTACACAGGAGTCCTTTGAGGCCTGCTTGACGGACCAGAAACTTCTGGACGATGTGAGAGCAGTCCAGAAACGCGGCGCGGACGAGTTCAAGGTCGACTCGACGCCGACCTTCTTCATCAATGGAAAGACCTACAAAGGGGCGATGTCGATTGAGGAAATGTCGGCCATCATCGACCCTCTGCTCTGACGTCCAGGCCGCGCCGAAGCGGCTCGGCTTCGGCGCGCGCGCCTGTAGTGTGGGGCGGCGCGAATGAAATTTTCGCGCCTTCGCCTCCTCGGTTTCAAGTCCTTCGTCGAGCCCGGCGAGTTCGTCATCGAACGCGGGCTTACCGGCATTGTCGGGCCGAACGGCTGCGGCAAGTCGAACCTTGTCGAGGCGCTGCGCTGGGTGATGGGCGAAAGCTCCTACAAGAACATGCGCGCGTCCGGCATGGACGACGTCATCTTTTCCGGCTCGGGCACGCGGCCGGCCCGCAATACCGCCGAAGTCACGCTTTTCCTCGACAACACCGACCGTACCGCGCCTGCAGCCTTCAACGACGCCGATGAATTGCAGGTGTCGCGCCGCATCGAGCGCGAGGCGGGCTCGCTCTATCGCATCAACGGCAAGGAAGCCCGCGCCAAGGACGTGCAGCTTCTGTTCGCCGACCAGTCGACCGGCGCGCGCTCGCCCTCGATGGTCGGGCAAGGCCGCATCGGCGAACTGATCCAGGCCAAGCCCCAGGCGCGTCGGGCGCTGCTCGAAGAGGCGGCCGGCATTTCCGGCCTGCACACGCGCCGCCACGAGGCCGAGCTCAGGTTGAAGGCCGCCGAGCAGAACCTCGAACGGCTGGATGACGTCGTCGGCGAGCTGGAGAGCCAGATCGACAGCCTGAAGCGCCAGGCGCGCCAGGCCTCGCGCTTCAAGAACCTGTCGGCCGATATCCGCAAGGCCGAGGCGACGCTTCTGCATCTGCGCTGGACGCTGGCCAAGACCCAGGAAGGCGAGGCGCGTTCCGCGCTGGCCGCCGCGACGACGCTGGTCGGCGATCGCGCCGCCGCGCAGATGGCCGCCGCGAGAGAGCAAGGCATCGGCGCCCACCGGCTGCCGGACCTGCGCGACGCCGAGGCTGCCGCGGCCGCCGCCTTCCAGCGCCTGTCGATCGCCAAGACACAGATCGAGGAAGAGGCCGGCCGCATCCGCTCCCGCCAGGCCGAGCTTGAGCGCCGGCTGCAGCAGCTCGACGGCGACATCGCCCGCGAGGAGCGCATGGTGCGCGACAATGCGGACATCCTCGAGCGCCTTCGCACCGAGGAAGCCTCGCTCAACTCCGAGAACGCCGGTGCCGCCGAGCGCGAGGCCACCACCCGGGCCGCCTTCGAACAGGCCGGCGCGACGCTCGCGCAGAGCGAGGCAAAGCTAGCCGCGCTGACCGCGGAGCGAGCCGAAGCCGCCGCCTCGCGCCATCAGATCGAGCGCACTTTGCGCGAGACCGCCGAACGTCGCGACCGCTTCGCCCGCCAGCTCGCAGAGGTCGACCGCGAGCTGTCCGACATCGTCGCCCGCATTTCCGGCCTGCCCGATCCGGCCGAGAAGCGGCTGCTGGTCGAGGATGCCGCGGCGCGGCTGGAAGAGAGCGAGGCCGGCGCCATTGCGGCCGAGCAGGCGGTCGCCGAGGCGCGTGGCGCCGAAAGCGCCGCCCGTCCGCCGCTACAGGACGCCAAGGCTGAGTTGCAGCGCATCGAGACCGAAGCCCGCACCCTTTCCAAGATTCTGAATGCCGCCAGTGGCGATCTTTTCCCCTCCGTGCTGGAGCAGCTCAGCGTCGAGCGCGGCTACGAGACGGCCCTTGGCGCCGCTCTCGGTGAAGATCTCGACGTGCCGCTCGACCGCAGCGCCCCCGTGCATTGGGGCGAGAGCGCCGTCCAGCCGGGCGACGCCGCGCTGCCCGAAGGCGTGAAGAGCCTTGCCAGCGTGGTGCGAGCGCCCTCCCAGCTTGCCCGCCGGCTGGCGCAGATCGGCATTGTCGAGGCCGCCGACGGCCGTCGTCTGCAGGCGCTGCTCGCGCCAGGCCAGCGGCTGGTCAGCCGCGACGGCGCGCTGTGGCGCTGGGACGGCTTGACCGCCAGCGCCGACGCGCCGACCGCCGCCGCGCAGCGGCTGGCGCAGAAGAACCGGCTGGCCGAGCTCGACGCCGAGGCGGTGCAGGCCACCCGCGTCCTGCGCGAGGCCGAGGCAGCCCATGCCCAGGCCGAACAGGCGCTGCGCCAGGCAAGCGAAGAAGAGCGCAATGCCCGCCAGGCCGGCCGCGACGCCCAGCATGGGTTGGATGCCGCCCGCAACGCGCTTGCCGAGGCCGAGAAGGCCGGCGGCGAGCTGGTAAGCCGGCGTGCCGCGCTCGACGAAGCCCGCGCCCGCGTCGTCGACAGCCATGAGGAAACCCAGGCGGCTTTCGTGGAAGCCGAGATGCTGCTGCAGGACGCGCCCGATCTCGGCGACCTGCAGCTGCAGCTCGAACAGTCCTCGGCCAATGTCTCGCGCGATCGCGCCACCCTCGCCGACGCGCGCGCCGTCCATGAGGGCTTGCGGCGCGAGGCCGAGGCCCGCACCCGCCGCCTCGAAGCGATCGGCGCCGAGCGCCGCAACTGGCTGGAGCGGGCCGAGAACGCCTCGACGCAGATCGCCGCTCTTGGCGAGCGCAGGGCGGAAGCCGAGGCCGAGCGCGAGCGGCTGGCCGACGCTCCGGACGAGATCGACGCCAAGCGCCGCGCGCTGCTGTCGCAATTGACCGAGGCGGAGACTCTGCGCCAGGCGGCGGCCGACCGTTTGCAGGAAGCGGAGAACCGGCAGGCCGAGCTCGACAAGGCCGCGACCGCGGCGATTCAGTCGCTGGCCGAGGCGCGCGAAACCCGTGTCCGCGCCGAGGAGCGGCTGACGGCCGCCGATGAGCGGCGGCTGGAGGTCGAGGCGCGTATCCAGGAGACGCTGAACACGCCGCCGCACCTGGTCATCCGCCACACCGGTCTGGAAGCCGATGACCCGATGCCCGAAATGGCCGAGGTCGAGCGCCAACTCGACCGGTTGAAGGTCGAGCGCGAGCGGCTCGGCGCCGTCAACCTGCGCGCCGAGGAAGAGCAAAAGGAGCTGTCCGACCGGCTGGAGACCATCGTTTCCGAGCGCGAGGACATCATCGAGGCGATCCGCAAATTGCGGCAGGCGATCCAGAGCCTCAACCGGGAAGGGCGCGAGCGGCTGCTGTCGGCCTTCGAGGTGGTCAACGGCCATTTCCAGCGCCTGTTCTCGCATCTGTTCGGCGGCGGCACCGCCGAATTGCAGCTGATCGAATCCGAGGATCCGCTGGAAGCCGGGCTCGAAATCCTTGCCCGCCCGCCGGGCAAGAAGCCGCAGACCATGACGCTGCTCTCCGGCGGCGAGCAGGCGCTGACGGCGATGTCGCTGATCTTCGCCGTGTTCCTCACCAATCCGGCGCCGATCTGCGTGCTCGACGAGGTCGACGCGCCGCTCGACGACCATAATGTCGAGCGCTTCTGCAATCTCATGGACGAGATGTCCCGCACCACAGAGACGCGCTTCGTCATCATCACCCACAACCCGATCACCATGGCCCGCATGGACCGGCTGTTCGGCGTCACCATGGCTGAGCAGGGCGTCAGCCAGTTGGTCTCGGTCGACCTGCAGGCGGCCGAAGCCATGCGCGAGGCGAGCTGAATCGCGCCAGCAACGCGCGGGCTTGCTCCGGGGTGTTGGCGAGGTCCTTAGTGGCCCGCTTGGCTGACTGTCGAGGTGCTTGTAATTGGGCTGTGCATCAGCGCGCCCTTGGTCCCAGAATACGCGCGACATGCTCCGCGATCGCCAGGCTGGACGTCAGTCCGGGGCTTTCGATGCCGAACAGATTGACCAGGCCTTCGATGCGATGGGTTGCCGGATCCTGGATGACGAAGTCGCTGTTGGCCTCGCCGGGTCCGGAGAGCTTTGGGCGAATGCCGCTATAGGCCGCCTGCAGGCTGCCGTCGGCGAGCTCCGGCCAGTATTTGCGGATGGCATCATAGAAGCGCTCGCCGCGCGCAGGGTCGACGCGGTAGTCGAGCCTGTCCGTCCATTCGACATCCGGCCCGAAGCGCGCCGTGCCGGCGAGGTCGAGCGTCAGATGGACGCCGAGCCCGCCGGGTTCGGGCACGGGATAGACAAGCCGCGAGAACGGCGCGCGCCCGGCCACCGAAAAATAATTGCCCTTGGCGTAGCGAAGCGTGGGCAGGAACTGCCGGTCGAACCCGTCGAGCGAGGCGGCAAGCGCCACCGCGCCGAGACCGGCTGCGTTGATCAGGTGTGAGGCGGCGATCTCGAAACGCTCGCCGCTTGCGCTGTCCATCGTCTCGAGGACGATGCCGCCGCCGGCGCCGATCCGACCGGAAACGATGCGCGTGTTGAGCGACAGCATGGCGCCGTTCTCTTCGGCCTCGCCGAGCAGGGCGAGCATCAAAGCGTGGCTGTCGATGATGCCAGTGGAGGGCGACAGCAATGCCTTGGTGCAATGCAGCGCCGGCTCCAGCGTTTGCGCCTCGGCTGCGGAGAGAAACCGCAGGTCGTCAACGCCGCAAGCGGCGGCATTGGCGCGAATGGAGGCAAGCACCGGCTCCTGTGCCTCGTCGGTTGCGACGATGAGCTTGCCGCAGCGCCGGTGCGGGATCGACCGCTCCGCGCAGTAGCGGTACAGAAGCTCGCGCCCGTCAACGCAGTACCGCGCCTTCAGTGACCCCCTTGGGTAGTATATGCCGGCGTGGATGACCTCCGAATTTCGCGAGCTCGTCTCGGTGCCGATGGCGTCGGCGGCTTCGAGGATCAGCGTGTCGAGGCCTTGTGCGGCCATGGTGCGCGCAACCGCCAGGCCGATGACGCCGGCGCCGGCGACGATGCAATCGACCTGTTCCATGCCCCCGTCCATTTTGGTTGCGCAAGCGGCGCCTCACAGCCTTCAAGGATCATAGGCTTGTTGTCCAGTGCCGGCGATCATGCGCCTGGCCGCGGCATTGGGGTGGTGCGAAGCAGCGTTGGGAACTGCATGGCGCTATCGATCATGACAGAGCGGCTCTTGCGGCCGCCTGCCGCCATGATGCATCAAGCCTCTCAAATGCGAGGCGGAACCTTGGACTTCTCATCACAGAGACGGTCTGTTTGGCCCGCACGCCTGCAGACAGGAGCCAGCATGGACGCCCAACCCAATTCCCCTGAAGCCCGCGACATCCGCTACCACCTGCATGCCTACACCAATGCCCGCAAGCATCAGGAAACGGGTCCGCTGGTCATCGAAAAGGGCGACGGCATCTATGTCGAGGACATTGCCGGCAACCGCTATATCGAGGCGATGGCAGGGCTGTGGAGCGTTGCGGTCGGCTTCTCGGAAAAGCGCCTGGTCGAGGCCGCGACCCGGCAGATGTCGAAGCTGCCTTTCTATCATGACTTCGGATCGAAAGCGCATTCGCCGCTGATCGACCTGGCCGAGAAGCTGGTGCAGATGGCGCCGGTGCCGATGAGCAAGGCCTATTTCACCAATTCCGGCTCCGAGGCCAACGATACGGCGCTCAAGATGATCTGGTACCGCTCGAACGCGCTCGGTCAGCCGGCGCGCAAGAAGATCATCAGCCGCAAGCGCGGCTACCACGGCGTCACCATAGCCGCGGCAAGCCTGACCGGGCTGCCGAACAACCATCTCTCCTTCGACCTGCCGATCGCCAATGTGCTGCACATATCGACGCCGCACCATTGGCGCGACGCCAGGCCGGGCGAGAGCGAGGAGCAGTTCTCGAGCCGTCTTGCCGACGAGTTGGAGAGCCTGATCCTTGCCGAGGGACCGGAGACCATTGCCGCCTTCTTCGGCGAGCCAATCATGGGCGCCGGCGGCGTCGTCGTACCGCCTGCCTTCTATTGGGAGAAGGTCCAGGCCGTGCTGTCGAAATACGACATCCTGCTCGTTGCCGACGAGGTCATCTGCGGCTTCGGCCGGACCGGCGAGATGTTCGGCTCGCAGGCCTTCGGCATCAAGCCCGACATCATGGTCCTGTCGAAGCAGATTTCGTCCTCATACCTGCCGATCTCGGCCCTGCTCATCAACGACAAGGTGTTCGAGCCGATAGCCGACGAAAGCAATCGCATCGGCACCTTCGGTCACGGCTTCACCGGTGGCGGCCATCCGGTCGCGGCAGCGGTCGCGCTTGAGAATGTGAAGCTGATCGAGGAGCGCGACCTTGTCGGCAATGCGCGCAGGGTCGGCGCGCATTTGCAGGCGCGGCTGCGCAAGCTCGCCTCGCATCCGCTGGTCGGCGAGGTGCGCGGCGTTGGTCTGATCGCCGCCGTCGAGCTGGTCGCCGACAAGGCGAGCAAGGCGCCATGGGGCAAGCCTGCCGCTCTCGGTGCGCTGGTCAACGGGTTGCTGCAGCAGAATGGCGTCATCTCGCGCAACATGGGCGACGCCATCGCCTTTTGCCCGCCGCTGATCATCACCGAGCCTCAGGTCGATACGCTGGTCGATGCGTTCGAGCGGTCGCTCGATGCCGCCCTGCCGCAAGTTCATGCGCAAGGCTGAAAACGGGCCGCTCAAAGCGACAAGTCGCTGATGTCTCGTGCTGTTGGTTTGGCTGGGGCGCCAGGATCCTCAATTTTCATTTTTTGGTCCAATTTTATATTGTGATATCATATGCTTAGATGAAGACGAGCATTCCTGTCAAGATTCAATTGTAGCGCCAGGTTGGAGCGATCTGCGGTCGCTAGAAGCCAATACGGCGGTCTGAGAACTCCTTGTTGAACAGGCTTTCGGGGCCTGCCATGGGCATGCCCGCCATTACACGCCAGCCGTAGCAAATCGGGGACGCGGGTTGCCGCCAGCTGCTTGAAAATAGTGATTTCACGAACAATCTTCATCTCGCAGGGTTCGCGATGGCGCGTGATGCCGGTTTTTGGCAGTCGCCCCTTTTTCGGGACAATTGGAGACTTCTATGGGTGTCGGCCGAGGCCGCAATGATAAATGCTGGTGCGGATCGGGTCGCAAGTTCAAGCATTGCCATCTTAATCGCGAAGAACAGGTGCCCCTGCAGCCTTGGGAAGCCGAAAAGGCTTTCCGGGAAGAATTCCGTATGCCGCTCTGCTCTGCCCCGACGGCCGACCATCAGCAATGTAGCGGCAAAATCATCCGTGCTCACACGGTTCCTAGATCGGGCAGTCTGAACCGCATTGCTCGGGATGGACATGTTTACGCGTTCGTCCCGTCGCTGCAGAATTTAACCAAATACAATGGCAAGCTTGAGCCCGAGCTTGTTGGCGTACGCAGTGCCTCAACGTTTACGGGCTTTTGTTCGACTCACGACAATGCGATCTTTGCGCCGCTCGAGACAGTCGCGTTCTCGGCCACGCCGGAACAATGTTTTCTTCTCGGCTACCGGGCCTTCGCCCGGGAGGCCTATACCAAGGAGAGCGCAGCCCGGATGCTGCCGGTCCAGAGGTCGGCCGACCGTGGTCGGAACATCGGCGACCAGCTCGGAATGCAGATGTTCAACAGCCTGTATGAGGCCGGGATTGCAGCTGGGCTCGCGGATACGCGGACACAGAAGGCCGAGTATGACAAACTGCTCCTTCAGCACGATTTTGTGGACGTCCGCGCTTTTCTCATTGAGTTTGGCGAGCCGCCACCGGTGATGTGCGCAGCGGGATGGATGCCCTCAACAGATTTCGAGGGGGAGACGTTGCAGGATCTTGCCGCGTCTGGCCGACTTGCGTCGATGTCGTTTACATCATTCGCGACCAGCAGCGGAGGCGCCGCGGTGTTTCAGTGGCTTGCCTTCGACGACATGATCTGTAACCGGCTCGTCAGGTCGGTCGAGGCGATCGAGGACGCCAAACTGTCTTCGGCCCTGGTGAGGCTTATGTTCGAACATTTCGAGAATGTGCACATGTCGCCTGATTGGTGGGAATCGCTGCCAGCAGCGACGAGGGCCTCGCTTGTGGAACGGATGGCGCGATCGGCGAATCCGTTCCGTAGCCAAGCTGCCAAGCCGCTACTGGACGATGGAGTGGCGGTCGCCGAGTGGAAGGTCACCCGGAGGCTCTGGGTTGGCGGTCAGCCGAAATGACGGCCAAGCCGAACAAGCAGAGGGCCGGCAAAGAGGACCCCCGTCCCTTGATTCACCATCTGACTGGTTAGTTCGGTGCCTCTTGGCGTAGTCCGGAAGGTCCCGGGTCGACCATCGAGGGCAGGATGGATCACCCGGTGGTCCACGTCGGCTTCGACGACGCCATCGCGTACGCAAAATGGTGCGGCAAAGCGCTGCCCACCGAGAGCGAATGGGAGTTTGCGGCGCGAGGCGGTCTTGATCGTGCCCGATTTCGCCTGGGGCGATGAACTGGCGCCCGGGGGGCTAGAATGGCTAACTACAATCCCGATGTTCAATGACTTCGTGAACGCGGGCAGCAGGAAGATGAAGGGTTATGTTCACGACATAGGCAATGACATGTAGAATGGCTATGTTGGCTCGCGTGTCTGGCTGGAATCCTGACATCCCTGTGAGTGCTGGTGAACCCTATCGCCGCGGCCTTTGCCGCGGTTTTTTTCAGCGATAGCGCCAGGTCGGACATGCAACGCTTCGAATTTCATAGAGGCCGCCTAACCGAGCGAGGCACGGCACGAGTTCGACGGGAAGTGTTACCGCAACCATCGGCGACGCATAGCTAGTCCCGCCTCTTGAAATTGAACGCCAGGTGCCTCCCATTAGAGCTTCCCAAACCCAAGGAAGAGAACCCCAGCATTGGCTTAGACGGCCCTCGGACGCCTTGTGCAGGTTTTCTGAACGGTTCAATCGTTTTCGCTGAGGTTGGGTCCTGTGCTCTAGATATTAGCTGACACAGAAATCGCGATGGTCTTAGCTGCACTCGTGACGCAGCAAACGCCTGCGTGCCGCGGACCGCCGCCGCAGGCAGTCGATTAAACACATCCGCTTCAAACAACACGGCGTAGGAAAGAGGGAACATGATAAACCGTCTCGCAATTGTGGCCATCGCATGGCTTGGATCATGCGCTCTGGCTCCTTCGGCCTTTGCGCTGGACAAAATAACCGTTGGCTATTTTACGGAATGGCCACTGCCTGTTGAATTCGCGAAGGGTGCTGGCCTGTTCGAGAAGGAGATGGGAGTCGAACTGAAATGGGTCCCGTTCGACACTGGAACGGCAATGAACGCGGCTATGGCTTCGGGCGACGTCCAAATCGGCGTCAGTCTCGGGCTGCCGGCCTTCGTGAACGCAGTTTCTGCGGGTCAGGACCTGAAGGCAATCGGCATTTCCGTAAGCTACGCAGCCAATGAAGGCTGTGCCATTCGCAAAGATCTAGAATTTGACCCCAAGAATGTCTCCGAGTTGAAGGGCAGAAAGGTCGCCGTCCCTGTGGGAACCGCGGCCCAGTACAGCTTCATAAAGCAGATGGAATATCTCAAGGTCCCTGTAGATAGTCTCAACGTCGTAGACATGGCGCCGCCAGATGGCGCCGCAGCCTTGTCACAGGGGGCAGTTGACATTGCCTGTGGTTGGGGCGGCTCGTGGAAACGTATGAAGGAATACGGCGACGTGATGGTCGATCCTGCTACGAAAGAGAAGGTGGGCATCTACATCGTTGATATCTTCTCAACAACAAGCAGCTTTGCAAATGAACATAGTGACCTCCTTACCAAATTCATGGCTGTTACTGAGAAGGCGACCAAGATGTGGAACTCAGGGCAGCACAAAAGTGAAATGCTTCCGGTCATAGCCAAAGAGTCTGGCCTAGATGAAGCGTCCGCAGGTGCCCAACTGGATACATTTCAAATTCTGGATGCAAAAACTCAGCTATCTCAGAAGTGGCTCGGAGGCGGAATACAAGAATTTATGAAGGGTATTGCAAATGTTTTTGTCGCGTCTGGAAGTATCAAAGCGCCACTTCCTGACTACAATTCGACCATTGATAAGACGTTCTTGACCGCTGTGAGTAAGGAATAATCGGTAGTTGCGCTGCCGCCCGTCATCGCGTGACGGGCGGCATCCATTCAGGTCGAAATCGGTTGTGAGCGGCAAAATGTCAGGACTCGAGCTCGAGGACGTCTCGATGCGCTTTCTGCTCCCCGGGGGAGCACACATACAAGCACTGCTTAACGTGTCACTGAACCTGCAGCGCGGCGATCTAGTCAGCGTCCTTGGGCCGTCGGGATGCGGAAAGACGACCCTACTAAACATCATCGCAGGTTTTCTTGCGCCCACCTCAGGGCGGGTCGCGATTAACGGCTCCCGCGTTTCAGGCCCGGGCCCTGAGAGGGGTATGGTGTTCCAGCAGGGGGCGCTCTTTGAGTGGATGAATGTCAGCAAGAACGTTGGCTTCGGTCCCTCGATGAAAGGCATGCCGGCGAAAAACAAGGCTGAACTCGTAGACCACTTGCTTGAGGTAGTTGGCCTTCGGGATTTCAAAGACAAAGCCGTCTATGAGCTGTCTGGCGGCATGCAACAGCGGGTGGCTCTGGCGCGCTGCTTGGCTAACGATCCAGACGTCATCTTAATGGATGAGCCTTTGGGCGCGCTGGACGCCTTAACGAGGGAGAAGATGCAGTCCCTGGTCCTTAAGCTCTGGCGAGAGACTGGTAAGACAGTGCTTTTGATCACTCATTCCGTCGAGGAAGCGCTGCTTTTGGGTAAAAAACTCATTGTAATGGCTCCCCGCCCGGGCCGAATTCACAAAGAATATCAACTTCCCTTTGCGGATATGGGTGCCGAGCATGACCTTCGCGGCGTGAAGCAGCAAGCAGCGTTTGCCGCAACACGCGAAGAAGTCCTCTCGATGATTTGGAACATGGAGGAGGACATCATGGGCGGAAGTGAGGTAGGCGCGTGATACTGCTCGCTGTATACGTGGTAGTATTCTTTGCAAGCTACTACACAGTCAAAACGTTCGGCCGTCGCTCTGAAGGGGTCGGCCTGAATGCCGTTAAGACCGTTACCTTCGGAGACGCGAGTGCTGTAATCTCGGATAGACGAGCATCATTTATATCGGTGCTTACGCTTTACCTTCTTTGGGCGGCATTTACGGGATCTTCAACGATTCCCGGCTTTCTGCGTGTGCCGGCTCCCTTCGTAGGAGACACGTCGTTCACCTATACCGCGGGAGCGGCTTCCACGAAGCCCGAGAATGTTCAGGTCAATGTTCATGTGGCGAAAGCCAATGAATTAGGCGGGAATTTTCCAGAGCCACAACACGCGCAAGATCAAAAGTCTGTTTCGCTGACGGTTCAGGTCGCGCGTACGGCCATCGTCCCATTGGTTGGTGGGGAGAGCGAAAAGGGAGAGCTATCAGTCACCAACGTAAATGGTGAACCGGTCTCGCCAGGGAAATCGGTTCTAGTGAGTGATGGAAGTGTAACGCTCACTTCTAAGGGGTCGCTGATTTTTGCGCCCTACAGAGGTTGGCAGATGGACCCAATCTGGCTTCCGCCACCGGAGGCCGTCGTTGCTCGAACATTCGAAATCGCGCGGGACGGCTTTCGTAATTCGACGCTGTTAGAACACCTTGGTATTTCCCTTTTCCGGGTAATGGCCGGCTTCATTCTAGGTTCGGTGGTTGGAATTCCCCTGGGTTATGCCATGGGACTAAGCAACTGGTGCCGTGGGTGGTTTGATCCAATTGTAGAGTTCATGAGGCCGGTTCCACCGTTGGCGCTTATCCCCCTAGTTATCATATGGGCGGGAATAGGAGAGCTGAGCAAAGTCATTCTGCTGTTCCTTGCGGCATTGTGGATTATGGCCATAGCTGCTCGATCGGGAGTGTCAGGTACTCGGTTGTCAAAGATCCACGCAGCTTATTCGCTGGGTGCCAGCAAACAACAAGTTCTTATGTACGTGATAGTACCCAATTCACTTCCTGATTTGTTCACAGGAGCTCGTGTCGCGATGGGTGTTTGCTGGGGAACGGTTGTAGCTGCGGAGTTGGTAGCAGCAGAGCGGGGCGTCGGCATGATGATCATGGTTGCATCCAAGTTCCAAAGCACTGATATCGTAATAATGGGCGTGATAATGATTGGAATCATAGGGTTTTGCATCGATTTGATCATGCGATGGGCAGAGCAAATATTGGTCCCTTGGAAGGGCCGGGGTTAGCCGCTCGGTAGCCAATCGAACCAAATCGGATCCCAAACGATCGATCCGGTGACCATCGCGAGGCTAGAACCCCTCAAATGGGCGAGAAGCACTCGGGGCACCGATCCTCATATGTCGATCGCGAGACGATCCAAGGAAACCCTTTGACCAAAAGTAGTGGAAGGTGAGTAGCCCCTTGACCTGCTGTGCGCCTCAAGTCGGAAAGGTTGTTGAAGACCAGCGGCCTGGGACGACCGATTTTTGTCAGAAGGCCGGAATGCACGATATAGAACAGGTGCAGATCCCTGCCCAGGTCTTTTCAATGGGCGATTCCTGCGGTGATGGCCTTGATGCGGACGGGGAGCTGCCCTGCCACAGCGTAAGTCTGGATGCTTTCGAACTGGATGCTACGGCTGTCACCAATGAACAGTTTGCTCTGTTCGTTGCAGACACGGACTATCGAACCGATGCCGAAAGGTTCGGCTCATCATTCGTGTTCTATATGGCCTTCAAGGGCCACCAGCGGTCTATGCGGGGCCGAGTGGCCCAAGCGCCTTGGTGGCTAGAAGTGGATGGAGCCTGTTGGCGCTGTCCTCACGGCCCAGAGTCCGACCTTAGTGGGTTGGGTGATCACCCTGTAGTTCATGTCAGTTGGAGCGATGCAGTAGCATATTGTGACTGGGCGAGGCGATCTTTGCCGACGGAGGCCCAATGGGAAGCGGCCTGCCGCGGAGGGCTTCCTGACAAGCGGTTCCCGTGGGGAGACGCAGAGGAGTTTGAGGACCGGCTCCCAGCGATGAATATTTGGCAGGGTCAGTTTCCGAAGAATAACACGCTCGAAGATGGCTTCCTAACAACAGCACCAGTGCGGTCTTACCAACCAAACGGTTACGGTCTTTGGCAGATGATCGGAAACGTTTGGGAATGGTGTTCAGACTGGTGGGATGCTGCATACTACCAGCAGTCACCAAGAGAAAATCCAATAGGGCCAAAGAGCGGGCAGTATAGAGCAATGCGAGGAGGTTCGTACCTTTGTAACAATTCGTATTGCAACAGGTATAGGAACTCTGCGCGTTCGAAAAACACCCCCGAAAGCGCCTCTGCGAACATCGGTTTTAGAACCGTAGCCATCTAATCGCAAAAAAGGAAATAAACATGTCAAACCGATCGCGCCATACGCTCCCTATTGCCGACTTCCCGCCCCGTCCATCAATCCATGAGGATGCCAGGGATTGCCCCGCGACTGAAGCAGCAGCACCAGGTCCTACTGCTCCCAAGGGAGCACCAAACGTGGTCGTCATTTTGTTAGATGACATGGGTTTTGGCGCCTCTAGCGCTTTCGGGGGTCCCTGCGAAATGCCAACGGCAAATAGACTCGCTAAGGGCGGTCTTCGCTATTCAAGATTCCACGTTAATCCAATGTGCTCGCCTACCCGACAGTCGCTGATGACCGGCCGCAACCATCACGCAGTCGGCATGGGTAATGTTTGCGAGTTTTGCACAAGTCATCCAGGAAATGATTCTATTCGGCCGGCTTCGGCAGCGCCGATCGCCGAGATACTTCGATTGAATGGATATAACACCGCTGCGTTCGGAAAAATGCACCAGACCCCTCTTTGGGAGGTCAGCCCGATTGGCCCCTTCGAGAGATGGCCAACTGGTGAAGGCTTTGAGAAGTTCTACGGCTTTATCGGGCCGGAAATGAACCACTGGCAGCCATTGTTGTATGATGGAACCACGCCAGTTGAACCGGTCTCAACTGATGGGAGATATCATCTCAGCGAAGACGTCTGTGAAAGGGCGGTGAACTGGCTTGAGATGCAGCAGAGCTATAGCCCCGATAAACCCTTCTTCATGTACCTCCCCATGGCCGCCACGCACGCTCCGCTCCACGTTCCGCCAGAGTTCCCTAAAAAATATAAAGGCAAGTTCGCCCACGGCTATACTAAGCAGCGAGAAATGACCCTTGCTCGCCAGAAGGAAATCGGCGTGATTCCGGAAGATGCTGACCTCGCACCTTGGGTCGAGGGCTTTCCACACTGGCATGAACTCACGCAAGACCAAAAGTTGCTATCCGAGCGGTTTATGGAAACATACGCCGGCACTGCGGAGCACGTTGACACTCAGATAGGCAAAGTGGTGGATGCGCTCGACAGATTGAAGTTACTCGACAATACCTTCATCGTTTACATTCTGGGCGACAACGGGGCTTCGGCGGAAGGTCGGCCGTTCGGCACTCTCAATATGGAGCGGAGTTACAGCGGGATCGATGATTCTGTGGACTTTATGCTCGAGCATATGGAAACCATTGGAGGTCCAGATTCATACCCTCAATACCCGGCCGGCTGGGCGTTGGCGATGAACACTCCCTATCAATGGGCCAAGCAAGTACCATCCCATTTCGGGTGCACTCGTGATGGCATGATAGTTCATTGGCCTAAAGGTATCGAAAGGCCCGGCGACATCCGCCAACAGTGGCACCATGTCACGGACATAGTTCCTACCATCCTCGAGATTGCAGGACTGCCTGTACCACATGCTGTGCACGGAGTTACTCAGCAGAGGATGGACGGAATCAGCCTCGCCTATTCAATGAACGATGGAGACGCATCGGACCGCCGTAAGACCCAGTATTTCGAGATCCTCGGGAATAGATCAATCTATCACGATGGCTGGATTGCTTCGGCTATGCATTTTGCGCCTTGGGCACCACACATTTCAAAAGGCGGAAAATATCTGGATGAGAAGTGGCAGCTATATGACCTGTCAAACGATTGGTCCCAAGCTCACGATGTAGCAGAGCAGCATCCGGAAAAGTTGCGTGAGCTACAGCAGTTATTTGTCATGGAAGCGTCTCGCAACAATGTATTTCCTTTGGACGACCGCGCCGAAGAGTTGATGAACAAAACCATTGCGAACCGGCCAGATCCGTTGAACGGCAGAACATCAATGGTGTTCTATGAAGGCATGACGAGATTGACGGAAGATTCCATCTTGAACGTCAAAAACGCCTCGCACCACATCTCTGCGGAAATCACGCTCACTACTGGGGCGAGTGACGGGGTCATAATAGCGCAAGGCGGTCGGTTCGGTGGATGGGTCCTACACTTGGTAGACGGGGTTCCAACTTACACCTACAACTATTTCGGCTTGAATATCACAGATGTCCGATGTTCAGACGCACTTGGGCCTGGACGGCACAGCGTGTTGATAGCGTTCGACTATGACGGCGGGGGCCTGGGTCAGGGGGCTCGTGTCCAGATAAGCTGCAATGGTGGCCCGGTTAGCGAGGGCCGCCTGGAAAAGACGGCGCCCTTCATATTCTCTTGTTATGAGACCACTGACATTGGGGTAGATCTCGGCACACCGGTAAGCCCTCGGTACTTTGAGCGGGAGAGCAAGCTCAGGGGAGGGCGTATAGACTCTGTCACATTGACTCTCGAAGAGCCGAATCCGGTTGGCGATCCGGCGTTCCTGCGGCGGTTGGCGTCAGAGTAAGGGCAGCCGTCGCGAATTGCCGACAGAAGGCAGCCAGCGCCTCGTGTCCACCCACGAGGCGCTGGCGAGGAGTACCTCAACGGCTTGCCTCCTATTTGTGTCTGGACGCGGTCCAGCAGATCATCCAAGGGCTCAGGAATTGTAACCATTCGGCAAGGGCCGCGGAGACGTGATTTCGGGCGATGGTTTTCTCTGCGGCTAGCGTTCCGCGGTGCGTGACCAGCAGCCCCCAGCTCTCGACGATATTCCGAGGTTGTCGATGCGGTCTTCGGTGTAGACGACGATAGGTTTGCGTGGGGAGCGTGGAGCATTCTGGCTGAATGGAATGGCCATCGTTTGGCGACGACATGCTCTAAGAAAATCCGTTCGAACATCACGTTGGGGAAGTTGTTTGTCTACACAGCGACACACCAGGGTTGGACTTCTACTCTGGTGGCTCATTCTTGATTGCTGAATCGGGTCGCGAATATGGTTGCCGGAGAACCGAATGACGTGCGTTTGAAAAATGTCGACGGCCAATGGATTGTTCAGGTCATCGAAAATGGCAAAGTAACTCGCCATTCATTCAAGTCTCGAGCCGTTGCCGAGAGCTACGCCGAATTCCAGCGAGTTAGACTCGACCTGCCCGGAAAGCCACCAATTTGGGAGGAGAAACTGGGAGATGAGCGCCCTAAGAGGCTTCGTGAAATACCAGACTTTATCCTCGACGATGTTCTCGACCTCGCCGAGTACTCTGATCGTGGTATTGTCACTACCCTAGTTGATACACACGGAGTTCGCCTCCGTCTCCACCTCACAGTCGTGACCTCAGAATTGCTTTGCGAGCGAATTGCCAGCGCGCTGGAGCACCGGTACGGCGAATAGCCATCCAGAAGCCAACTGCTTTCGTGGATCGACAGTGATCACGCAATAGTATCGGAGATCTTGGCGTGGCCGACATAGGTCGAGAGCGCCGCCATGGCGTTGTCGATATCGGCGCCCAAGTGTGGCGCAGGTCGTGAATGCGCACCGCGCCATGGCCGCCCTGTGCGGTCCAACCAAGGTTGTTCGAAGCTTCTGGAAGACCTTATTGATCTGCCGATGGGCGATGAATCCGCTCGCCGGAGACAGAATAGGGGTGTGTCCTCGGTAAGCGCACCATGACGCGCCCGAACCGCCAGATAGCACCGTAGCTCGGCTACGACGGTGGCGTGTATGGGCACATGCCCCGAGTTGCGGTGCTCCGAACCGGCCACGGGAAGTGACGTGGAACGGCCTTTGGCGGCCAAAGCCATTGCGCTGTTCGCGGTTCGAGAAGTTCGGCCAACACCAGCCGCGGAATCGACAGAGCGAACGCGCTGGTATTCCGCGCCAATGGAAGGTCATCCAGACGGTGCGCGAGAAGTTCTCGTGTCGGCAGTGCGAGGCGATCACCCAGCCGCCGGCGTTCCCTACAAGGCGGCCCTCACCGGAGGGATGGAATTACTCCTCCATAATCTGAATAGGTGGCAGAGCCCTTGGCGCAATCGCCGAGAACCGAGGCAATAGGTGGTCGCGAAATAGTTGGCGGCAGTCATCGGCAAGCTGTTGGGGTAAATGGCCAAGTTCGCCGCTACGGGCCACGAGATAAATCTCGCGAGAAAACGCGGGAAACGGCATTGTCATAATATCGACATCCGGCAGGAAGCGCTCCGCATCCAAAATGTTTAGAGGCGTGGCCAATGCCCAGCCTTTCGCTTTGACGACCATCGCCAACACGGAGCGGGATGCCTCGAATGCATACCGGTTACGGATCTTGAACCGCAAGCGCTTCATTTGCTGCGCCACGATGCGCCCGATAGGCATCGTCTCCGAGTACTGAACGAAAGGCAGACTCAGCAGCTGCTCGCGTAGGTCCAGTTTTGAATCGATCATATCTTTGGCGACTATCAGAACGAATGGCTCCCGTAGAAGTGGAATTAGCTGAAACCGGGAGCTGTCTGTAGGCAGAACGACAGAGACGCCGATGTCCGCTTCGCGGTCGACAAGTCGTCTCGTAATTGAATCTGAATGGCCTGAGTACACGTTAACAAAACAATTGCTAAACCTTGTCTGCAAGTTGTCTACTAGGACGGGCGTCAGTGACGCATCTAGATCGTCTATCACCGCCAGTTTCAGCTGTGGCAGATTAGAGAGCTTGAGCTCGGCCAGCTCGGCGCGCGCATCCGCAACGGACTCGAGTATACGGTGAGCGTGTACCCGAAGGATTTGACCGGCCGGCGTCAAAGTCACAGGCCGCGTGCGTCTATCGAAGAGCTTCGACCCTAACACGGTCTCTAGGTTCGAAATTTGCTGCGATACTCCAGATGGGCTGCCACCAATCTGTGCGGCTGCTGCTCCGATAGAACCTGTCTCTTCCACGGCGACAAAGACCTGCAAGCTCCGAAAACTCAGTCCAGATTTCGGATCGACTGAAGACTCGGCCTCTTTCGAGGATGAGCGGGCTTTGAGATCCATAGTTGCTTCGCCCTTTCACGATTGGGATCGGTCCTTTGCAATATGCTCACGTGCTGGCATGCGCTGCTCCCTAGCGCCGTGCCCCTGCGCAAGCCCCATCACCGTACAAACCTAGGACGCCCAGGGCGATTTTAGAAGTCTGAAACTGCTCGTTTCGAAGTTCTGAAGAAGGGAAAACAGACTGGCGTCGAGCGGCTCTCTGGAGCAACAGTCGCAACGTGAAGGCGTTGGCCTTCGGAGGATCAGGAAGCCATATGAAATCCCATACACAGGTGGTCGTTGTTGGCGGAGGCATTGGAGGATGCTCAACGCTTTATCATCTCACGAAGGAGGGGATCTCAGATTGCGTACTTGTCGAGCGCGATGAGCTTACCTCTGGCACGACTTGGCACTCAGCCGCCCAGGTCACCAATTTTGGTGGTACTCAGACGATGGTTGGCCTCAAGAGCCACTCCATCCGGCTCTACAAGGAGCTCGCGGACGACCCTGAATACCCGATCAACTATCATCATGCTACCGGCGGAATTCGGCTCGCATCTACACAGGATCATGTCGATGGTTATCGACACTTCATTAGCCAGGCTAGGGGCATGGAAGTTGAGTTTGAGTTTATCGATGCAGCCGAGTGCCAGCGTCGCCACCCACTCATTTCTACCCAGGGTCTTCTGGGAGCTCTGTGGGATCCCCTCGATGGTGACATCGATCCAGCTCAGCTCTGTCAGGCCTTAGCGCGCAGGGCGCGCAAAGCGGGCGCGGAAATCTATCGTTTCAACCCAGTGCTTGGTGTCATTCAAAAGCCAGACCATACATGGATCGTTCGCACAAGGAACGGTGACATCCACTGCGAGGCAATCGTGAACGCTGGCGGCTATCGTTGCAACGAATTGGGCGCCATGATGGAAGTGGAGTTTCCGGTAACGTCAATGGAGCATCAGTACATGCTCACGGAGCCGGTCGCCGAGCTTCGAGACCTCGGATTCCGGGTCCCGCTTATACGCTGTCCCACCGATGACTTTTACTCCAGGCAGGAGAAGCAGGGCTTATTGGTCGGCTTCTACGAGCAACAATGCAAAACCTGGGGTCTCAATGGCATTGATCCAGACTTCAGCATGGCATTGTGCCCCGACGACCTCGATCGGGTTATTGATGTGATGGAAGGGGCATTCAATAGATTGCCGTGTCTATCGAGCGTGGGGGTCCACTCCGTTGTCAACGGCCCAATCACTTACACGCCGGATGGTTTGCCCTTGGTTGGCCGCATCCCGGGGAAGCGAAACGCTTATTGCATTGTTGGACTCCGCGCAGGTCTTGGCGAGGGCGGCGGTCATGGCTGGCTTCTGGCGCAGATCATTGCTCATGGAGAAGCGTGCTACGATACGTGGTGCATCGATCCGAGGCGGTTTTCCCGTTATGCAAATGTGGAATACACAGCCCTAAAGGCAATCGAGGATTATCAAAACGAATTTCGCTTTCATATGCCGCATGAACACCGGCCGGCTGGTCGGCCGGCCAAGACTACTCCACTTACGCAGAGGCTTGCAGACATGAACGCAGACTTCGGTGTGGTAAATGGGTGGGAGCGGGCGGCATTCTTCAAGCCTTCTTCATCCTTCAGCGAAAATCACTCGTTCAGATTTAACAACACGTTCGATATCGTGGCATCCGAAGTCGAGACGGTACGTTCGGCCGTGGGTATCATGGAGGTGTCGGGGTTCAACCGTTATGAAATCACCGGTCAGAATTGCGTGGATTGGCTGGATGAAATTGTCTGCTCGCGACTAAATCGCAAGGAAGGGAAGGTGGGCCTCTGCTATTTCCTGAATGATCAGGGCAACGTCAAGGGAGAGGCAACTATTGCAAACCTACCGGGCGGCAAGATCTGGTATGGATCAGCCGCGGCAGCGGAATACCACGATATGGACTGGCTTGCGGCTCGATTGCCCACCGACGGCTCAGTGCAGATCACCAGCTTAACCAATGACTACACCATTCTCGTGGTGGCCGGGCCAAAATCGCGTGAGGTTTTGGCACTCGCGGCGCCCCGCACCGATTGGTCCAAAGATGGCTTTCCTTGGCTCTCAGTCCGGAGAACGACGATAGGGACGGCCGAGGCCGTTGCTATGTCAGTTTCGTTTTCGGGCGAGTTAGCGTGGGAGTTACATGTACCAAACGCTCAGCTACAGCGGGCGTTCTCGGCAATATGGGAAGCTGGCGCAGACTTCGGAATTCGGCCATTCGGGAGCTATGCGACTGAATCGATGCGGTTGGAAAAAGGTTACCGACACTGGAAGGCTGATTTAATAACGGAGTACGACCCGTTTGAGAGCGGCTTGGAGCGGTTTGTCGATTTGCGGAAGGAGTTTGTTGGAAAGGACGCATTGATGAGTAAGCAAAAGGAACGTCCCCGCAAACGTTTTGTCTCAATGATAATCCACGGTGCGTTGGGAACGGCGCAACCAGGTGACTCAATCGTCGCCAATGATCGGGTAATCGGAACGGTTACATCGGCTGCATTCGGACACCGTATTAGCAAGAATCTGGCGATGGGATTTGTCGACCCGAAATTTTCGGCAATAAGAACAAAGGTCGGCGTTGAGATCGTTGGGAGGGTATGTCCCGCGACAGTGTCAGATGCCTTGCTCTACGACGCTGAAAATCGCCTCGTGAGACAATAAAATTCGCTGCACATTTCTGCGCGTCTGGGTTGAGGTCAACGTTGCTATCGTTGGATAAAATGGCTACAAGCAAAATGGAAAGCAATTCTAGCAAGAGAGATGCCTCAGATTGCTCTGAATACGTGCTGGTGCTTTCTCCTGGGTTCTCAAATCTGAGTCTATCCGCACTAATTGAGCCACTATATATTGCTAATAAGATCCTTCTGCGCGAGCAGTTCAAGTGGCGATTTGTAAGCTCGGATGGACAAGGGGTGACATCCTCGAGCGGCTTTCAAGTCTCGGTCGCAAATTCGATTGAAGACGAGAGTAAGAGGATCGGTTTAGGCGTTAAGCCGCGGAGGCTCGTTCTTTGCACCGGTGAAGGAGTACATAACCACATCGATGCGACCCTCCTTCGACTAATCAGGTACTGTACTAGAATTCAGGTGCCGATCGTTGCGATCGGAACGGCGACCTTTGTGCTGGCACATGCAGGTCTTCTAACCGAAGGCGAATGCACCGTGCATTGGCCGCAGATAGCAGTCCTTGCTGAAAGCTATGGCCGGATTAATGTTCAGAACGCCCTGTTCGTCACGAAAGGGTCGCTGACGACCTGTGCGGGAGAGCTTTCCACGTTTGATTTTGCGATTGACCTAATTACCAATGAATTGGGTCCCGAATTGGCTCGAGAGGTTCGCTCGCTCGCGGTTGCGGATCAGTCGCGCTCGGGAGAGCAGAGGCAGACAGCACCGCCAGGACTGGGTACTCGAGAAGCGAGTGACAAACTCATGAAAGTCGTCGGCCTAATGGAACGTCACGCAGACGAGAAACTTAGAATAGATGAGCTTGCTCAGAAAGTTCAATTGTCGCGCCGGCAGATAGAGCGTATGTTTCGGCGTCATGTCGGCGCCACCCCATGGCAATACTACACTACGCTGAGACTTGAGAGAGCTAGACAGATGGTAAGATATACAAGTCTGCCGATTATCGAGGTAGCTGTTGCCTGTGGTTTTGAAACTCCATCCCATTTTACCAAACGTTTCAGAGATCAATTCGACATTTCGCCAAGCGCCCTTCGGCGTGTGTCGACACCGAAACGCTAATAAGCGACTTACTTAGTTCTGCTCGACCTAGCTCTCGTAATAATCACCCTTGTCAGTGAAATAGGGTCCGACGGACTCATCGCCGATCTTAGACGCAGTTGTCGAGCCCAGCAGTCGTAACCAAAACGCATTTTCGACAGAGCTAGTCGCGCCGGCAAGGCGCACCGCAACTATGTCCATAGGACACGACGGTAACTGGTCCGAGATGTCACAAAGCTTTCCGGCAGTCATCCTCTCTCGCGCTAAGCTTTCTGGAACCCAGGCGACTGCCAACCCTGAGGAGGCCATTTCGATAGAAGCCAAAGTCAAAGCGGTCTCTGCTTTCGGAACGGGCAGGGCGTTCACCATCGGCAGTACCTTACGTGCCATGACTTCACCCAGAAACACCTCAGACGGATACGCGACAATGGGGATCTCCCCTTTGCTGAGGCTGTCGTCCAGGCGCGGCCTCGCCGCTGGCGCAATTACCGGGATAAGGCGGTCCTGTGCAATGATCTCGCTTTCTATATATATCCCACTTATCGGTAGGTCTTCGTTCGGCAACTTATAGATGATGGCGATGTCAGCTTCACGAGAGAGAAGATGACCGATACATTCGCCGAGATTTGCAGATCGGAGGCGAAGATAAATGTCCTTTTCGTACGTGTGAGCTTTTTCAACGAAAGAAGAGGTAAGGCTTGCAGTAAGGGCGTGCTGGCTGGATATAACCAAAGTGTTGCGCGCCATTCGATCAGTTCGTCTGAGATCGACCAACAGTTGTTTTAGCATGCCGACCATCTGAACAATTCGATCACGATGTTCGTGGGTTGTGTCACGCAGTTGGATGGGTTTCCGGCTTCGGTCAAACAACTCTACGCCGACATAATGCTCTATGTTCTGAATTCGCCGCGAAAATGCTGACTGGGTAAGACGCCGCCGCTCGGCAGCTTCACTAAATGATCCGGTTTCCGCCACAACCAGAATGTCTTCTAGCCATTCCAAGCGCATCGGTTCCACCTATCATGCAAAAATCGCAATTTAATGCGAATATTTCGCATTTGCAATCTGGCATCTGGTTCTGTTTCAGTCTCATTCTGCAAATTGATGAAAGGTCGTTCAATGCACCTGGCTCGCTTTCCACGTCTGTTCCTCGCCCATTTGCCGACACCCCTTGAGCGGCTTGACAGGCTGGCCAAAGAGCTTGGCGGCCCCGAAATCTGGGTTAAGAGGGACGACTGCACCGGATTATCCACCGGGGGTAACAAGACTAGAAAATTGGAATTCCTAATGGCCGAGGCGGAGGCGAGGAAGGCCGAGGTCGTCATGACACAAGGCGCAATTCAATCAAACCATGCACGGCAGACGGCTGCCTTTGCAGCGAAGTTAGGGATGAAATGCCATATTTTGCTCGAAGATCGAATGGGTTCGGTCGATCCCAATTACAATCACAACGGCAACGTTCTACTTGATGGACTCCATGGGGCGACCCTCGAGCGACGGCCCGCCGGTCTTGACATGAACGCCGAAATGGAAGCCGTCGCCGAAAGCCTTCGTCGAGATGGCCGCAGGGTGTACACCATCCCTGGTGGAGGATCGAATGCCACGGGGGCGCTTGGCTATGCCAACTGCGCTTTTGAACTGATCGGCCAAGCCAATAATAGCGGCATCGTAATCGATCAGTTGATAACGGCTACCGGTAGCGCTGGAACTCAGGCCGGCCTTATCGTTGGGCTAAAGGCGATTAACGCAAAGGTACCTCTCCTCGGCTTCAGTGTCCGAGCCCCAAAGGAAAGACAAGAGCAAAGCGTGTTCAACGTGGCCTTACAGACGGCGGCGAAGCTAGGGTGTCCTGATGTCGTTCAGCGGTCTGATATAGTAGCCGACAGCGACTACGTCGGCGACGGGTACGGTGTCCCGCGGCATGATACATTGGAGGCTATTCGTATGTTTGCCGAACTCGAAGGTATTCTCTTGGACCCCGTTTATTCGGGAAAAGGGGCAGCCGGATTGATCGATTACTGTCGAAAAGGTCGCTTCAAGTCCGGGCAGCGGATCGTCTTTCTTCACACGGGAGGATCATCTGCGTTGTTCGGTTACGACAAAGCCTTTGCCGAGGGCGAAACTTCGATAGCTAAAGGCTAAACGATGGCCGAGAAGGTGTTCACGGGGAATTTCACGCAGCAACAGCCCTTGCCGGAGGCCGCTATTGAGGCTGCCGTTTCGGTTCTTCGGTCTGGACGATTGCATCGATATAACACGGCTCCGAATGAGATTTCCGAGACTGCCGCACTAGAACATGAATACGCCGAGTGGCAGGGGGCGCGGTACTGCCTGGCGGTAGCGTCGGGTGGCCAGGCAATTCAGATTGCTCTGCGAGCAGCCGGCGTTGGCCCCGGCGATGCAGTGCTTACGAATGGCTTCACCCTTGCCCCGGTACCGGGTTCGATCGCTGCGGTCGGTGCCCACGCCATACTGGTCGAAATAGATCGGAATTTGGTGATGGATCTGGATGATCTGTCGGCCAAGATACGGACCAGCGGCGCTCGCCACATCTTGGTATCCCATATGCGTGGGCATCTCTGTGACATGGAGCGGTTGATGGCTATCGCAAGCGCCGCGGATGTAGTCGTGATCGAGGATTGCGCTCACACGATGGGGTCGAGCTGGAATGGTAGGAAGTCTGGGGCTTTTGGCCAAGCCGGCTGTTTTAGTACACAAACGTACAAACATCTAAATTCAGGTGAAGGCGGACTCTTGACCTCGGACGACCCGGATTTCATGGCGCGCGCGACACTGATGTCTGGGTCATACATGCTCTATGACCGGCACGGCGCTGGTCCCGATCGCTCGAGCTTCTTTCAAGCCCGTTATGAGACGCCCCAGTTTTCAACGCGAATGGATAACCTACGCGCCGCAATCTTGCGGCCGCAGCTTGCCGAAATCGATACCAGCATCGATAATTGGAACCACCGCTATGATCGAATGGCAGAGCATCTTGAATGCCATGAATGGATCCGACTTCCCAAGCGACCCCGCGCTGAAAAGTACGTCGGATCTTCCATCCAATTTTTCGTCGACGGCATCGCTTCGGACACTGCCGTTAAGTTCCTTGCGATGCTCGGCGACTCTGGAGTCGAGTTAAAGTGGTTCGGTTCCCCGGAGCCGACGGGATATACTTCGGCTCATACCAGCTGGAGATACATTGCACCTCAGAAACTGCCGGCAACGGAGCGCATCCTTTCCGGCCTATTCGATATGCGCATTCCGCTTAGTTTCAGCGTGGAAGATTGTGATCAAATTGCACATCTCATCATAGAAAAAGGCAGTCAGATTTTTCGGGCCGGATGCCAATGAGTCTCAGGCGCGTTGGCATCCTAGGGGGCATGGGCCCCGAAGCGACTATCCTGTTAATGCAAAAGATCGTAGACGCTGTCGATGCGAAGGACGACGCTGATCATGTTCCATTGATAGTCGATCAAAATTCGCAAGTTCCCTCTCGCATCGCTCATCTACTCGAGGGCGGTGACGCGAATCCGGGCCCCTGTCTCTCGGCGATGGCGGTTCGGCTGGAAGCAGCTGGTGCCGAGGCGATCGCAATGCCCTGCAACACTGCTCATCATTATGCAGAGGCTATCTGCTCTGCAGTGAGCGTGCCGTTTCTGAACATGATTGATTTGTCGGTCCAGCGAGTTGTCAAGCTCCAGCGTAGCCGAGGCGTGGTGGGCGTTTTGGCCTCGCCTGCAGTGCGCAAGTTGGGCCTCCTCGACGCCGCGCTATCACGAATTGGAATGGAGGCGATTTACGCAGACGACGAAGTCGCGCTTCTTGCGACCATAAAGCGGATCAAATCGGCCGGCGTTACAATGACCTCACGCGAAGTCATTTCGACGGCTTCGCAGCAGCTGCTAAAGCGAGGAGCAATGGTACAATTAATCGCCTGCAGCGAATTCTCGCTACTTGCGGATTCTTGTGCTTCGGATGTCCTGGCGGTCGATACCCTTGATTGCCTTGTGGAGGCAATCGTCGATTTCTCTATCGGGCGGGACCATAGCTAAGCCGGTTCGCCAACGACCACGTAGGATTATAAAAACGTATGCTCGTTAGCTCACTGCTGTTTCGCCCTAATTTGGCGCGATTATAGGGAGTTGAATCTTTGATCTATCTCAAAAAGGCGGGTCCATCTTCCGAGACGGGACAAGCAAACGTCCGTTCTTTGGTCGATTCGATTTTGGCAGAGATTCGTCAGGACGGAGAAGTTGCCGCTACCCGATTTGCGAAACAACTCGACAAGTGGGACGGTGACATTTTGCTGTCCGCAGAGGCCCGGCAAGCGGCCATCGCCAGCGTCCCGGAGAAGCTCAGATCCGATATCTGTTTTGCCCATGAAAATGTCAAGCGCTTCGCTGAAGCTCAGAAGTCAACACTCAAAGAGTGCGAAGTCGAGATCATCCCTGGGCTGGTCGCTGGGCAAAAGCACATCCCAGTCTCAGCAGCCGGCTGCTACGTTCCGGGCGGCCGGTACAGCCACATTGCAAGCGCGATAATGACGATCACGACCGCGAAGGTGGCCGGTGTACCTCGCATAACAGCCTGTTCCCCGCCGAGGCCCGGAATAGGGATCCCCCCCGCAATTATTTTCGCAATGGATCTTTGCGGCGCAGATAGCATCTTGAATCTTGGGGGCGTGCAAGGCATTGCGGCGATGGCAAACGGCCTGTTCGGTCTTCCGAAATCCGACATTCTGGTAGGCCCCGGCAACCAGTACGTGGCCGAAGCAAAGCGTGCGCTTTTTGGCGAGGTCGGCATCGACATGTTTGCTGGTCCGACCGACAGTATGATTATCGCCGATAGTTTGGCCGACCCAGAAATCGTGACGTGGGATTTGGTCGGCCAGGCCGAACATGGTTACAATTCACCAGTGTGGTTGGTAACAACCGACCGGTTCCTAGCTGAACGAGTTCTCGAATTAGCGCCAAAATACATCGAGACGCTCCCGGAGCCTAACCGTAGCAACGCCAATGCTGCTTGGACAGATCATGCGGAGGTCATTTTGTGTCGGGACGACGTTGAAATGGCGGATGTAGCGGACGACTATGCGCCAGAGCACTTGCACGTACAGACCTTGAACGTCGATTGGTGGCTGCAGCGACTCCGTTGTTACGGCTCTCTGTTCCTTGGCGAGGAGACTACCGTCGCATTCGGAGACAAAGCGGCAGGGCCAAACCATGTGCTGCCGACCTCCAGGGCAGCCCGATATACTGGCGGCCTCTCGGTGCACAAATTCATGAAAACGGTGACATGGCAGAGAGCAACGCGGGCCGCTTCTCGCGTCCTCGCAGTTGCAACTGCTCGCATCTCACGCGTAGAAGGCATGGAAGGCCACGCACGAAGTGCAGACACGCGATTGACGAAGTACTATCCTGGAGAGATATTCGAGACTCATTCGATGACATGAGGAATAGCGGCAGATAGCCATTCGTCCGGCCTTCGGAGCCTTCATCACGCGTGGGGCATATACAAAGAAGAGGGCGTCGAGCCCTTTTGTGATCTGAGCACCCAGAAGGCTAACAGGGGCAAAGGACCGGATCGCATCGCATGTTGAATTGACGGAGGATTGTAGAAACTACCTCCAATGCCAGGGGCAAACCATTCTCCTGAACCATGCCAAAACTCACCCTCTGAAAGGGCAAGATAGACTTCCTCAGGTGAATGCTGGTGCACGGGATAGCAAACGTGCGGACCCAAAATGGAGGCGCCGAGCCAAACGTCGTGCCGATCCTCAATGCCATTGGGCCCGATTATCATCGCATTTGCGTGACCGTCGATAAAGTTGGCGCTTGCGAATTCCTGGGGAGGATCTCGCCGCCATCGAATCCGAGACTCGATGGCGTTAAATGCTGTCAAAAGGCGGAGCAGTGATGGATCGTCGTCCTCGGCCAGCCTGACCTCATTGAGATATTGACAGGCCGGCAGCGATAATCCGAACTCCACCCGTTCGGGCCTTGGGTTTTCCAGCGCCGAAAAGACGCATGATATTGCTTGGCGTGACGAACGGTCAGTCGCATGAATTTCAAACGCAGCTCTCGCTGCGTTTATCAATTCTTGAAGGGAATCAGACCGCCGCTTTTGCATGGGTGCTTGGAATTCTATCTGTTCAACAAGACGTCCACGACGCGAGCCTTCGCGAGAATGCCGACCGGCTGATCTTGGTCGTCGACAACCAAAGCGTCGCTGTCATTGTCGAGGAGCTCAGCGGCTATATTAACTATTCGAGATTTTGACTGGACCCGTAGGGTGGGAAGAGATTCGGTTAAATCTCCGCTCATGAGACTTGAGACCGGGAGCACCCGCGCCTTCTGCACATCTCCTGTAAATTTCCGGACGTAGTCATCTGCTGGCCTAGATATAAATTCCTCAGGACTACCAGTCTGAATAATTTCGCCGTCCCTCATAATCGCAATTCGGTCGGCGAGCCGGATAGCTTCATCGAAATCGTGCGTGACCATAACGATAGTTTTTTGAATTGTCTTCTGCAGGCGAATTAACTCATCTTGCATCTCTCGCCGGATTAGCGGATCGAGAGCGGAAAATGGCTCATCCATGAACAGGATTTCCGGTTTGGCCGTGAGCGCTCTAGCAATACCTACTCGCTGCTGTTGCCCTCCCGACAGCTCGCGAGGATAGTAATTTTCGCGACCCTTCAGTCCTACGAAGTCGATTACCGCTTGCGCATCGACTTGACGATCGCGCTTGTCGCAGCCTTTGATTGTAAGAGGAAACGCCACATTCTCCAGGACGGTAGCGTGGGGTAAAAGCGCAAAGTTTTGAAAGACCATGCCCATTTTGGAGCGTCTCAACGATCGCAGTTCCGCTTCGTTAAGAGAAAGGATGTCGACCCCATCGACCGCCACCTTTCCAACTGTCGGTGAGATCAATTTAGAGAGACATCGAAGGAGCGTAGATTTCCCTGACCCCGACAACCCCATAATGACGAAAATTTCGCCGGGGTAAATTTCGAGGGACGCCTCACGAACCGCGCAGATGTAGCCGGAGGCCGCAACTTCTTTGGGACTAGGATTTCCGCTATGATTTGCGAGGAAATCCCCGGCGTTTGAGCCATAAAGCTTCCACAAATTTGAACAGGAAATCTTTGCTATGCCGGGCTTAGCGGCGATGGCGTCCATAGTTGCACCTCCAGTTTATTTTAGGCCCACCGGGCTCTTTCTCCTAGGACGATTCTGTTAGATGCCCTGCGATCACAACGTCAATTCCGAGAACCCGAAATGGCTGCAAAACATCCGGGTTTAAGCATCCTGTTATGAGAGTGTTTATACTAGTAGCTGGGAGCGCTGTTATCCTGTCATGACCGCCGAGTTTTCTAGCGTTGGCTACCACGACCGTTGTTCTGGCGCGCTCAGACATTAACCTCGCAATCATCGCATCGGCTTCATATGAATAGCTGAGGCCGGCCTCTGCAGAGAAGCTCTCGGCAGCGATAAACGCTAGATCAGCGTTGAACTGATTGAGCATCTGTTCAGCGAAAGTTCCTGAGGTTCCTAGACTTCGGTGACGAAGAACTCCCCCGAGCAAATATGTATTTATGCGTGGACTTTCTGAGAGCAGTGTTGCGATATTTACGCCCGGGGTTATCACTGTCACCTTGAGATTCCGCGCGACGAGTTCCCTCGCGATGCCCAGCACTGTTGACCCATCATTCATTAGCAACGTCGCGTCCTGCGCGACCATGTCAACGGCAGACTGGGCAATGGCTTTCTTCTCTGCGGCGTCAGTTTGCTCGCGCACCGCAAATTCCTGATCCGCACCCCGAGGGGCCTCGACGGTGGCGCCGCCGTGGGTTCGCCTGACAACACCTTCGTCCTCTAGTTTTCCGAGATCTCGCCTGACTGTGGGAAGAGATACCCCTAACGCTTTCGACAGTGCGTCCACCGAGACGGCTCCGTCGATCAGGAGACGCTTCAGAATCTCTTGTCGCCGATAGGGATAGCTTTGATTGTTCATGGCGAACTGGATATCGCCTTCGTCCTTGATGCGCAATACGAAACATAAGCGAACGATACGACATAAAAAAAGAACGATATCGATCAATTTTAAGATTGATTGGTTTCGATTTTTGGGATAGCTCTGCCGATGCCTCTAAACGGGCGCCACAAGAAAATTGGGAGGTGGAGTTGGTGTCTAAGACCAAGCGATTGACGGGTTTCGTTGCGGCTTGTGCCCTGACTGTTATGAGCGCGCTGCCTGCCGTCGCGGCTGGGGTGCCCGAGTCAAAGGACCCTCTGAAGCTTGTGATGATGGGCTACTCAGGTGATAACATCATCATGTTCATTTACGGGAAGCTGCTGCAAAAGCTGGGCTACACCGTCGAGTGGACACCTGCGGATTATCTCGGACAATTCGCGGGAATTGAAACGGGGGATTTGACGATTGGCTCTCCCGGCTGGGATACGACTGCGAAGGCAGCTCTAAAGGAGGCGTTCGCCACCGGGAAAGTGTTGAACATGGGTGATATGGGAATCCCTGTTCATGAAGACTGGTGGTACCCGTTGTACGTAAAGGACGTTTGCCCGGGACTTCCTGATTGGACAGCCTTGAAGAATCCGGATTGCATCAAGGCTCTCTCGACCGCGGAAACCGATCCCAAAGCTCGTTTCCTGTCTGGTCCAGTTGAATGGGGTGGCCACGACCAAGAGCGAATCGATGCCCTGGGTCTGAATTTTGAGATTATACATGCAGGCTCGGATGCCGCTCTCACAGCAGAATTCACGGCGGCTATCAAGCGCAAGCAACCTATCATTGGATGGACCTGGGAGCCGTATTGGCTGCCGGCGCAGTACGAAGGTGAGTTCGTCAAGTGGCCTGAATATACCGACGCATGCTACGACGAGAAAAGGTTCGACTGTGCGCGTCCGTCGGGTCGCATGTGGAAGACGGCTTGGGCCGGCGGCGAGAGCAAATGGCCGAAGGCGTATGAGGTTTTGCGTAAGTTCCAACTAGACACGAAGACGATGGGCGCGCTGGTCGCACGAAGCGATGTCGACGGAATTGGGCCGGAGAAGGCCGCCGAGGAGTGGCTTGCGCAGAATGAATCCGTCTGGAAGCCGTGGCTGCAATAGCCGCCAAACGGATAAAGCCGTCTAGGCTGATTGATCCCATGTCAGGACTAACCGAAATTCAGGCCGACAGAGCTGGTCCGTTGGCTGCTGCTGCTCGCCGTATCCAATGGGAAGCGGGCAACAGGGCGACCATCGGACGGCTCTTCATTGTCATGGCTGTCGCCGCAAATGTGGCAGCGTTCTACCTACCTTCTTCAGCGTGGTTGCGAGCTTACCCGGTGGCCCCGCTGCTTCCCGTTTCAGCTTGGATAAAGGACGGGCTCATTTGGTTTCTTCGAGGCGCGCACGTGGGCAATCTGGCTGTTGGCGATTTGTCCAGGTTGGTTGCCCTCGTGATTCAGGCGCCTGTTGATTTCCTGCAAGAGCTTCTCGTTCAAGGAATAGTTTTCTCGGTTGGGTCGGTCACCGTGTCGCTACCGCCTGTCTCTTGGGTTGGAGTTATCGTTCTCTTCGTTTCTCCCGCACTGGCGTTGAAGGACTTCCGCCTCGCGCTCCTCTCGGCATCGACCTTTGTTTATGTCGCGATCATGGGCTTGTGGCAAAGCACCATGATGACGCTGGCTCTCGTTGTGGTGGCGGTTGTCATCGGCGTCGCAGCAGGCCTTTTCGTGGGCATAGGACTGTTTCGCTGGAGACGTCTTCGGCCTCTCGTCTTTTCGCTGTTGGACTTTATGCAAACAGTCCCCGCGTTTGGATACCTCGTGCCGGCCATTCTGCTCTTTGGCTATACCCCAGCCGCTGCATTGATCGTGACTTTGATATACAGCATTCCGCCCATGGTTCGGCTAACCGATACCGCCCTCAAGCAAGTACCGGTGGAGCTGGTCGAGTTTGGAACGCTCATTGGCTGCTCCGCACGCCAGCTTATAGCAGGCGTTATGCTGCCGTCCGAAAAGAGCAGCATTATGCTCGGGGTGAACCAAGTCATCATGCTGACCCTGAATATGGTGATCATATCCTCGCTAATCGGCGCCGGAGGCCTTGGGTATGATGTCTGGGAGGCAGTCAAATCGCTGAAAATCGGCCGCGGCATCGAGGCCGGCTTAGCGATAACGCTCCTTGCGATAACGCTTGATCGCCTCAGCGCAGCCTATGCTCATCGTCGGAAAGATCATCTAAGCGCGAACGAGTTCTTTGGTCGGAATTGGCAAGTCCTGGCCGGGACTGCCATTGCCGTTCTCCTTACGATCCTCGGAACGTGGTTCAAACCACTCGCAGATTACAACGTCGTCAATGTTGTTTCGAGCGGGAAATGGTTGGACAGCGCAATCGACTGGATCAACCTCTACGCATACGGGACGGTGAGCGCCGTCCGCGACCACTTGTTCATCTACGTACTAAAACCAACGAAATCGTTCATGCTCTCGTTGCCATGGTGGGGTGTCGTCCTTGTCTTGATGGCACTTGCATATCGCCTATCTGGCTTTCGGTTGGCGCTGTTATGTGGAGCGATGATTACCTTCATTGCGATTGCCGGCCTTTGGGAGAAGGCCATGCTTTCGGTCTATCTTCTTAGCATTGCGTTTTTGATATGCGCTTTGGCTGGCGTTCCTTTGGGTTTTATTACTGCCAGCAATCCACGCCTTCAAAGGGCCTGCGAGGTCGCTTTGGACACGCTGCAGACGCTACCGTCATTTGTCTACTTGCTGCCCGCCGTAATGCTCTTGGGTGTCGGGGACTTTTCAGCTTTGGTGGCGGTTGTGCTTTATGCCATTGCCCCCGCGATTCGGTACACGGCCCGTGCAGTGAACGATGTTCCGACGACAATTATCGAAGCGGCAAAAGTGTATGGCGCTACTCCACGACAAATTCGTCGCTTCGTGATCCTGCCTGCGGCGTTTCCTGGGATCATATTGGGGCTCAACCAAACCCTGATGCTCGCCATCAGCATGTTGATCATCACCGCAATGGTGGGAACACGCGACCTCGGTCAGGAAACGCTAATTGCACTCTCGCAATCAGATCCAGGCCGAGGGCTAACCGCCGGCATTTGCATCGCTTTTATCGCCATCGCAGCGGACCGCCTTTTGCAGGGGTGGGCTAACCAATTCGATAAGGGAAACCGCCGACATGCTGAGTGAACCGCGGGCGCATTTCAGTCCAGGGCGCCGGGCAATCGTAATTGGAGCTGGCGCTACAGGCTGTGGCACTGCCCGCGATCTTATGTTGCGTGGGTTCCAAGTCACTTTGGTAGATCAAGGTGATTTCGCGGCCGGCACCAGCAGTCGCTTTCACGGTATGCTGCAGAGCGGAGCGCGCTACGCCGTAAGCGACGTAAACTATGCGGCTGAATGCATGCGAGAGCGCAGGCTGATCGCCGGCATGGTGCCGGCTGCGGTAGAGCCGGTCGGAGGATTGTTTGTCTCGCTGGAAGAGGATCCCGACGAGTATGCCGAACGGTTCGAAGCCAATTGCCGGACAGCAGAAATTGACATTTCCGAAGTCTCCTTGGGCGATCTATTTCGGGCAGAGCCGTATCTATCGCGATCCACAAAGCGCGCGTTCGCAATTCCTGACGCCACGATTAATCCTTGGCGTCTTCTGACCTGGATAGGCGGCGAGCTCAGGAGAGGAGGTGCCCGAATCCTCTTGAGGCATCAAGTCACGGCAATCCGAAAGTCCATGAACGGGACGATTGAAGTCAGCCTTGAGGGTGTCGAGGCCGGAAACATTGGCGCGGATGTGCTGGTCGTAGCAGGAGGATCATGGTCCAAACAGATATCCGCGTTGGCGGGCCAACATGTCGACTTAGAGCTAACGAAAGGCTCGATCGTCGTATTGGCCCACCGAATAGTGCACCGCGTTATCAACCGCTGTCGTTACCCGAGCAGTCATGACATAATTGTTCCGACGGGCACGACCAGCCTGTTCGGCACCACATCCCAGATTGTGTCGGATCCCAACACAACGGTTGTACGGCCCGAGGAGATTCAAGAACTCCTCGAAGGTGCAACCCCCATGATCCCCAGTGTGCGGGAGGTCGGATTCCTTCGAGCTTGGGCTGGGGTGCGTCCGCTCGTGAAGCCTCCGAACTGGCCGCCGAATAAGGCGGTTCCCCGGCGCCACGTTGTCATTAACCATGCGGCCACAGGCTTCCCCGGTATGTTTACAGTGTGCGGCGGATCGCTGACGACGCACCGTTCCATGGCCGAGGATGTGGCTAATCAGGTTTGCAGCTATCTGGGTGTAAATGCTCCTTGCCTTACCTCCGAGGCAACTTCCGGCATTGAGGCTCGCCGCTACTGGCAGCCTGCTTCGGCGCTCAGCACATCTGAAAGTACCCTACCTCGCCCGCGGAATGTTTGTGAATGTGAAGCAGTCAGTTTTTCGGCTGTGGATGAGGAGATTGGGGAGGGGGGTATTACCAGACTGCATGACCTCAGACGCCGACTGCGGATTGGCTTCGGCCCGTGCCAGGGCACATTTTGCGGCCCGCGAGTCATTGAACTTCTGGTCAAGGCCGGAGCGGACATCGATCCACGAGCGGAGCTTTGTGATTTCTGGTCCGAACGGCTCAAGGGCATGGCATCTGTTGCCTGGGGGAAGCAGGCCCGTCAGATACTTTTGCACGAATTCACGCATCGCCGGATCTTAGGATATTCCCAGGATGCGTCTGACTCGAATGAAAGCCTCCATCCGTGAAAACCGATGTCATTGTCGTGGGAGCCGAGCTAGAGGCACTTGTTGCTGCCCTCTTTCTGTCGACGAAGGGGGTGGGCGTGCGGCTCTTGATGCCAGGAGCAGGGTCACTCCACTATTCAGCCGGTGGGCTTGGGTTGTTCAACTCGCCTCTCAGTGACGATCCGCTTCAGATCACTTCCCAGTTAAAGAGCGGGCACCCCTATAGCAAGATCGCTGGCGTGGATCTCCAAGCGGCAGTGCGCTGGTTTTTAGAATGCCTCGCTAATACCGGGAATCCGTGGGTCTGCAGTCAGACAAACGCCGCTGCGGTGACGATCTCCGGTACGCCCGCGGCCGTTTACGCGTATCCCAGTTCTCTTGCTCTTGCAGACGACGTCATGGGGAAGAACGTGGCCGTTGTCGCGCTAAGCGAGTATGCCGATTTTATGCCTCATTTACTTGCAGAGGGCCTCTCCGACAAAGCAAGAAGCCTGAAGATTATCGATGTAAGGTCTCCGGCGAGTGGCGATAGCGTCAGGCAAGCACAGGCGCTGGATCGAGGCTGTGATGTCTTTTTCGATGGCGTTCGGAGAGGGTTGCCGAGTGGCACCGAGTGCGTGGTGTTTCCGGCCATTCTGGGGCTGGAGCGGCATCGGCAAGTATTCGAGAACGCACAAACAACGTTGGGGACGGCAGTTCGCGAGATTGCAACGTTGCCCCCAAGCGTGTTCGGGATCAGGCTTTACCGGCTATTGCTCAGCGCTTTGCAGCTCGCAGGCGCGAACATTCATCAGAATGTGAGAGATCTCCGGGCTGTCTATGTAGACGACCAGTGTAGATCGCTTGTTGACGACAAAAATAACGAATACTACGCTTCCCAGTTTATCGCCGCGTGTGGCGGTGTCATGCTTGGCGGCCTACAAGTAGGGCCGGAGAACATCGCTAACGAACCTACTTTTGGTCTAGACGTCATCCAAACACGCCCCCTTGACGTTAGGAGCCCGGGTCTAGTGCAACATGCGCTGCATACGCTAGGCGTCGAAACCGACACTTCTCTCAGGGGAACGAGGGAAGGAACTTGTATCAAGAACGTATACGTCACGGGGACATTGTTAGCCAATTGGGATCCCGTTCGCGAACTCTCTCTTGAAGGAGTAGCGGTTGCGACGGCTCTCAAGGCTGCAAACCTCGCAAGGGAGGGTGTGCTCAGTGGCACTTGAGGATGGTTTATTCATAGGCGTTGATCACGGCGGCTCAACTGTGACCGCACTGGTCTTCAATCCCGAAGACGGTATCTTAAGCTGTCAGTCGGTGCCGATGCCGAAGACAACGCCAGGCCCGGGATTGGTTGAACATAAACCTGACGACTTCCTAATGGCTACCCTGGCAGCAGCATCAGCAGCGCTCAAGGAGATTGGTCGCGAGTGGCGCGATGTTCGCGCTGTTGGCGTTGCCAATCAAGGAGAGACCAGCATGGCCTGGTCTTCGGAGACCGGAGAAGGTCTCGGGCCTGCCATTTCCTGGGAGGATCGGCGAACTGCAGAGGATTGCCGAGAACTTGCCGCGTCTGGCGTTGAGGCGCTGGTACGTCAGCATACGGGCGTGTTGCTCGATCCATACTTCTCTGCATCCAAGTTCCGGTGGCTTCTTCAGAACGTGTCCGAGGTTCGAGCGGCTGCCAAACAAGGGCAACTTTGTCTAGGCGGCACCGACAGTTATTTGCTCCATAGGCTGACCAATGGTGCGGTATTCGTGACCGAGCCAGGGACGGCGTCTCGAACTTCTCTATTAAACATTAGAGAAATTCAATGGGACGCCCGCGTGCTAGATGCCTTCGGTCTGGATGTGGGATGCTTACCGAAAATTGGGCCCTCCTGCGGCCCAATAGGCTTCGTGGATCATCCTGACATCAACGCTAAAGGAATTGAGATCTGCGCTGACGTGGTCGATGCGCACGCGGCTCTTTTCGCTCAAGGCTGCTTTGACGATCGGTCTGCGAAGGCCACCTATGGGACAGGGGCTTTCATCGAAGTGAACACCGGAAAGAGACTTGTCGAGCCAGATGGTCTGCTGCCCGTTTTCGTAGCGTGGCAAATGGAAAATGAAGTTGAATATGCGCTGGAAGGGGGTGTTTTCTCAGTCGGATCGGCGTTGGATTGGGCATCCCGAACGGGTCTTATCTCCTCGGTGCAAGATACAGCGGCGATTGCTGGCACGGTTCATGACACCGGCAATGTCGTTTTCGTTCCGGCCTTCTCTGGCATTGCCGCCCCCCATTGGATACCGACTGGAAAAGCCATGCTTAGCGGCATTGGGCTCGACACGAGCCATGCCCAGATCATTAGAGCCCTGTTGGATGGGATCGCCTTCTCGTGTGCGGAGGTAATTCTGGCTCTGAACGACAAGCTTGGAGGCAGCCTTCAATGCGTAAAGGCCGACGGCGGCCCTAGCCGTAACCCCTACCTAATGCAGCGGTCCGCAAACGTTCTCGGTCTTCCCGTGCTCGTATCAGAAGAACGCGAAATGACCGCACTTGGCGCTGCAATGATGGCGGCAGTCGGGGCGGGATCGATGACCATAGAGGATGTCGCCGCGAGGCAGCGCAAAACTCGAGTTTATCAGCCGAGCATGAACCGAGAAGACCACGAGGTTGCGTGGGCCAACTGGAAGTCCAACATCAACGCGGTCCGGAACCTAGCACAATGACAGAAATAGCACCCGCTAGCAGGTTCGTGGGGCCTCATGCCCTTGAAACGCTAGCCACCATGGATTTATGCACGAAATGCGGGATCTGCCAGTCGCACTGCCCAGTCGTGGCGGCCACGCCAAACTTTCCAGGGCCTAAATATGCGGGTCCACAAGCGGCTCGTTTCCGGATCATCGATGAAGTGCTCGATCATTCAACCGATTTGTGCACCGCTTGTGGAGTGTGCAGCAGCGTTTGCCCGAACGATGTCGCCATCACGGACATCATAGTGACGGCACGAGCCCAGTCTGTCGGACAAGGGGAGGGAGTATCGCTTAGACAGCGCTTGCTTAACCGGCCAGATTTGCTCGGAAGGATTGGCTCGATAGCACCGACTCTCGCAAATTTGATGCTCAGGAACTCCGTCTTGCGCGTTGTTGCTGAAAAAGTGCTCGGGCTAGACCGGCGCTCGCCATTGCCGCATTTTCATGGAAATGCCTTTAGGCGATGGTTCGCACGGCGTTCACAACCTGATGGACCGCCCGTACACTACTTCACGGGCTGCGCTGTCGACAACTACGACCCCGAGACAGGAAAAGCCGTAGTTCGCTTGTTGAACGCCCTAGGCTTCTCAGTAAAAATCTCTGAGCCAGGTTGCTGTTCACTCCCTATGCTTTCCACTGGGGAATGGAAGCAAGCTGATGAACGTGCCAAGAGATTGACGCAAAAACTAGCCCGAGATCTCCCCCAAAACGCGGTACTCGTCAGTTCGTCGACGAGTTGCAGCCTTACGCTAAAGTCAAAGTACAAAACATACCTGGGGCTCGAGAGTCCCGAATCTGAGCACGTTTCGTCCGCGGTGAACGACATCTGCCATTTCGTGCGGGATCAGCGCTTAGATGAAATCGCCAGGATCGCAAAGCCAACCAGCTTCCGCGTCCTATACCATCCGCCATGTCAGTTGCGTGGCCACGGGATCGGTACGCCAGCCTTAGAGCTTCTTCGTCAGGTCCCCGGCCTCGAAATCGTTTTATCCAAAGCGAGTTGTTGTGGCATTGGGGGAACGTACGGATATGACAAAAATAAGTTTGAAGTGTCGCAAACGGTTGGCCTCACGCTAAAGGAGCAGTCCCAAGAGATAAAGCCAGATTTCATCGTATGTGATAGCGAAACCTGCCGCTGGCATATCGAAGAAATGACTGGCGTGAAGACGCTCCACCCCATCTCATTCTTGGTTGATCATGTTATTCATTGCGCGTGAGCTAACCCAGTCGAAATGATAAAATCGGGAGGCCTGGGCTGGCGGAGCCAACTTGGCAAGTGAGAGTACATTTCTGGGTTAGGATGGGTTCGCCGCCACTAAAGCCGACCCAAAGCCGAGTTCGGGTGCTCCGAAAACCTCGGGATTGCGATTGCGAATGCGACCGGCGCCCATTCCTGCTTGCTTGCGACGATCTGTGGCAATTGGCTTGAATGCAACTGTCGGGAACAGCTTCCGCAAACTCGGGTTTGGGTCTTGGTTACCCCTGGGGCAGGGGTGGTTGGAGTGACATGCTTGACGACATGCAAGTAAGGCTCGTCGCCGCCCTGGTTGTGTTTACCGGACTTCTCGCGCCTGCCATGGGACAAGACAAATGTGTCGCGCCGACCGGATTGTTCGAGGTGGGCCAGTATGCGTGTTTGGTGGAAAACTCCAAAAACTATCTCGCACGTTGCGAAAATAGCCTCAACGTACTTACTTGGAAGAGAGTTCTTGACTATTGTCCGGGCAGCCTAGTGGGAGAACCGACGCTTGCTCATGGCTCTACGTGCAGGGCCAACGGTCAGATTTTTCCAGCTGGGAGTTACGCCTGTCTCACGACGACCGGACGCGGCCATCTCGCACGGTGCGATATGTCAGCCAATTCTCCTTCGTGGACCACCATGCCTGAAGAATGCGAGGCAATGTCCCAGCCAATAGGGATAGAAGAGTCGCATGTTACGTGGCTTAAGAAAGCACTGGATTTGCGCCGCGGGTTGTTCGGTGGCCTCTAGCCATTCAGCGCGCCTGGGGCTTGAACACCGGATTTCGCACGCTGGTTCTCCGCTTGACAAGCCTCAAACTGATGGGGAGCCAGGATCCTGATTTTTCATTTTCACAGCCATTTTTGCATCGCAATATCATATACTTAGTGGAAGGCGGACATAGCCGTCAAGAATCAGTTGTAGCGTCAAACTGGGGCGTGCTTTGGCCCGTTACAAGGTTCAGTCCTCAGTCCGATAGACCCGTCGCTGACCAGTTCCGGGCATTCGTCTTGAAGGTAGAATCGTTGCCATAGAACTGCGCAAGCTTGTTGGTGGCTCGATGAGGATATTCGCAGGCTATCCGTTCCAGTTGGGGAATAGGGGAAGAGCCTCACCGCGTTTGCTCCATTGACAGACTAGTTCACCCGGAACATCCATGCTCTTGGTTTAATCCAGTACCTGACTTGAAATCACGTACGCGTTTCCTGGCGGCGAACGGCAGCTTTGCGCCCAAATGTCGCCGTTGAAGCCCGCTCTTCCCATTCGTGAAAACTGACATTCTTGTTGGGGCGCTCGACGGCTGTGCGACTCTCGTCGAGACGCAACCGTCGTCGCATAAAACTGTACAATATCTGTGTCCCAGTCAGCTGAACGCCATCAAGCATGCAGGCACGTTTATGAGCCCTGTTCGGGGCGCCTCAAAAGGCGATCTTTCGGCACGAAGACAGCCGGCCGGAAGACGTCGGCGATGATTGCGAATGCCCCGCTTCAGGCAGCCACCACAACCTCACCTCGACGGCCGATATTATTTGTATCTATATCCGCCGGCATTTTTTCGAACTACGAGATCCCAATCAGATCCTTTATGCATGATGCTTGCCGCTGGCCTGAAGCGTATGCACGCCTGGGATCAAACGGCTGGGAACAATAAGCCAGCAAAGGGAGGAATATGTGAGACGTCTACTGATTACCTTATCCGCCAGTGCAATTTGCGCTTTCCTGAGCGGCGGAGTTTCGCACGCTGCCTGTGGCGACGTAACGTTGGCGCTCTTCAGCTGGCAGTCGGCCGAGGCGAACGCCTACGTTGACCAGTTCATCCTCAACAATGGCTACGGATGCAATGCCACCACTGTCGCAGGGGACACGGTTCCGACGGTCACTTCGATGATTGAGAAGGGCCAGCCGGATATCGCTCCGTCTGTTGTTGTTACCCTGTTGGGTGATTTCTATGCCAAGGGCGCCGACGAGGGACGGGTCAAGCGGGTTGGAACCGGAATCAGCGACGGATCGGTTTCAGGCTGGTGGGTTCCGAAATATGTCATCGACGCTCATCCCGATATCAAAACTGTAGATGATGCCTTAAAGCATCCAGATCTGTTCCCGGCCGCGGAAGACCCCTCGAAGGGCGGCATCATCCAAGGCCCGCAAGGCTGGGGCGATACGGTGGTAACATCGCAGTTGTTCAAGGCATTTGAAGCTGACAAGAAGGGCTTCGTACTCGTGCCGAGCGGATCTGCGGCCGCTCTCGACGGTGCGATCGCGAAAGCCTACGAGCAGAAGCACGGCTTCATTGCGGCCTACTGGGCTCCGACGTCATTGCTGGTGAAATATCCCATGGTACGCCTGGATGGACCTGCGCACGATGATGCGGAGTGGGCACGCTGCACTGCGAAGCAGGATTGCCCGGATCCGAAGCCGAATTACTGGAAGGGCTCGGAAGAAATCACTTTGGCCTCCGACAAGTTCTTGAAGCGTGACGACGTGGCCCCGGCAAAAGACTATTTTGCCAAACGCAGTTGGAGCCAAGCCGAAGTCGGCAAGGTGATGCTGTGGATGACCGAAAACCAGGCGAACGGCGAGGATGGTGCCAAGTGGTTCATCAAGAACATGCCGGAAGTCTGGACGAAATGGGTTCCGGCTGACGTGGCCGAAAAGGTCAAGGCTGCGGCGAATTAATGCCCTGCTAGTCGATTGACTAGTCGATTGAGGAGGGCTTCGAACTCTTTCGAGGCCTCCCTCTCTTTCATGGTCCGAGCGTCTAACGAGAGTATTCCCTGGCTGACCTCAGGATCTTGTTGAGCGCTCTTGCAATGATGTTGCGTTCGCCGCTTCGTCCTGGCGCGAGGGTCGGCAAGCTCGACAAGGCGAACCGAGGCTGGGATCGCGATATGGATTGGCTTTTCAAATTTCCGCAACTCGACCCTGATGTCCTGCTGACCGTAAAACGAGCGATCGACGGCTCGCTCAGGGGTCTCACACGCGCCTATGGCGATGCGATCGAGAACTTTTTTTACCCACTGCAGAGGGTCCTGATCTTCTTTGAAGCGGTGATTTCGAGTGCACCATGGCCGCTTGTAATCATCGTGCTGGCTGCCGTCGCATGGTTCGCGGCACGCAGCTGGACTGTTGTTCTGGCAGTGATGGGGACCCTCATCGCCATCGGTCTTCTTGGCCTGTGGCAGGATGCGATGAAGACGATCTCGCTCGTCTTCACCTCGACCATCTTCGCCATTGCCATCGGCATCCCGCTCGGCATCCTGATGAACCGCTACAAGCGCGTCGGCGGGGTCATGCAGACGGTGCTCGACGTCATGCAGACGATGCCGCCTTTCGTCTATCTCATCCCGGTCGTCATGCTGCTCGGCATCGGCCGCGTGCCTGGTTTCATCGCGGTGGTGATCTACGCCATCCCGCCGATCATCCGCCTCACCGACCTTGGCATCCGCCTCGTCGACAAGGAGGTCCTGGAGGCCGCCGACGCCTATGGCTGCTCGCGCTCGCAAAAGCTCTGGAAAGTGCAGATCCCGCTCGCTATGCCGACCATCATGGCCGGCATCAACCAGACCATCATGATGGCGCTCGGCATGGTGGTCATCGCCTCGATGATCGGTGTGCAGGGGCTTGGCCTCAACGTCTTGCAGGCCATCGCCAACCAGTATTTCACTCAAGGCATCTTCAACGGCTTTGCCATCGTCGGCATCGCCATCATTTTCGACCGCATCAGCCAGGCCTACGGACACCGGCTGCAGAGGCATCGGGGTGCAACGCATGAGTAAGGGCGACACGTCGATAGAGATCCGTGACCTCTACAAGATCTTCGGCGGCGCTCCGCGGCAGTACGTCCAAGCTGTCCGCGATGGGTTGTCGAAATCCGAACTCGGCAAGGTGCACGGGCATATCCTTGGCCTGAACAACATCAACATCTCCATGCCGGCCGGCAAGATCCAGGTCGTCATGGGATTGTCCGGCTCCGGGAAGTCGACGCTGATCCGGCACATCAATCGCCTGATAGAGCCAACCTCGGGCTCCATCATAATCGACGGTCGCAACATTCTTGAAATGTCGGAGTTGGAGTTGCGTGAATTCCGCCGCAATCATACGGCGATGGTGTTCCAGAGATTTGGCCTTCTGCCGCACAGAACCGTCATCGACAACGTCACATTCGGTCTTGAGGTACGCGGGATCGAAAAGACCAAGTGCCGCGCCATTGCCATGCGCTGGATCGAGCGGGTAGGCTTGGTGGGGTTTGAGCAGCGCTACCCGAACGAATTGTCCGGTGGCATGCAGCAGCGAGTAGGCCTTGCGCGCGCGCTTAGCAACGATGCCTCGATCCTGCTGATGGACGAGGCCTACTCGGCTCTCGATCCGCTGATCAGAACCGATATGCAGACCATGCTTCTGGAATTGCAGGCGGAACTCAACAAGACCATCGTCTTCATCACCCACGATCTCGACGAGGCGTTGAGGCTCGGCGATCGGATCGTGATTCTGCGGGACGGTTCCATCATCCAGCAGGGCGACAGCCAGGACATTCTTTTGCGGCCTGCCGACGACTACATCGAGAGATTTGTGAAGGACGTCAATCGCGGCCGCTTCATCAGGATCGATGCCGTCATGGATCCCACCACCACGGCGATGGAAAAGGGATCTCTGCCTAAGCTGAAGTCTGGCTCGACGCTAGAGGTCGCCGCCAAAGAGCTTACCAACTCCTCGTGCGACGCGGGCATCGTCACAGGCGCCGGCGGGCAGCCCCTCGGCGTAGTTTCCCTGCGGCAAATCACGGCGGCTCTTTCGTCGGCGGTTGAGGCGGAAGCTCCCGTTCGAGGCGATATTCGAGTCTAAAGCTGCAAGGAGTCTGATCGAGCTGGAGGGGACCTGCGTCGTATCGCGAACTGCTGGGTGTCGCTATCCCATGCCTGGAAATTCCCGACGCTTATTTGGCGGTAGGAAACTAGGTCCGGCGACTACTACCGGGCTGCGTTCGAGAGCTTCCGACTGGGACGAAAGCTGATGTGGATCCTTTAATTCTCAGAATTTACTTACGACAATCGAGAGGCCGTATGATGCTCCAGAAATCTAGAATAGCGTCGATAGATGCTTGGCGAATTCCGACCATTTCGGTGAAGGAGACATGGGATTCTGAAAGTTCACCTTGGCCAACGATCCCGATAAATTTTCTGATCAAGGTGACTTTGGAGTCGGGAGAGTGTGGTGTCGGCGAAGTCTCCTCTCAGCTGTGGTATCTGAACGAGACCCCGGAACAAATCCTCAGCGCGATCCGACAATACGACAGCGCTCTCCGCGGAATCGATGCGACCAATTTGTCCGTCTGCCACGAGCTTATGCTCAAGTGTTATGCGGGGGGCGCACCAGGGGCCAGGAGCGCACGGTCCGGCGTAGACATGGCTCTCTGGGATTTAACTGGAAAGCTTGTCGGGATGCCGGTCTACAAACTGATGGGCGGAGGACACTCGGGTGGAATCCCCGTGATGTTCTGTACCTATCAAGACAGCGCAGAACTTGTTTCCAGAGACTGCAAGAAGGCGATCGACGAGGGCTATCAAGCGATAAAAGTCAAAGTTGGCGACAAGCTTTTGAGCGCAGGCTGGAGTTACGGAAACCTGGTGAGCGAAGCAGAGAAGCTTGCGGCGGCACTGGAGGTCATCCCGAGCAACATTATGGTGGATGCGGACGCGAACCAAGCCTGGTGGAATGCAGGGGCCACAATTTCCACCCTCCGTCCCCTAAGTAAGTACCGCAATCTCTCGATTGAGCAGCCCCTGGGCTACGACGACATCACTGGGTCGGCCCACGTCAGGAATACAGCGGGGATACCCGTCATTCTCGACGAATCGGTTTGGTCAGCTGAGGCGATGGTTCAAATTGTTCAGGCGCAAGCATGCGATCGCATCGTTTGCAAGTTGAACCGTCTCGGGGGATTGTTCGAGGCGCGAAAAGTCATCGCTATCTGTGAGGCGGCCGGAATAGGCGTCAGCGTCGATACGGCGCCCTTTACCTTGCTAGGTGATACAGCTGTTTTTCACACAGCCGCCTCTTGCCGAACGGTTTTCCCCGTCGATGAGGGCCACCTTTCGATGGTGCACGTAGCCGGCGACTCGCCGTTTACGGGAGGGGTGGAGATCAAGCAAGGATTTGCGTCCTTGGGCGAAGAGCCGGGATTGGGTGTGGAAGTCGACTGGGAGATTGTGAAGACCTGGCAGACATAGCTCCGTTGTGGGGGCCGACCTTGGAGATAGATCGCCCCGCGCAGAAAATGGCGCGGTGCGTTCCGGGACATTTGCCGCACATCAAGCGAAGAAGTAAGCATGATGACCGCTCAGCAAACAACGCGTGACCGGCCTTTGTTAGGACGGACAGTTCTCGTCACAGGCTCATCCAGTGGCATCGGAGCCGCGATTGTGAAGCAGGTCGCTGTCGAGGGCGCGCGCCCGATAGTCCATTATAGTCGCGATGGTGCCTGGGCCGCGCGCCTGCTTGAACAGATCGAAGGCCGACTTGTCCGAACCATAAGGGGCGCAGCCGGCTGTTCGTTGAAGGAGCCATCTGGGCAACGTGGCCAGTAGGCGTCAAAGCTATGCTGTGTTAAGTTCAGTTTATCCACACTCACCGCCGCAGCAAGCTGCGCTCTGGAGCTCCCTTTTGCCGAGTGCCTACAAACCCAAAAGCTTGGCCTGATTCAAAAACCAATCCACGAGGATCTTGGTACCTTGATTTTTGCCTATCTCGTCGCTCGTCAAAATGAAGGAAGCCCTGTCAGTCTGGATCTTCGCCTCGATCGGTCGGACAAGAAGTCGGTTCGTGAGAAGATATTGGGCTGTCAAATTCCAACCTAACGATATTCCCTCACCAGCAAGAGCGGCCTGAAGCGTAAGCTGGTAGTCGTTAAAGACGATGTTGGGCTTGATTTCGCTGGCATCTCCACCGGCAAGCTCTATCCATTCATTCCAACTCATCCGTTTGCGATATGCATCGGAAGAATGAAGCAGTTGATGACGGTTGAGATCATCAATGGTTTTTAGCGTGGGGTGCTCTTGGAGATAGCTCGGAGAGCAAACTGGGAAAATGATTTCGTCACACACAAACCAGCTGTTAAGTCGCTTAAAGTCGCGTGGCCGCACCCATACCGTCACATCGATTTCCTGGTCCGGTTCGATATCGCGGTCGGTCGAGACAACTTTCAGCTTTATGTCAGGATGGTCTTCCTGGAAGTGATAGAGTTGGGGGACTAGCCAATGAGCAGCCATGGATGAGGATGCCGCGAAAGTGATGTACTTCGTGCCGCGGCCCGAGATCGCTTCGAGCTTCTGCTCCATCCGCCGGAAGCTGGTACGAACTTCCTCGTATAACTGCCTTCCAGCCTCCGTAAGCTGCACTCCGCGATTATCTCGCACAAACAGATGCGTCCCACAGCGCTTTTCGAACATCTTGATGGCGTGCGATACGCTCGGCTGCGTGACGTTCAGCTCGGCGGCTGCTCCCTTGAAGCTCAAATTTCTGGCGGCTGCTTCGAAAACGAACAAAGAATGGGTGGAGGGAACGAGGCTTCGAAGTTTGGACATGAAGCTAGTCTATATCAGCCGTGATCTTTTTCGTCTACAAGCCGCTGCTCCCATCCTCTATTCATTTGGGGACAAAACGAGGCAGCGGCTTCAGGGGAACACTCCTGTTTTGCGGGCCGCCCTAATGCCAGCGAGCTCTCCGTGGTCCTTGCAAAGCAAAGCCTGCCTACCGATCGCATTGCAATTGAGCCGCCGGCGACGGAGCCAACGGCTTCGGGATGGTATCTCACCTCGGGTCCCGAGTTATCCGTGTTGCCCCAAAATGGTGACACCTTTTGTGACTGCCTGGTAATCGGCGGAGGTTGGATGGGGCTGCATGCGGCACGCCGCTTTGCGGAGCTCAATCCAGGTGCATCCGTTGTGTTGGTCGATGCAGAACGTATCGGTAACAATTCCTCGGGCCGATGCATGGGCTTCGTCATCGATCTGGCCCACAACCCCCGCAAGCGCGATTTCGTTGAGGACATCAAGGGAAACAAAGAAGAACTCTTCGTCAATCTTGATGGCATCGCTTACATCAAAAGCGCGGTCGAAGAGTACGGGGTTGAGTGCGATTGGGACCCTCAGGGCAAATACCACAGCGCGGCGACGAAGCATGGTGTCGAGGACCTACGGCGCTTTTCGATTGCGCTGGACAAGTTGGGCCAAGATTACAGGTGGGTCGAGGCACCCGAGATGCAGGCGATCACGGGAAGCCGTCACTACATCAAGGCGCTCCACCATCCAGGAACCATCCTCGTACAGCCGGCGAAGTATCTGAAGAATGCGGTAAGGCGCTTGCCGTCGAACGTGGCTGTGCACGAAAACACGCCGATCCTGGCGGTGAAATTTGGAAGCCCCAAGCACGTTTTCGAGACACCTGGCGGGACGATCCGGGCGTCGAAGGTGATCATCTGCGCTTCGGGACATCTGACGAAATTTGGTTTCTTCGAAAACAGGGCAATCCCGCTTTATACCTTCGCAAGCATGACTCGGGTGCTTACCGAATCCGAACTCGCCCAAGTCGGAAACAAATCCGAGTATGGACTTATCCCGGCCGATAGCTTCGGAACAACGGTTCGACGGACGGCTGATAACCGCATCTTCCTGCGGAACGTTTATTCCTACGCGACCGACTTTAAGACCACGATCTCCGACGTGCAGAGGGCTCGAGAACAGCAACAGTTGGCGTTCGTTAGGCGCTGGCCGCAGCTGTCATCGATTGGCTTCGAGGCCAGCTGGGGTGGCCTTCTGACTCTGGCTCAAAACGGCGGCATGGTCTTCGGCGAGCTTGCGGACCGGGTGTACGGCGCGGCGTTCTGCAACGGCACTGGCGTGGCCCGTGGAGCGGCCTTTGGGAAGGCCGTGGCTGAATTGGCGGTGGGGCACTCATCCCCCGTGATCGACATCCTGAAGACACGCGCGAGCCCGAGCAGAACCTATCCGAAGCTTGTCACGTCGATGGGCGTGCGCTTCACGACAGCGCTACGCTTCAAGCAGGCGGGCGCAGAAGTTTAATTTTTGAAAGCGAGAAAACCGATGGCGGACCTTAAGGGCATAAATCTTGCGATGCAGACGCCGTTCACCGCGAGCGGCGCGATCGACTACGCGACATTCGAGGCATTGATCGACAAATACGTCGCGGCCGGTGTCCATGGGATCGTCCTGGGGGCTGGCACAGGCCAGCATCCATACCTCACCGAAGCGGAATGCAATCGCCTCTACGAGACGGGGGCGAAGCGGATCGGTGGCAAATGCAATGTGATCTGTCAGACCTCCGCGCTCAACATGGACGAGGTCATCCGGCGCTCGCAGCATGCGGAATCCATTGGCGCGAACGCGCTGATGATCCTACCTCCGTATCTGGAAGGGCCCTCCGATGAAGATGGCATTTTCAGCTTTTATGCTGAGATCGACGCTGCGGTTGGGATCGACATCGTCGGCTACAACATCCCGCAAGCAACGGGAATTTCCGTGTCGCCGCGACTCTTCGATCGACTGAGCGGTCTCAAGAATTTCAACTACATCAAGGATAGCGCCGGAGATCTCACGGTACATCAGGAATATCTGCAGACCAAAGGGGGTGTGTTAAACGGTGCTGACCCGACGACGGTCTACGCCCTGATGGCTGGCACTCGCGGCGTAATCTGGGGCGCCGCGAACTATATGCCCGGCGAGGCGGTACAGCTCTATGAACTCGTGGCTGCGAAGAAATTTGGCGAGGCGCTCGCACTTTGGAAGCGCATGCTACCCTCGCTCCTATACATCTGGCGCGCGCCTTACACACAGTCCGTATTGAAGGCCGCGCAATGGCGCGGTTACGGGACGGGCAACATCCGCAAGCCACTGCAGCCAATGTCGTTCGAGCAAGAAGCCGGCCTCCGCGACGCGCTCAAGCCGTTGTTTGAACCGTCGGCGTAAGAGCCGAAGGCCCCTCTGTAGCGGTGAGCAGGATGAGAATTGTTCTAGTAGGTGCGACCGGCGTCATTGGGTCAGCGGTGGCGTCCGAGTTCGGAAACAAGCACGATGTAGTGCCGGTGGCGCGCAATACTGAGTTGAGCGTCGACATCGCGAGCGTAGAATCGATTGATCGCTTCTTCGATAAAGTCGGACCATTCGATGCATTGGTCTGCACCGCGGGAGCCGTTCACTATGCTCCTCTCGAAGAGCTCTCCAACGAGCAGTTTGAGGTTGGTTTGCGGAGCAAACTGATGGGTCAGGTCAATCTGGTGCTGCGTGGACTCAGGCAGATCCGTGATAACGGCTCATTCACGTTGACGTCGGGCCTAACCAATGAAGACCCGATTCTGCAGGGAGCCTCAGCCGCTCTTGTGAATGGCGGATTGGAAGGCTTTGTTCGAAGCGCTGCTATCGAGCTGAGGCGCGGTTTGCGGATCAATATCGTTAGCCCATCCCTCGTAGCAGAGTCCGCCTCGGCGTACGGCGAGTTCTTTCCCGGAACGATGACTCTTCCAGCGCGGGACGTTGCGCTTGGTTATGCGAAGAGCGTCGAAGGGGCTCAGACAGGGCGAATCTACCGGATGGGGTGGTCCAGAGACCAATATTGAGCCTCTAACCCGCGGTCAGTCATGGACGATTGATCGACGGTTTGGCCCAGCCGATGAGCTGCTTACCCTCACCCACGGGAGTATGATCGCATGACCAAGAGCGTTCCCAGCAAGGCCCGCGCTGTCATCATCGGCGGCGGCGTCTCCGGCTGCTCGGTCGCCTACCATCTGGCCAAGCTCGGCTGGACCGACATCGTGCTGCTCGAGCGCAAGCAGCTCACCTCGGGCACCACCTGGCATGCAGCCGGCCTGATCGGCCAGCTGCGCGCCTCGCAGAACATGACGCGGCTGGCGAAATATTCGGCCGACCTCTACGTCAAGCTCGAAGCCGAGACCGATGTCGGCACCGGCATGCGCCAGGTCGGCTCGATCACCGTCGCGCTGACCGAGGAGCGCAAGCACGAGATCTACCGGCAGGCCTCGCTGGCTCGCGCCTTCGATGTCGACGTGCGCGAGATTTCGCCGAGCGAAGTCAGTGAGATGTATCCGCATCTCAACGTATCCGACGTGGTCGGCGCCGTGCACCTGCCGCTCGACGGCCAATGCGACCCTGCCAACATCGCCATGGCCTTGGCCAAGGGCGCGCGCCAGCGGGGTGCGACAGTCATCGAGAACGTCAAGGTCACCAAGGTCCACACCAAGCGAGGCCGCGTCTCCGGCGTGTCGTGGGCACAGGGCGACGAACAGGGCACGATCGAGACCGACATCGTCGTCAACTGCGCCGGCATGTGGGCGCGCGAACTCGGCCGCCAGAACGGCGTCACCATCCCGCTGCACGCCTGCGAGCACTTCTATCTCGTCACTGAGCCGATCCCGGGGCTGACCCGCCTGCCCGTGCTGCGCGTGCCGGACGAGTGCGCCTACTACAAGGAAGATGCCGGCAAGATGATGCTCGGCGCCTTCGAGCCGGTGGCCAAACCCTGGGGCATGGACGGCATTCGCGAGGATTTCTGCTT